>NZ_JAMYNE010000059.1:0-18014 GCF_040318915.1 Mesorhizobium sp. M0991
CGTTGCGACGATCGAACCCGGCGAATGCAAAAACTACTTCGCAAACGCCGGATACGCTTCCGTCAAAACGTGAAAGACTCTAGAGGGGCGCGGCTTAGTCGGCGCCTTCCTCGGAATCGATAGCGGAAGCCTCGGTGGCCAGAACTTCGATATCCTGGTTGTGCCCCGCCACCACCGTAAAATCCTTCTGGTAGATGCGGTCGCGGTTCTTGGCGATGATGGTGTAATCGCCCTCGGCCAGCACCATCGAGGCAAAGGCGCCGACGGTTTCCTTGATAGGATCGCCGGACTCGTTGAGCAGCGACCAGGAGGTGTCGGCGATCGCCTCGCCGCCTGGTTCGCGCACCAGCTTCATGGTCATCTCGGCGGCACGGTGCTCGACCGTCGCTTCGGTCAGCTTGCCGGCCTCGACGCGGATGTCGGAGCGGATGACCGCGTTCACCGCACCATAGGTCGACACGACATGGTAGGTGCCGGCATTGAGCCGCACCACGCTGTTCGGCTCGACATCGGGTATGATCAGCGCACGATCGCCATCGGCCGCGGCGTGGCTCTCATAAATCGAGAAGCGCAGCTTCTTCGGCGGTATGCGTACCCCGCCGGACAGAACGGCATCGAGCTTGAGGCCGCCGGCATCGAGCACGAGGCTTTCGCGCTTGGCTTCCTTGCCGACAGTGATGCGCTTGGTGGCGCCGGCCCGCCCGTAGGAGGCGTGGACCAGATAGGAACCCGGCTCAAGCTGGAATACGGCGGTGCCGCCATGAGCGGAGGCGACCATCGGCAGCTTGCCGTCGCTGGCCGATTCGGGCTTGAAGACGCGCCAGACGATGCCGCGCGTGATGTCGGCGCCCTTGTCGGTCAATTGCGCCGACAGCGTGATTGCCCCGCTGCTCCCCAACGCCAGCGATGTCTCGCTTTTCGGAGGCGCATAGCCCGAAATTCCGGGAAGTTTCAGCTCGCCGAGGCCGTCCACATCCTGGGCGACGGCGAGCGAAACCGGCACCATCAACAGTGCGGCAGCGAGCCATATCAGGAAAAGACGCAATGTCCCCTCAAACATGCCTTGCGTTGAAGCCCAAGGCGGTGGCAATTTCAAGGCTTAAGAGTCCGGTCGGCTTCTGCTACAGGGCTCTTTGTCCGGCGCGCCGCGCCAATGCCCAAGCCGCCCGATGTCCCGATGGTGCGCTTCAGCTCAAATTCCAGGAGACTTGCGCCCATGGCGTCGCCGATCATCGATCTTCTGCTGACCCGAAATTCCGCGCCGATCCCGGATTTGAAAGAACCGGCGCCGAGCGATACGGAGATCGCGACGATGATCGCCGCCGCCTCACGGGTGCCGGACCATGGCCGGCTGGAGCCTTGGCGTTTCATCCTTTATCGCGGCGAGGCTCGCATCGAGATCGGCAAGAAGCTGGCAGAACTTGCCGAACAGCGCGAAGGGCCGCTGCCGGAAGGCCGGCGCAACCAGGAATTGGCGCGCTTTTCACGGGCCCCGCTGGTCATCGGCGTGATCTCGATCCCCAGGGAAAATCCAAAGATCCCGCAATGGGAGATGTTCCTGTCCGGCGGCATGGCGGCGATGAACCTGATGCTTGCCGCCAATGCGCTGGGCTACGGCACCAACATGATCAGCAACTGGTATTCCGACGTGCCGGAGGGCAGGGCGATCCTCGGCTTGGCGCCGCATGAGCGGGTCGTCGGTTTCGTCCATATCGGCTCCTATCAGGGGCCAGCGCCGGAACGGCCGCGGCCAGATCCGGCAAAGCTCTATGCCGACTATTCGGGGCCGTGGGTGGGATAATTTCGGAGCGGAACAGACCCCTAAGGATCAAGCCCCGATGCCTTGGCTCGCGCCAGGAGCCGCTCTGCGAGCTTGAGATGCGGCCGGTCGTACATCTTGCCATCCATGCCGACGACGCCGGGATTTCCTGCCGCCTTGAACGCCTCGACGATCGCAAGGGCGCTTTTCACCGCTTGCGCCGAGGGCGTGAAGGCGGCGTTGATGACCGGCACCTGCGCCGGATGGATCGCCAGCTTGCCGGTGAAACCGTCGCGCTCGGCCTCGGCGCATTCGGCCTCGAAACCGGCCATGTTGCGAAAATCCGGAAAGACGGTGTCGATTGCGGCGACTTCCGCGGCACTTGCGGCGAGGATGGTCATGGTGCGGGCGAAGCGGAATACATCCGTGTAGCGGCCGTTCTCGTCGCGCGTCGCGCGCGCGCCGATTGCCGCCGACAAATCTTCCGCCCCCCAGGTGACGCCGACAAGCCGCGCGCTTGCACGGGCGTAGGTCGCTGCGGCCAAGACGCCTGCGGCCGTTTCTGTGATGATCGGCAGGATCTTTATAGCTCCATCCGGCAGGCCGCTTTCAGCTTCGTGCACCCTGAGCTTGGCCGAGAGATGCTGAACATCCAGTCCGCTGTTCGACTTAGGCAGCATGATGCCGTCTGGTTTTGCTGGCACGAGCGCCGCCAGATCGTCGTCGGTCAGTCCGGTCGAAAGGTCATTGACGCGCAGATAGATCACGGAGTTGGTTCGGTGCCTGTGCTCGGCGATGAAATGCGCCGCTGTGTCGCGCGCCAGACCCTTGTTCTGCGCGGCAATCGAATCCTCGAGATCGACGATGACCACGTCGGCGCCCACGCCAAAGGCCCTTTCCAGCTTCTTTTCCGAATCGCCGGGAACGAAGAGCAGGGAACGCATCGGCTATGCCTTTTTCATCATCATCGCTTGCCTCGTGCATTTGGCAACCAGGACGTCGTTCTGGTTATAGGCGCGATGCTCGAACTCGACGACGCCGCGGTCCGGCTTCGACCTGGATTCGCGCACCGAGACGACAGTGGTCTCGACGCGAATGGTGTCGCCATGGAAGACGGGGTGCGGAAACACCGTCTCCTTCATGCCGAGATTAGCGATGGTGGTGCCGACGGTGATGTCGTTGACCGAGATGCCGATCATCAGGCCAAGCGTGAACAGCGAATTGACCAGGGGCTTGCCCCATTCGCTCTTGGCGGCGAAGTCGAAATCGATGTGCAGCGGCTGCGGGTTCAGCGTCATCACCGAAAACAGCATGTTGTCGCTTTCGGTCACGGTCTTGCGCAGCGTGTGCTTGAACTCATGGCCGACAACGAACTCCTCCAGATAAAGTCCGGCCATTGTCGATCTCCTCCGCTGCTTAAGGGTTGATAGGCGTTGCAAACCGGGCTCGCAAGCCAGTTAACGAACATGGTGAACCGTTCGTAAACCATTTGTGCCTACGGTCTCCACAGGGGCCAGAAGCGTTCTGGCAAAGGGCGTAAGCAGGCGACATGGTCGTTTCGCATTTCCTGAAATGGATTCACACGGCGAAGGTGTCGGAGCGCGTTGCGGCGGCAAGCGCACTTGCCCGCGCCTATGTCGACTCGGACCTGCCTTTCGAGGACCGCTGCGCTGCGGAGGCGGCGCTGACGTTGCTGCTCGATGACGCATCGTCGAAGGTGCGACTGGCGATCGCCGACGCGCTTTCCATGAGCCATCATGCGCCGCCGCAGATCGTCAGCGCGCTGGCCTCGGACCAGCCGGAAGTCGCAGCCTTGGTGCTGGCGCGGTCGCCGCTGCTTACCGATGCCGACCTGATCGATCGGGTTGCCGGCGGCCAGAAAGCGACGCAGAAGGTGATCGCCGACCGGCCGCGCGTCTCAATGTCGGTTGCGGCGGCGATCGCCGAGATCGGCGAGCCGGAGGCCTGCGCCACGCTGCTCGCCAACAGCGGCGCCGACATCGCATCGATCAGCTTTCGGCGCATGGCCGAGCGGCACGGCCACCTGCCTCTGGTGCGCGAGGCGCTGATTGCCGACGTGCGCCTGCCCGCCGATTGCCGCCATTTGCTGCTGGTCAAAGTGGGCGAGACGCTCAAGGGCTCAGCGCTGGTGCTGGCGCTGATGGGCGCCGCCAGGGCCGAGCGCGTCACGCGCGATGCTTGCGTCAAGGCTTCGGTGACGCTGATCGAAGGCACGCGAGCAGAGGAACATACCGCACTTGTCGAACATCTGCGCCTGCGCGGCGACCTGACCGCAAGCTTCATCATCCGCACCATCGCGCACGGCAAGGTCGACTTCTTTGGCTCGGCGCTGGTCGCGCTCAGCCAGCAGTCCGAGCAACGGGTGAGGGCACTGCTGGCCGGCGGGCATGACATAGCGTTGCAGGCACTGTTCCGCAGCGCCGGGCTTGCCGCCGCCACCCACGCCATCATCCTGCGCGCGCTGAAGGTCTGGCGCGAGGTCGCCAATGGCAAACGCCTCGCCGGCGTCCAGGAAGTCAGCTGGCTGATGCTGAAGGAATTGGGAGGGCAGTCCGCCGAAGGCGATCTCGCCGGGCTGGTCAAATCGATCCACCTCGACGCGCTGCGCGAAAACGCACGCGGGCACGCGCTGGCGATCGCCGCTGCCTAAAGCAATTCCAGGAAAAGTGTGAAACGGTTTTCCATCCGGAATTGCGTCAAAACAAAAAGATAGAGCGGTTCGGCGTTTCCGTGAAACGCTGAACCGTTCCAGACCTCATCTTGCGCGAAAAATCCGGAAAGTCTTGCGAACAGTGACAGCCGCCGTCCGCGGCTCGCCACCTCGCCTGGCAGAAGACGCTCAGATATCCAGCACTTCCGTCTCGGCGAATTCCGCGCGTTCCTGGATGAAGCGGAAGCGGGCCTCGGGCTTGGTGCCCATCAGTGCGTCGACAGCATCCTTGGTCGCCGCCTCGGCGTCGATCACATCGACCCGCAGCAGCGTGCGCTTTCTCGGGTCCATGGTGGTTTCCTTGAGCTGGGCAGCCATCATTTCGCCCAGCCCTTTGAAGCGGCCGATTTCGACCTTGCCGCGCCCGGTGAATTCGGTGCGCAGGAGTTCGTCCTTGTGCGCGTCGTTGCGGGCATAGGCGACCTTGCCGCCTTGCCGGATCGAATAAAGCGGCGGCACCGCCAGATAGAGATGGCCGCCGCGGATCAGGCTTGGCATCTCCTGGTAGAAAAAGGTGATCAGCAGCGAGGCGATATGGGCGCCGTCGACGTCGGCATCGGTCATGATGATGACCCGGTCGTAACGCAGGTCCTCGTCGCGATATCTCGAGCGCGTGCCGCAGCCCAGGGCCTGGATGAGGTCGGATATCTGCTGGTTGCCGGCAAGTTTGTCGCTGCCGGCGCTGGCGACATTGAGGATCTTGCCGCGCAGCGGCAGCACCGCCTGGCTGGCGCGGTCGCGCGCCTGCTTCGCCGAGCCACCGGCCGAATCGCCCTCGACGATGAAAAGTTCGGCACCGGCGGCGGCATTCTGCGTGCAGTCGGCGAGCTTGCCGGGCAGGCGCAGCTTGCGCACAGCACTCTTGCGCGACACTTCCTTTTCCTGGCGGCGGCGCACCCGCTCGTCGGCACGCGCGATCACCCATTCGAGCAGTTTCGAAGCTTCCTGCGGATTGTCGGCCAGCCAGTGGTCGAACGGGTCGCGGATGGCGCTTTCGACGATGCGGATCGCCTCGATCGTCGCCAGCCTGTCCTTGGTCTGGCCGACGAATTCCGGTTCGCGGATGAACACCGACAGCATGCCCGCCGCCGAGATCATCACATCCTCGGAAGTGACGATCGAGGCGCGCTTGTTGCCGACCAAATCGGCATAGGCACGCAAGCCGCGCGTCAGAACGTTGCGGAACCCGGCCTCATGCGTGCCGCCCTCCGCGGTCGGGATGGTGTTGCAATAGGAATTGATAAAACCGTCGCCGCCGAACCAGGTCACCGCCCATTCGAGCGAACCGTGGCCGCCCTGCTTCTCGCTCTTGCCGGCGAACATTTCACGGGTCACCTGGAATTCGTCGCCGAGCGAGGCTTTCAAATAGTCCTTGAGGCCGCCCGGAAAATGGAATTCTGCCTTGGCCGGCGTCGTGTCCTTTTCCTTGATCAGCGAGGGATCGCAGGTCCAGCGGATTTCGACACCGCCGAACAGATACGCCTTTGACCGCGCCATGCGGTAGAGCCGCGCCGGCTCAAAAGCCGCGCCCTTGCCGAAAATCTGCTCGTCTGGATGGAAGCGGATCTTCGTGCCGCGCCGGTTGTGCACCTCGCCGAGCTGCTCCAGGCCGGTCACAGGAATGCCGCGCGAGAACTTTTGCCGATAAAGTTTCCTTCCCAGCGCGACCTCGACCTCGAGATGGTCGGACAGCGCGTTGACGACGGAAACGCCGACACCGTGCAGGCCGCCGGACGTCTCGTAAACCTTGCTGTCGAACTTGCCGCCTGAATGCAGCGTCGTCATGATGAGTTCGAGCGCCGGCTTCTTGAATTTCGGGTGCGGATCGACCGGGATGCCGCGGCCATTGTCGGTAACGGACAGGTACCCATCGGCGGAAAGCTCGACATCGATGAAGGTCGCATGGCCGGCGACCGCCTCGTCCATCGAATTGTCGATGACCTCGGCAAACAGATGGTGCATCGCCTTGTCGTCGGTGCCGCCAATGTACATGCCCGGGCGGCGGCGCACCGGCTCCAGGCCCTCCAGCACCTCGATGTCGGCGGCACTGTAGCTCTCGCTGGCGTCACGGGCCGCCGGCCGCTTCGCCGCCTGCACCAGCGGGTCGGCTGGGCGCGCGGCGGCGCGAGCCGGTTGCGGCTGCTTGCCCAAATTGGCAAAAAGATCGTTGTTGTCGTCCATGCTGGTTCTGGATTCCGATGCTGCGAATCACCACCCGATACTGCCACGCTTTTCGCGGGCAGGCGACGGAGGTTCCTGTTACGTTCGAGGATAGAGCCTCTTACTGCAAAACCATTCGACAACCAAGCGGCGGAAATGGGGTCGAAGCCTGGAGCATCGACGTTTTGTAAACCCTGTCCGAAGGTTACGCCGGAAGATTGGCTGAAAAAACGGTATTTGCGGACTGTCGCTGATCTAGAATGCAGCGGAACCCTCATGAGGCTGTCGCTTAAGCATGTTGGATTACAGTTCGCTCCTGCTCGCGGCGGCGCTGTCGGGCACGTGCCTTAGCATCACCATGTTTGCGATCTGGTTCACCGCGCCACAGGCACGCTTTGAGCTGACGGTGGCGTGCGGCATTCTCGTGCTCGTCGCACATGTAGTGTTGTTCTGGCATTACACCAGGGATCCAAGCGCCTGGCTTTGCCAGATCGTGCTTGTGCTTCTCAGCCTCGGCTTCCTGATTATCTGCCTGTCGGCCATGCAATATCTCAGCATAGGCGACTACAGGCGAGCCATCTTGCCGACCTTGGTTGCGATGGCTGTTTGCGCGGGCGCGACGTATCTCGGGTTTGATGGTGTCGGCTTTATTGTCACCTACGCGACGGTAACGGCGCTGCTCTCGCTCATCGGGGCGATGTTCTGGATTGAGGGTGGTCACGATCGCCGGATATTGCTGGGCGTCTCGTTCCTGAGCGGCGTCTGTGCGCTGTCGTTCGGACTTTGCGGCGCGGTCCTGCTGGTCAAGGGCCAATGGGTGCTCGGTGTAGCACCGGACAATTGGGCCGAGCGGGTGAATTCCGTCGTGGCCGTCGCCTGCATGACCGGGCTCGGCGCATTGACGCTCTCCCTGCACCATTTGCAGGCGCAGATCGAACTTAAGGCCGAGACGATGACCGATCCATTGACCGGGCTGATGAATCGGCGGGCGTTGACGGCACTCTACGGCGAGCGGGTCTTCGGTCCGTTCACGTCCGTCGCCATGTTCGATCTCGACCATTTCAAGAGGACGAACGACGTATTCGGTCACCCGGTCGGCGACCAGGTCCTGCGCCGCTTCGCAGGGGTCATCAGGAAATACGCCAGAACCGGCGTCGACGCCTTCCGACTGGGCGGCGAGGAATTCGTCCTCGTCATGTCGCGGATGACGGAAGAGAAGGCCTATGATGTTGCGAGCAAGATCAGCGTCGCCTTCGGCACGGAAGTCGTGGCCACCCAGCTTGGTCCGTTGCGAAGCACAGTCAGTGGCGGCATCGGCTTTGGCGGAACAAGCGGCACCGGTCTCGACGATGTGCTGGCCGAAGCCGACGCAGCACTCTATGCGGCAAAGCGCGCCGGGCGAAATCGCGTCGTCGCCCGGGACCGGGCGAGCAAGTCCGACGGGCCGGCCTTGCGTTCTGCCTGATTGAAGCTTCTATCTTCTTGTTAGACCATGATCTTGTCCGAAAACCGGATTCCACTTTTCGGGATCATGGTCTATTCCGCCGCACCCAGATATTCCGACAGCGGCGGGCAGGAGCAGACCAGGTTGCGGTCGCCGGCGACGTTGTTGATGCGTGACACCGGCGGCCAGTATTTTGCCGCCGTATCGGCATCCCCGGCGGGGTAGGCCGCCTCCAGACGCGAATAGGGATGGGTCCACTGGCCGGCCAATGCCTCGGCGGCGGTGTGTGGCGCATTGACCAGCGGATTGTCGGCCAAGGGCCATTCGCCCTTCGCCACCTTGGCTGCCTCGCCGGCTATGGCGATCATGGCCTCGCAGAAACGATCCAGCTCGCGCTTGGGCTCGGATTCGGTCGGCTCGACCATCAGTGTGCCGGCCACCGGGAACGACATGGTCGGCGCGTGAAAGCCATAGTCGATCAGCCGCTTGGCGATATCGTCGACGCTGATGCCGGCGCTGTCCTTGAGCACGCGGGTGTCGAGGATGCATTCATGCGCAACGCGTCCGTTGCGCCCCTTGTAAAGCAGGGGGAAATGCTCGCCAAGCCGCGTCGCCACATAGTTGGCGGAGATGATCGCCGTCTCGGTCGCCTGCTTCAGGCCGGAAGCGCCCATCATGCGGATATACATCCAGGTGATCGGCAGGATCGAGGCACTGCCGAACGGTGCCGCCGCCACGGCATGGGCCGAGCCTTCGGTGACGTGGCCGGGCAGATATGGCTCCAGATGCGCCTTGACGCCGATCGGGCCGACGCCGGGGCCGCCGCCGCCATGAGGGATGCAGAAAGTCTTGTGCAGGTTCATGTGGCAGACGTCGGCGCCGATATCGCCGGGACGGGCGAGGCCGACCAGCGCGTTGAGATTGGCGCCGTCGAAATAGACCTGGCCGCCATGGCTGTGGACAAGGGCGCAGAGGTCGCGCGCGCCTTCCTCGAAGACGCCGTGCGTCGAAGGATAGGTGAACATCAGCGCCGCGAGGTCTTGCGCATGCTCGGCCGCCTTGGCCTGCAGGTCGTCCATGTCGATATTGCCGTCTTCGGTGCAGCGCACGACGACGACGCTCATGCCGGCCATGGCCGCGCTTGCCGGATTGGTGCCATGCGCCGAGGACGGGATCAGGCAGACGGTGCGATGGCCTTCGCCGCGCGACAGATGATAGCCGCGAATGGCGAGCAGCCCGGCATATTCGCCCTGGCTGCCGGCATTGGGCTGCAGGGTCACCGCGTCGAAGCCGGTGATCTCCGCCAGCCAGCCTTCCAGCTCGTCGATCATGGCGCGATAGCCTATCGAATGGTTTGCCGGCGCGAAGGGATGCAGGTTGGCGACATCAGGCCAACTCACCGGCATCATTTCGGCGGCGGCGTTGAGCTTCATGGTGCAGGAGCCGAGTGGGATCATGGCGCGGTCAAGCGCCAGGTCCTTGTCGGCCAGCCGGCGCAGGAAGCGCATCATGTCGGTTTCCGAGTGGTTTTCGCGGAAGACGGGCTGAGTGAGGAACTCCTTGCCGCGCGGTTTTCCTGGCATGGAACTGCCGGCGGCAACGCCGGCCTTGGCACCGAAAAGTGCTGCGATTGCCTCCAGATCGGCTTCGGTGGAGGTCTCGTCGAAGCTGATGCCGACATGGTCGGCGTCGATGACGCGCAGCAGCCGGCCGGTCTTTTCTGCGGCGGCGGCAATCGCGCCGGCTCTGCCCTTCACTTCCACGGTCACCGTGTCGAAGCGGCTTTCGCCGAGCACCGAAACGCCTGCTGCCTGGAGGCAGGCAGCCAGGCGGTTGGCCAGTGTGTGGACGCGGCCGGCAATCGCTTGCAGCCCGGCAGGGCCATGCCAGATCGCATAGGCCGTCGCCATGTTGGCGAGCAGCGCCTGTGCGGTGCAGATATTGGAGGTCGCCTTGTCGCGGCGGATATGCTGTTCGCGTGTCTGCAAAGCCAGGCGATATCCGGGACGGCCCTTGCTGTCCGTCGACTGGCCAACGAGCCGGCCGGGCATCAGCCGCGTCAACCTGTCGGACACGGCGCAATAGGCGGCGTGCGGCCCGCCAAAGCCCATCGGCACGCCAAAACGCTGCATCGGGCCAACGGCGATGTCGGCGCCAAGCCTGGCCGGCGCCTCGGTCAGCGTCAGGCCAAGTGGGTCGGCAATGAAGACGACCAACGCGCCGGCCGCGCGGGCCTTGTCGATCGCTGCCTTGTGGTCGCCATAGACGCCGAATGTATCGGGCCAGGAGACCAGCAGAGCGGCGGTATTGTCGTCGATCACCTCGCCGTCCACCTCGATGCCGAGCGGCTCGGCGCGGGTGCGCACGACGTCCAGCGTCTGGGGGTGCGGCGTGCCGGCCAGTGCCACCTTGGTGCGCTTGTCGCGATGATGGCGCAGCGCAATGCCGACAGCTTCGGCCACCGCCGTCGCTTCGTCGAGCAGCGAGGCCGATGCCACCGGCAGGCCAGTCAGTTCTGTCACCAGCGTCTGGAAGTTGAACAGCATTTCCAGCCGGCCCTGGCTGATCTCGGCTTGGTACGGCGTGTAAGCCGTATACCAGGCCGGGTTCTCGAACAGGTTGCGCTGGATCACCGGCGGCACATGGACGCCATGATAGCCGGCACCGATGAAGCTCTTCAGCACCGTGTTCTTTGCCATCGTCGCCGCGAGCTCGGTCAGCGCTTCCGCTTCGCTTGCGGGGGCGGGCAGGGCCAGCGGCCGGTCGAGCCGGATCGACTTCGGCACTGCCTGGCTGATCAGGGTCTCGACCGAAGGAACGCCGATCGTCGCCAGCATGGCTCTGACATCATGGAGGCCCGGGCCGATATGGCGAGCCGAGAAGGGGTAGGGTGCTGCGGTCATCTTCCTGGTCCTGCTATCAACCAATATGGGCTTTGTAAGCGGCTTCATCGAGGAGCCCATCGAGCTGGTTTTCATTGGCCAGCTTCATCTTCCACAGCCAGCCGTCGCCGGTTGCCGCCGAATTGACGAGCGAAGGATCCGATGACAGCGAGGTGTTGGCCTCGGTGATCTCGCCGTCGACCGGCGCGTAGACGTCCGATGCCGCCTTGACCGATTCGACCACCACGGCGGTGTCGCCCTTGGCCAGTTTTCTGCCCAATTCCGGCAGCTCGACGAAGACGAGATCGCCGAGCTGCTGCTGTGCGTAGTCGGTGATGCCGACGGTGGCGATGCCGCTCTCGACGCGCAGCCATTCGTGATCTTCGGTGAAATAGGTCTTTGCCATTGAAATCATCCTTTGCGGTAGCGATGGGGCGTGAAGGGCAGAGGGTGGATGTCGACCGGGATTTTCGTCCCGCGGACATCGGCGAACAGTTTTGCGCCGGATTTGGCAAGCGGCGTCTGGACGTAGCCCATGGCGACCGGATGACCGGCCGAGGGGCCGAAGCCGCCGGAGGTGACATGGCCGGCAGGGTCGCCGTCGGCATCGAAAAGGGCAGCACCGGCGCGCACCGGCTGGCGGCCTTCCGGCTTCAGGCCGACGCGTTTTTGCGCCGGGCCGCGCTCCAGGATGGCGCGCAGCGCATCGGCGCCGACGAACGCGCCGGAGGCGCGAACCTCCTTGGGGATGGCCCACATCAGCCCGGCGCTGGCCGGATCGATCTCCGGCGTGATGTCCAGCCCGTGCAGGCACAGTCCGGCTTCGAGCCGCAGGCTGTCGCGGGCGGCAAGGCCGATCCACATCACCCGCTCGTCCTCGAGCAGCCTGGTGACGAGGTTTCGCGCATCCGCTTCCGGCAGGCCGATCTCGAAGCCGTCTTCACCGGTATAGCCAGACCGGCTCATGAACCATTTTTCGCGCGGCTCGATGCCGTGCATGAACACCAGCGAACCGGTCTCGATGCCGGCGCGGGAGAGGGCGGCCCACGCCTCGGGGCCTTGGATGGCCAGGAAGACGCGGTCGAGTGCGTCCACCTTCACGTCGAAATCCCCGGCCAGTGCGCGCAGATGTTTTTCGTCGGCGGCGGCATTGCCGGCATTGGCGACCATCATGAAGCGCTCGGCGCCGAGCCTGGTGACGATCAGATCGTCGAGTATCCCGGCCGCCTCATTGAGGAAGAACGTGTATTTGGACTGGGAAATCTCAAGCGCGCCGGCATCGAACGGGCAGGCGCGGTTCAGAAGCGCTGCTGCGCCCGGGCCGCTGATTTCGAACAGCTTCATGTGCGAGATGTCGAACAGGCCGGCATGCTCGCGGCTGTGAAGGTGCTCCTTCATCACGCCGGCCGGGTAGGTCAGCGGCATCGACCAGCCGGCGAAGGCGCCGAAGCGCGCACCGGCTGCCATGTGCAGATCTTCGAGGGGAAGGTGTTTGGTGTCGCCCGTCATGTCATCTCCAGAGTCGCACGCAAGCGGTCGCGAATGGCGACCAGTCCGTGCCCCTCTGTCTGAAGCCTGAGAGACTCGCGCCCCGTAACTCTGTCGGCAGCGCTTACACCTTCGGCGCGGGGGCAAGCCCCGACTTTCCAGAGTGTCTTTCCCGTCTACGGTTCTTTTGCCTGAGAGATTTCGGGCGATTTCCCCTTCGGCGGCAGCTCTCGCTGCTCTCTCCCGCAAACAGGTAGGACTCGGTTAAGAGCCCTCGACTCGTCATCCATAGCCCGTGGACGACACCTTGTCACCTGCCAGCGACATTTTTACTGGCAAGTCTTCTTTGCGGGCCTTCTTTCCAGGCAAGCCTTCGCTAACCACGCCGCTTGCCGGTTTCTCAAGACCTTGCCGATATACCGGATAAGGACCGGCGATTGCGGCGGGCGGGGAAGAAAATGGGCGAATTGATCATGAGCGCGCCGATGGCCGTGCTGACCTCGAAAAATCGGATCACGGCTGAAGACGTGGTCATGCTGCGCGGCGAAGTGTTCGGCGACGGCGTGGTAACGCGCGGCGAGGCCGAGGCGCTGTTTGCACTCGACGCGACGGCGCGGGACAAATGCGCGGAATGGCTCGAGTTTTTCGTCGAGGCCGTCACCGACTTCATCGTCCACCAGGAACAGCCGGCCGGCTATGTTTCGCAGGAGAATGCCGACTGGCTGATCCGAACGATTTCGCGCGACGGCATGGTCGATAGCCGGACAGAACTCGAGTTGCTGGTGCACGTGCTGGAAGCTGCCAAATCATCGCCGAGCACGCTTTCCAGCTATGCGCTGGAGCAGGTCGCTCATGCGGTCGTGGACGGCCAGGGGCCGCTGATGACCGGCGGCGGCAGACTTATCCCCGGGTCGATTGCCAAGGCCGAGGTCGAGCTGTTGCGCCGCATCCTTTACGCCTATGGCGGCGATGGCAACATCGCCATCAGCCGCGCCGAGGCCGAGGTGCTGTTCAAGATCAACGAGCGGACAGCGGCGGCCGACAACGATCCGTCCTGGAACGATCTGTTCGTCAAGGCGATCGCCAATTTCGTCATGTGCTCGGCCGGCTACGAAGCGCCGATCCGCGATGTGGCGCTGCGCCGGGATTCCTTCTTCGAGCAGGCCGATCCGGAGATCGGCGGTTTCTTCAGCCGTATGGTGTCGGGCGGCCTGTCTGGCATTATGGAGGCCTATCGCTCACCGGGCGACGTCGAGGCCGAATGGGAATCGAAGAACAAGGCAGCCGAGGCTCTGGCCCGCCGCGCCGAGACGGTCGATGCCGGCGAGGCCAAATGGCTTGCTGAACACATCGGCGACCGGCCGCTGCAGGACAACGAGCGTGCGCTGCTGACCCTGATCAAGCACGCCTCGCCGGAAATACACCCTGCGCTCAAGCCGCTGATCGACAGGGTCGCTTGAACAAAAGGCACTGACTCGTTGGTACAATGCGGCGTCAGATGCCGCCGTACCAGTCGTAGCCATTGTCTTCCCAATAGCCGCCTCGGCCGCCGCCGAGATTGGCGAAGCCGTCGACCAGCTCGATCTTGTAGAGGTATTTCGGCATCTTGTAGCCGAGCTGGCGCTCGACGCGGACGCGCAGCGGCGCGCCATTTTCGACCGGCAATGGCTTGCCGTTGAGGCCATAGGCAAGGATCGTCTGCGGATGACGAGCATCGATCAGGTCGATCGAGCCGTAATATTTGATATCGCCGGCAAGGCTGCGGTCGATGGTGTCAAGGCAGTGGAACATGACATAGCGGGCCTGCGGCTTGACCACTGCCTGGTCGAGCACCAGCGACAGCGGCGTGCCGGTCCATTTGGCAATGCAGCTCCAGCCTTCGACGCAGTCGTGGCGGGTGATCTGCGTGCGGCTCGGCATGTTCATCAGCTGCTCGCGGCTCAGCGACAGCGGTTTTTCGACGAGGCCTGAAACCTCCAGCCGCCAGTCGGCGAAATCGCTGGCGAGCAGGCCTTTGTAATAGTCGTCGTCCGGTGCGGTGACACCGTTCGGCCGCTGCGGCTGGCGAATGTCGGCCTCGGTGAATTCCGGCGCCAGCGCATCGCGGCCGGCAAGCAGCCGCTGCGCCCGCCAGGTCAGGCCATTGGCGCTTTCGAGGAAGCTGCGCAGGCCGTCGCCGACGCCAAGCTGGCTGTCGAAGGCGTCGCAGCCCGACAGCATGATGCCGGAAAGGCCGAGGCTGGCCGAAGTCAGGAATTTTCTGCGGCTGATCTCGAATTTCGCCATGTCAGGCACTCCTCTCTGGCGCATTGTCGCCATGCGCCGGCGGGTCGGTTCGATACCAGCCGGTGATGATTGAGCGCAACTCGTTGATCGGGCCGGCGGCGAGGATCATCAGGATGTGGATGACGAAGAAGGCGACGAGCAGCAGCATCACCGTGAAGTGGATGGTGCGCGCCGTCTGCCGGCCGCCGAGTACGTCGTTCAGGAATGGCAGCACCGAGTTCATGCTCGGCGACATGGCAAGGCCGGTGATGATCATCAGCGGCAGCAGCAGGAACAGCACGCCGCCATAGGCCATCTTCTGCAACGTGTTGTATTCGCGCTTGTGGTGGAATCTGAACCTGGCGTGCTCGACGATGTCTCGCGGCAGCCGCCTGATATCGTCGAGGCGCGGGGCAAGATCGCGCCGCAAATGGCCGTTGATCAGGCTGGCGACCAGCCAGACCAGCAGCGTGGTGGTCAGCACCCAAGCAAAGAAGAAGTGGACGACGCGCGCGGTGCCGAGATCGTAGTAGGAAGGGATCGTTGCCCAGGACGGGAAGGCGCGGGAGGTCTCCTGGCCGGCCGGACCCGACCAGCCTAGTACGCCGGTGGTATCGAAGCGCTTGCCGAAGATTTCGGTGTAGCCGCGCGGGCCGCTTGCGGTGTTCTCGGCGCCGATGGCGAAGATGGTGTTGTTGTAGCCAAAGCCCGACTCCTTGCCGATGTAGAGCTGCGGGCGGGCGTTGAAGATCTGCAGGCCGGAAAGCAACATGAAGAACAGCGCGATCGCCCACAGCCAATGCGTCAGCCGTGTCCAGCGCGACTGGCGATAGATCAGCGTCGCATCCGTCGAAGCAGCGCTATCTGCTCCGGTGCTGGCTTCGCCTCTGGCAACCGATTCCATATCTTCCTTGCCTCCCTGCCAAGCGGTTCCGCATGGCCTGTCAGATCTCTTCTCCTCCCAATACGTCGCCAGCCTAAGCGATGTTTCACCCGATCACGGATTTATTGCCGACTGCCGAGGCTGACGGCGAGATTGACCGCGGCTGCCACGATGACCGTGTTGAAGAAGAACGACAGGATCGAATGCACAAGCACGACACGGCGCATTTGCGAGGTCGTGATGTTGGTGTCGGCGGTTTGCGCCGTCATGCCGATCACTGTCGCAAAATAGAGGAAATCCGAGCCTTCCGGCCGTTTGCCGCCCGGGAAGTCGAGGCCGCCGACCGGAATTTTCTTTTTGGTGTCGCCATCCATCGCATCGCCGTCCAACCAATAGAGATGCGCGTAGTGAAGCGCCGCCATCGCATGGATGGTCAACCAGCCAAGCGGGATAGACAACAACGCCACCGTAAGCTCGACGGGATCCGCGCTCTTCTCCCTGTTGATCAATTGAAACAACGAGATGATGGCAACAGCGACCACAACCAGGGTGACCGCGAAGATGGCCAGCACCGGCAGGTCCGTGTCGCCTGCATTCTTGCGCAGGTAGCTGCCGGTAAGCCGCGGCATGTGGGCGACGACAAGACAGAGATAGGCGGCAAAGAACACATTGGCGCCGATCGAATAGGCAAGCGGCGCGCGCCAGATCAGCGCCGCGCCGAAGGCTGCCACGCCGATGCAGGCCGACAGCGCGAACGGCGTGTGGCGTTGCATGGGCATCTTGGTCGGGGTGCCGGTCGTCATGGTTCTCAGTCCGCTGAGGCCGATTTCAGCGCTCGCCGCAAGATGCGGTCAAGTTCGCCAAGGAATCGCGAGCGGTCCTGAGGCGCGAAGCTCGAATTGTAGCCCTTGCTTTCGCCAGTCTCGCGCAGGTGCTGCTTGAGGTCGCGCATCGCCACCGCCATGCCGATCGTTTCCGGCGTAAATGGGCGTCCCGTCGGGCCGAGCACATGGGCGCCAAGCGCCACCGCACGGGCGGCAAGCGGGATGTCGGCGGTCACCACAATGTCGTTGGACCGGGCATTTTCGACGATCCAGTCGTCGGCGGCGTCGGCGCCCTTGGAGACGACGACATTGCGGATCATCGGATCGCGCGACGGACGCAAGCCGCCATTGGAAACGAAGGTAACGACGACGCCGTGCCGCTCGGCGACTTTTTCGACCTCGGCCTTCACCGGGCAGGCGTCGGCATCGACGAGAATAGCGGGTGCGGGCATCGTTGTTCCAAATGTGAAAGAGCCGGGCGGCGTCGCCCGGCTCGATCGATGATAGTCGAGCGGCTACTAGGCCGGCAACGCGCCGGATCTCTTCGCGGTCCAGGTGGCGATATAGTCCATCAAACCTGGATTGAGGCAATCATAAGGTTCGAGCCGGATCGACTTCAGCTGTGACCTTATACCGTCCATGCGGCTCGGATCGACACCGGATTCGATGATCGAGGAAACAAAGGCGGTGAAGCCCGGCGGCGACCAGCCGTCTTCCTGGAAGCGTTCCGGATGGATGAAGGACAGCCCCTTGAAAGCGTGGTCGCGCTCGACCGGGCCGTGCATATGAACGCCGCAGCCGGTGCAGGCATGGCGCAGGATCAGCGCGCCCGGATCGACCACCTTCAGCTTGTCGCCGTTTTCGGTCACCGTCACGTCGTTTGTAGCGGCAACCGCCACGACCGAGAACAGTGCGCCTTCCGGCTTCCAGCATTTGGTGCAGCCGCAGGCATGGTTATGGGCGATCTGGCCCTTGACCTTCACCTTGACCGGGTTGCTGGTGCAGGCGCAGACCAGCGTCCCGCCGGCAAAGTCGGGCTTTTCCCGTGGCAGGCCATTGTCGATTTTAGGATGCAGTTTTTCCGGCATTTTTGTTTCCTCCCTTGGTTCTATGCTGGTTCCGTTTCGATTACCGCTTCATTCTCCATACGGTGTTCTTGCTTGACGCGCTCAACCACCTTGAGCGCTTTGCTCAGATATGTATCGCGCACGAGAAACGATATTTCTTCTCTGCCGCGGTCGATCTCATCGAGGTCGATGCGAACGCGGTTGTTGTTCCTAAGCGCTACCCAAAGATGTTCGCCGAATTGCCAGCTCTGCATACTGAGCGACTCGCTGAAATTCGGATATCGGATCCGAACCCGGATCAGTACCTCCTTCAATAGACTACCACGCTCCTGATCGACTTGCCTTCATGCATCAGGTCAAAACCCTTGTTGATGTCCTCGAGCTTCAGTGTGTGGGTGATCATCGGATCGATCTCGATCTTGCCATCCATGTACCAGTCGACGATCTTCGGCACGTCGGTGCGGCCGCGCGCGCCGCCGAAGGCGGTGCCCATCCAGGTGCGGCCGGTGAC
>NZ_JAMYNE010000060.1:0-17241 GCF_040318915.1 Mesorhizobium sp. M0991
GGCGGGTCGTTGGAGCCAATTAGCACCATAACCAAATTAGTAGCATAGCTGCCGGCACAAAGCAAGAACAAAGTTGCTCCTTCAGCGTTGGAACGCGGCTTTATTCCAGCTTGGGTTCCTCGCCCCCACGAAAGTGGGGGAGAGGTGGCTCGGCGAAGCCGAGACGGAGAGGGGGACTGCGCCCTACGAAAGGCCCCCTCTCCGGCCGCTTCGCGGCCACCTCTCCCCCGCTTCGCGGCGGGCGAGGAACCCAGGTCTTGAGAGGTCGAGGGCAACCTCGGCAAGCGTCATCCGAGTTGGATCTTCCTCTGAACGTTCTGCCTGATCGCCAAAGCCCTCAGAATTCTATCCCCTGCTGCGCCTTCACGCCGGCGGCAAAGTGGTGCTTGGTCACGCCCATCTCGGTGACCAGGTCGGCTGCCTCGACCAGCGCCGGCTTGGCGTTGCGGCCGGTGACGACGACATGCAGGCCCTCGCGACGCGCCTTCAGCGCTGCGACCACCTTTTCGAGGTCGAGATAGTCGTAACGCAGCGCGATGTTGAGTTCGTCAAGCACCACGAGGCTGATCGACGGCTCGGCCATCAGCTCGAGTGCCTTGGCCCAGGCGGCCTCGGCCGCCGCGATGTCGCGTTTCAGGTCCTGCGTCTCCCAGGTAAAACCCTCGCCCATCGCGTGCCAGACGACGCGGTCGCCGAAGGCAGCAAAGGCGTCCTTCTCGCCGGTGTGCCACTTGCCCTTGATGAACTGGACGACGCCGACGCGCTTGCCGTAGCCGAGCATTCTGAGCGCCAGCCCGAAGGCGGCCGTGGTCTTGCCCTTGCCCGGACCGGTGTTGACGATCAACAGCCCTTTCTCGACCGTCTTGGCTGCAACCTCGGCGTCCTGCACCGCCTTGCGCTTGGCCATCTTGGCGCGGTGGCGTTCCTCGTCCTTGGGATCGATGTGGTCGGTATCAGCCATGTCATTTCACCCTGAGCGGCAGCCCCGCCACCATCAAAAGCACAATGTCCGCGACAGAGGCGACGTCTTGGTTCAGCCGGCCGGCGGCGTCGCGAAACCGTCTTGCCAGCGCATTGTCCGGCACGATGCCCTGGCCGACCTCGTTGGACACCACGAACCAGGGGCCACGCGGCCGCGACAGCACATCCGCCAGCCTTCGGCATTCGGCCTCGACATCATGTTCGGCCAGCATATGGTTGGTCAGCCACAGCGTCAGGCAGTCGATCAGCACCGGCTGGCCGTCAGGCAGCGCCTCGATCGCGCCGGCAAGGTCGAGCGGCGCATCGATGGTCGTCCAGCCGGCACCGCGGCGCGAGCGGTGCAGCGCGATCCGTTCGCGCATCTCCTCGTCATAGGCTTGCGCCGTCGCGAGATAGCTCCACGGCGCCGGACAGGCACTCACCAGCCTCTCGGCATGCGAGCTCTTGCCGGATCGCGCACAGCCGATGATAAGGGTCAGTGCCCCGGCAGCGCGGTCAGGCAAAGCTGTCGCGCAGGCTGGTCGCCGTGCCGGTGAAGCGGCCGCGCACCACGCCGACGACCGCGCCGAGCACCAGCCAGAACACCAGATTGGTCAGCGTCACCGCCACCACGAACTGGTGGTGCAGGCCTTCCGGGATCGCCGTCTCGAAACTGTCGGGCTGCGGCGCGCCAACGATATGCGGCGCGACGATCAACGCCACCGCAAGGACCGCCAGCGGCAGCGATCTGCGGAAGGCGATAAGGCCGAGACCGGCCGCGGTCGCCACCACTGTTGCCCACCACCAGATCTGGCGTTGGACAAGGTCGGCCGCCGGCATCGCCGGCAGTTCCGGCGGCAGGCCGAGGCCCGGCGCCAGGGTGAACACGGCAAAGCCGGCCAGCCCCCAGAACAGGCCCTGACGCCAATTGCCGATGCCGCCGGCGAACTCCGAAACCGCAACCAGGACCAGCGCAAAGCCGATACCGGTGACGATATTGGCAACGACGCTGAAGGCAAAGCGTTCGAAACCGTCGGCCGGCGCCCAGCCTTCGTCCTCCGCCGGAGCCATTGCTTCAGCCGGCGCGGCGCTGCTCATAGCCATCGTGCCCCCGGCGTTTTCGACCGGTGCCGCAGGTGCGGCGGCATGGTCATGGCCGCCGCCGGCCTGTTCGTAGACTTCCGCCTTCAGGATGAGCGGCACCGTGGCATAGGCCTGCATGCAGGCGAGAGCGACGCCGGCCACAAGCCCTGCGATCGCCGCGATGAACACGACGTTGCGAAACAGTGTCATGATGTCAGCCCCTTGTCAGTGGCAGGGAAAGCCCATCGAGTGGCGATAGTCGTGCGCGGCATTGTGGACCGCATCGATATGCGAGAAGCCGACAAAGCCCATGACGAAAATGCCGAGAAATGCAGCAAGCGCCAGCTGCATGAAACGCGACTGCGAGGAGACGGAAGCGCCGAGCGAGACGGAAGCGGTATTCATGTCTTGTCCTTTCGCCCTCCACCCGAGGGCATAGAAGTCAGTTTCCTGTCGCCGGCAGGTCTCCTGGCTCGCGGATCAGCGTCCTTCCCCACCTTCCCGAAGGCGAACCTTCAGTGGCATATGGAGAGGACTACCGCACACAGTTGCGGGGGCAGCCACGGCATTGGGCAAACAATTTCGCCCGCACCGCATTCCCTCTTGGTTCCAAACGGAACCGACGACATCAGCGACTATAGGCAGAATCGCCGCGCCCGGCAAACCAAATTCCGCCGGATCGTGTGGCGAATGCGCCGCCTCGCAAGCTCGCCGACCGGCACTGCGATTGACAATTTTTACCGCCGGGTGTCGCTGGCGGATGGGGAAGAAGCCGGCATGCAACCCAGCCCGAATGAGCGCGGTCCCTACAACGGTCTGACGCGGGCCGAGCCGACGCTGCCGTCATCGGCCTATTGGGACATCGCGGCCTACCAGCGCGATCTAGAGGCCATCTGGTATCGCAACTGGCTGCTGGTCTGCCGCGAGGCCGACCTTGCCCAGCCGCTGGCTTTCAGAACGTTCCGCATAGGCACGCAGGAGGTCGTCGTGCTGCGCGACGAGACCGGCGAATTGCGCGCCTTCCACAACACCTGCCGGCATCGTGGCTCGCAGCTTTGCCAGCAGAGCGAAAGGCCGGCTGAAGGCGCGGCTCATCACCTGCCCTTACCACGCCTGGTTCTATTCGCTGCGCGGTGATCTGGTGCGCGTGCCATCGAAATCGCTGCCGGACGGTTTCGACAAGGCCGATCATCCGCTCTACCGCGTCGCGCTTTCGGTGTGGCGCGGTTTTGTCTTCGCCAACCTCGCCGAGGATGTTGCCGGCTCAGCTGAAACATCCTTCGATCCGGCATCCGGCGACCTCGCCAACTGGCCGCTGGAAACGCTGCTGAGCGGCCATGTGCTGCGCAAGGTGATGAACTGCAACTGGAAGATCTTTTGGGAAAACTTCAACGAGTGCCTGCACTGCCCCGGCGTCCACAAGGACCTGTCGCGGCTGGTGCCGATCTATGGCCGCGGCCTGATGGGCCGCCACGACGATCCCGAATGGGCGCGCCACGCCGACAATGACGCGCCGGAATTTTCCGGCGGCTTGCGTGCCGGGGCCGAAACCTGGTCGCGCGACGGACGCGTTCACGGCTCGGTCTTTTCCGGCCTGACGCCGGCCGAACGTACCGCCGGGCAGACCTACGCCACCAGCCTGCCGTCGATGTTCGTCGTCGGCCATGTCGACTATGTCAGGACCGTGCGGCTGGTGCCGCTTGGGCCGGAGCAGACCGAACTCACCGCCGAATGGCTTTTTTCGCCCGAAGCGCTCGCCGATCCGGCGGCGGATATCGACAACATCATCGCCTTCGGTACCCAGGTGCTGGAGGAGGATGCTGATATCTGCGAGGTCAACCAGATGGGCCTGCGCTCGATGCGCCACAAGGCCGGCGTGCTGATGCCCGAGGAATATGACTTGCACCGCTTCCACAACTGGGTGCGCGAGCGGCATGCCGCACTTCAAAGCGATTTGGGCAGATAGCGCCAGGTGACGAAGCCGCAGACTGCCGCCAGCAGGCCGAGTGTCGCGAAAACCGCGCCCAGGCCGAAGAACGCCAGCACCACCGAATAGACCAGCGGCGGCGTCAGCTCGGAAAAGTCGAGATAGGTGCGGTAGACCGCCGCCATCTGCGCCCGCTCATACGAGCGCACCGAGCGCATGAAGGCGGTCGAGCCCAGCGCATCGAGCGCGATGGTGAAGAGGGCACCGCAAAGCAGCAACGCGCCGGTGACGAGCGGTGCGGCCTCGCCGACGGCGCCGGCCGCCAGCAGCGTCGCCGACATGGCGAAATAGGCGAACGTCATGGTGCGCCGGCCGCCGAAACGCCGTCCCGCCCTGCCCCAGAAGATGGCCATGAACAAAAGCGCATTGCCGGCCGAAACCAAGAGGCCGCCGGCCAGCTTGCCCTCGCCGGTGATCACCATGAACAACGGCCCATAGACGAAGAACGTCGTCCAGAAGCAGGAGCGGCCGAAGGCGATCAGCCAGGCGAGTCTCAGCCTTGGCTGCGCGACGAAGCGGCCGATATTGGCCAGCGGATTGACCGGCCGCGTCTTGCCGGGGCGGATCGACGGGTTGTCGCCAAGCCGATAAGTCCAGAACAGCGCCAGCAAGGCCATGGCGAAGACGGCCACCGCGCCATGCGCGGCATAGATGCCGAAACGCGTGTAGAGGAAAATGCCGAGCGTCGGCCCGGCGGTCCAGGCAAGCATCGACCACGCCATGCGCAGCGACTCGGCCTGCATGAAATCGGTCTTGCGGATATGATCCATGATGTAGAGGTTGAGCGTGATCGCCAGCGCGCCGGCGCCGACGACGCGGCAGAGCATGCCGACCACCTGGCCGGCCAGGGTATGGGTGACGAAGAACAGCGAGCCGGCGGCCAGCAGGCAGGCGCCGGCGGTATAGACCCAGCGCCGGGCAAAGCGGGCGATCAGCATCGGCATGAACAGCGTCGCCGACAGGCCGAGCATCGCCACGATCGTGTAGAGGATCGAAACGATCTGCTCGTTGTGCAGGATCTCGTAGGCCTGGATCGGGATGACGCTGGATACGGTGGCGCGCGCGAAGGATTCGACCGCATAAAGCGAGGCGAAGGTGCGGGCATCCGCCGGCCGCAAGGCCGCGAGCCAGATCGGATGGCGCACATGGGTAGCCATTGCTTTCCCCGAAGCCGAATCGCCCGAAGCAGGGTTTGGAGCACAAATCTGCCGCGGCGATTCCTTGCCGGGTAACAGGAAACCGACGCCTTCACGGCAAAAAGCGAAGCCGGCCAAAGGCTTTCCGGCTCTGGCCTAAAGCAGCTCTGATGCCGACCGGCACCAACGCGACGCAAGGCCCTGCTTCTTTTGACGGTGGCAACCGTGATAGTCGTCTTGCCGGGGCTGAACCAAGACAGCGAGACCAATGAGCATCGCCACGCCGACCGCAGCCGTTCAGGATCAACCGAAGTCGAAGCGCATCGCCGCCATCGACATCGCACGCGGCATCGCTTTGCTTGCTATGGCGAGCTATCATTTCACCTGGGACCTCGAATTCTTCGGCTACACCGATCCCGGCCTCACCGCCTTCGGCTGGTGGAAAATCTACGCGCGCTGCATCGCTTCGAGCTTCCTGTTCCTGGTCGGCATCAGTCTCTATCTCGCCCATGGCAAAAAAATCCGCTGGACCGGCTTCTGGAAGCGCTTCGCCATGGTTGCCGGGGCAGCACTCGCAATATCGCTGGTCACGCGCATCGCCACGCCCGACGGCTTCATCTTCTTCGGCATATTGCACGAAATCGCGCTCGCCAGCCTGCTCGGCCTGGCGTTCCTGCGCCTGCCGGCGCTGCTGACGCTGCTTGTCGCCGTATTCGTTGTCGCTGCGCCCTTCTACCTGCGATCCGAAACTTTCGATCAGCCGGCTTTGTGGTGGGTCGGCCTGTCGGCGACCAATCCGCGCTCCAATGACTACGTTCCGCTGCTGCCGTGGTTCGGTGCCGTGCTTGCCGGCATCGCGGTTACCAAGCTCGCCTCCACCTCCGGCGCGCTGACGCGGCTGTCGGCCATGACGCCCGGCCGCTGGGCAAACCCGCTGGTCTTCATCGGCCGGCACAGCCTTGCCTTCTATCTGATCCATCAGCCGGTGCTGATCGGCTCGGTCTGGCTGTTTTCGCAATTCATGCCGGCGCAGGTCGAAACCAGGGAGGTGAATTTTCTGAAATCCTGCCAGATATCCTGCGAGCAGGCGCGCGACACCGAGTTCTGCTCCAGCTATTGTGCCTGCATGCTGGACACTCTCCAGGGCGAAGCCTCGCTTGAGCGGCTCTACAGCAACGACCAGTCCCCGGAGTGGAAGGCGCATATTGGCGAGCTCGCCGGCATCTGTACCGCCCAAACCGAGGCGGGGGAACCGGGAACGCGCTAATCGAGGGAGGACAACAATGAGCGACACTCACCCGAAACCCGTGCAGCAAAATCCTGGGCAGCCGAAGCTTGGACACATCCCATGGCCGCCGCTGATCTATACCGCCGCCATCATCGTCAGCGTCGCGCTAGGGCTGTTCTATCCGCTGCCGTGGATCGGCGATCTTCTCGGCGACATCCTGTTCGCCGCCGGCCTTGTCGGGTTGGTGGCGGTCGCCGCGCTCTGGTTCACGGCAATCCGCACCATGATCCGCGCCAAGACGACGCTCAACCCGAACGGCGTGCCGGACCATCTGGTGACCACCGGCCCCTTCGCCGTCAGCCGCAACCCGATCTACCTCGCCAACACATTGCTGCTGGTCAGCCTCGCCTTTGTCTCTGGGATCGCCTGGTTCCTGCCGCTGGCGGTCATCGCGGCGTTCCTGACGCAGAAGCTGACGATCGAGAGCGAGGAGAATGTGCTGACGGCCAAATTCGGCAAGAAGTACCGGGACTACGCCAAAAGGGTGCGGCGCTGGATTTGAGCCGAGGCTGACACCGCGCTTATGTGGTGACGCCGAGTTCCACCAGCCGCTCGACGCAGGATTCCTCTGCCTGGTCGAGCTCGGCCAGCGTCTCTTCGAGGTCGCGGCGTTTCTGGCGCAAATCCTCGCGCTTTTCCTCGATGCGCTTGATCATCAATTTGAGTTGGCCGACCTCGCCGGGCGGCTCCCTGTACATCTGGATGATTTCGCGGATCTCATTGATCGAGAAGCCGAGCCTCTTGCCGCGCATGATCTGGCGGATGAGATGCCGGTCCGACGGACGGAACAGCCGGGTGCGGCCGCGCCTTACCGGCTGCACCAGCCCTTCGTCCTCGTAGAAGCGTAACGTCCGCGTCGACACGTCGAATTCGCGGGTCAGCTCCGTGATCGAATAATATTCCCGCATCGTCACTCCAATGCCCCGGCCACGCCGCGAGTTCCAACTGGCCGGCGCCGCCAACGTCCAGGCGCGTACCAGAATCGGCGGACAAGGCACCTTCCAAAGCCTCGCACGGCATTTACGTAAAAGTCAATTGAGGTGCCGTTCAGCGCACGCCGAACCACCATGTGGCAAGCCCGAGAAAGGCAAAGAAACCGACGACGTCGGTGACCGTGGTGACGAAAACCGCCGAAGCCACAGCCGGATCGATCTTGAAGCGGTCGAGCAGCAGCGGGATAAGGATGCCCGCCAGAGCCGCCACGAACATGTTGATGATCATCGCAGCCGCAATGATGCCGCCGAGATTGCGATCGTGGAACCAGGCAGCAGCCACGAGGCCGATCAGGATGGCGAAGATGATGCCGTTGATGAAGCCCACCCCGATTTCGCGGCGGATGATGCGGCCGGCATTGTAGATGTCGAGGTCCCTCGTCGCCAGCGCCCGCACCGTGACGGTCATGGTCTGCGAGCCGGCATTGCCGCCCATGCCGGCGACGATCGGCATCAGCACCGCCAGCGCCACGATATGCTCGATGGTGCGGTCGAACAGGCCGATCACCGAGGCCGCGAGGAAAGCCGTCAAAAGATTGACCAGCAGCCACGGCACGCGCGAGCGCGAGGTCGAAAAGATGCTGTCCGAGAGTTCTTCATCGCCGACGCCGCCCATGCGCAGCAGATCTTCCTCGGCCTCCTGCTGGATGACGTCGACGACGTCGTCGATGGTCAGCACGCCGACCAGCCGCTCGTTCTCGTCGACGACGGCGGCGGACAGAAGATCGTATTGCTCGAATTCGCGCGCCGCCTCTTCCTGGTCCATGGTGGCCGGGATGGCATGCCTGGTCTCATGCATGACCTCTTCGACCTTGACCGAACGCTTGGTGCGCAGGATCTGGTCGAGGTCGATGGCGCCGAGCAGCTTGAAGCTCGGATCGATGACGAAGATCTGGCTGAAGCGGTCGGGAAGATTGTTGTCCTCGCGCATGTAGTCGATGGTTTGGCCGATCGTCCAGAAGGGCGGCACCGCGACGAACTCCGTCTGCATGCGGCGGCCGGCGGTCTCTTCGGGATAATCGAGCGAGCGCCGCAGCCTGATCCGCTCGGTGAACGGCAATTGCGACAGGATCTCGTCCTGGTCCTCCTGGTCGAGATCCTCGAGAATGTAGACGGCGTCGTCGGAATCGAGCTCCTGCACCGCCTCGGCGATCTGCGCATTGGGCAGATTGTCGACGATGTCGCGGCGGATCGCCTCGTCGACCTCGGTCAGGGCAGAAAAATCGAAATCCTTGCCCAGCAATTCGACCAGGGCGCGGCGCTGTTCCGGGTGCAGGGCCTCGAGCAGGTGGCCGAGTTCCGACTGGTGCAGATCGTCGACTTCACGCTTCAGCGTCAGCGTATCGCGATCGGCGATCGCTGCACCGATCTGGGCGAGAAACGACGACAGGATGACGCCGTCCTCGTCATAGATGTCGGCGCGGCGCTCCTCGGCGGCCCTGGCGCCGGTCATGTATTCGTCCTGGCCTTCCACCAGCGCCTCCCGCCATCGGATTTCCGGATAAGGTGCCTGTCAGGTCTAGACCATGATCCTGAAAAGTGGAAACCGGTTTTCCGAAAAGATCTTGGTCGAACACAAAGATGGAGCGGCGGCATGATTTGGCTTGAGAATCGGCCTCTCCGTGCGCAACGGACGGATATCAGACGACCTTGCGAGCTGCCGGTTGCTCAGGTTGATAATTAGATAATTCTAATTTAGTATCTCTATAATTACCGCTAATAAATGGAGGGTGTTTATGGCGAAGTATCTGTTTACCAGCCTTGCGTTGGTTTGTTCGGGAATACTTTTGAGCCCGATTACCGCCGAGGCAAAGGCCTTCAAATCTTTTCAGGGCAAGGAATGCAAGCCTGACTACAAACGGCTTTGCCCAATGACACCGATCGGCAAATGCGACCTTCAGAGCATGATCGAGCAGTTGTCACCCGCCTGCAAGGCTTTCGTCGAGAAGCACCGATAATCCAGCTCTGGTACCGCCGCTGACCAACCGCCGGGTAGTCCGCGACAACGCTAGGTGTGGTGTGCTCGCCGTTCCAGTTGGGGCATCGTTCGCCCAACAACATTAATCCCAGTGGCCGGGCAGAACGGCACATGCTGCACCGGGAATGAGGCGAGGCCGACAGTGCGACGGCCTCGCTGGTATGGACTGGAAGGCTTCCCGATCAGGCGGCGTGGCGCTGGGCCTCAGCCGCATAGCGGTCCAGGAGCCCGCTCCAGCCACCCTCGGATTCGAAGGCCTGGCGCGCTGCCTCCGCGGTTTCGCCCATGTTCTCCAGAAGCCTGTGCTCGAGTTCCACACGCGTCGCGTTCTCGCCGAGTGCGACAAAGCGGATCTCGACTTCGGTCAGCAATGCCGGATCGTAGCGCCAATCGGCTCCAATGCGCCAGGCGAGCGTCAGCCTGGACGGCGGATCCCAGGCGAGAACCTCGCCCCAATCGCATTGTGACCCATCCTCACCGATCTCGTACCAGCGGCCGCCGGCTTTCGGTTCGATCACCGCGGTCGTCAGGGCGGATTTGCCGATCGAGTGCGAAGCCGGCCACCAGCGCCCGAACCCTGTCGTGAACACATCGAATGCCTTGTCGAGCGGCACCTCCACCGTCACCGACTTCCTGACCGGCGCGGGCTTGATCATGGTCGTCATTTCCTCTTCTCCTTGCTGTTGTCGACTTCCCGTTTGAAGGCGTCGAGCGCATCGCCCCACATGCGGTCGAGCCAGGCGCGCATCTCGCCGAGCCCATGCGGGTCGAGATGATAGATGTTGCTGGCACCTTTCGGCTCTGCGCGGACCAGCCGGGCTTCCTTCAAAACCTTGAGGTGCTGCGATACCGCCGGCTGCGAGACCGGAAGCACTCGTGTCAGATCGATGACCGAACGTGGCCGATCGGCGATGAGCTCGAACACCTTGCGGCGTGTCGGATCGGCCAAGGCCACCATTCCTGCATAATCATAAACCATGGCTTATGATAAGCTAAAACTTATGATAGGTCAACTGGGGAAGCGGTGGACCGGTGTTGAACACCCGGCCGGTTCGGCCCCCCGAGGCTCCGGGGCGTTCCTTCACACGGGGCATGGGCAGCAATGCGGATGCAAGATTGCTCAGGGAAGCAATCCACCGCGTGCGGGTCGGCCGGCAAATGTCGATCACCGGGGAAAAAGTAAACCTGGCGGCAAGGTTTTTACCTTATCGGTGTATGTGTCTCTCCGGCGAAACGTTAAGAACGGGTAAATTGGTTTGGCCCTAACCACGGAAGCCTCTCGCTACAGGCCCTCCGCCATATGGCAATTGCGCCTCTCCCTGTTCATGGCGATATACGTTTTAGGCGCATCTGCACTATATCCAGAACTATTCTATACATCAGCCTTAATCTATTCTCACAAGTTTCTTATTGGTATTCCGGTGTTGTTTATCGGTGGTGTCTGTTGTGCCGCGATACTCCACGGCCGGCGGCAACCCGTTCGCTACGCCCTGGATTTGGTTCAAGGGCGCTGGCGCGGCTGTCTGCTGGTGCTGCTGTTCTTCTTCGCCAGCTTGACCGCGTTCTCTACCTACAAGATCGCCATCCCGTCCGTCGTCCCATACTATGCCGACAACTGGTTGGCCGACGCTGATGAATGGCTGCACGGGATGCCGCCATGGGAGATCGTCCATAAGCTCGACAGCAACAATTGGTCGCTCGTCGTCTTCAACAGCTATGAAGTCATTTGGTTTTACCAGTGGTTCGGCACCATCCTTTTCGTGTCGCTCTGGTCGGACGAGATTGCCCGCATCCGCTATCTCTGCGCAGCAGCGCTGACGTTGTGCGTCCTCGGAACGGTCTTGGCCCTGGCGCTGGCATCGGTCGGGCCGGTTTACTACCACCACTTTATTGGCGTGGATCGCTTCCACGGATTGAATGCCGCTTTGGACAGACTGGACCATAGTTACATGGTGCGGGAACCCTCGGCATATCTCCTGATGGCTTACCAGAGCGGCCGGCCAAGTCTTGGGGGCGGCATCTCAGCCATGCCAAGCATGCATGTCGCCTTTGCCGCATTGAACGCCTATTTGCTTTCCTCAATCAATCTCTGGCTTGGCGTTCTGGGTTGGACCTTTGCAGCCCTGATCCTGTACGGATCGGTGTACACTGGCTGGCACTATGCCGTGGACGGCTACGCATCGATCGTTGTTGTATCTGTGATCTGGTGGGCGACCGGACGCCTGGTGCGCGAATAATTATGTGCGCTTGTCGGTAGATGGCCATGCCCGCCGATGGCGTCTTCGCATGGGCCAAACTCGCGACCGCAATCAGGCAAAAGCCTCGTGCCCTGACAAGGACGCTCCCTGCCATGCTCGAACTCAATGGGTTAGAGGTTCCGCTTTCGAATTTGATTGGTGCGGTCGAGATGCAACGCCGCACCGCCTCGACAGTTGATTTTAAAGGGTTTTTGGTAGAATTCCGTAGCGATTTGTATCACAGTTTGTATCTCAGTCCGTATCGCACGATGCGGACCCGGCACCAGCTAAGTAGCCCTTCTTACGAAGGCCGAAACGCGCCCGCTTCAAGAGTCTTTTGCCTAACTCAAACGCTTGGCTAGGAAGGAGCACAAGAAACTTTCGAAAGCCATCCGATCGAAAAGGCAGCGGAGATTTAGAAGGCACGAATTTACGATGCCGCCGTTTCCGCTACTCAGCCGCCTCGGCATAGTGTGCCGGCACATAGTTGAGAATGGGGCCGAGCCAGCGCTCGACATCGGCGATTGGCATCGCCTTACGGCGCGCATAATCCTCGACCTGGTCGCGTTCGATCTTGGCGACGCCGAAATAATAGCTTTCGGGATGGGCGAGATAAATGCCCGACACGGAAGAGCCCGGCCACATCGCATAGCTTTCGGTCAGGCTGACGCCCGCATTGCGCTCGCCGTCGAGCAGCCGGAACAGCGTTGCCTTTTCGGTATGGTCGGGCTGCGCCGGATAGCCGGGAGCCGGGCGGATGCCACGATAGGACTCGCCGATCAAATCGTCCGGTGCCAATGCCTCGTCAGTTGCGTAGCCCCAGAATTCCTTGCGCACCTTCTCGTGCATACGCTCGGCGAAGGCCTCGGCGAAACGGTCGGCCAGCGCCTTGACCATGATCGAGGAATAGTCGTCATTGGCCCGTTCGAATCGCTCTGATATCGCCACCTCCTCGATGCCGGCGGTGACGATGAAGCCACCGATATAATCGGGCTTGCCACTCTCGGTGGGTGCGACGAAGTCCGACAGCGCGACATTGGCCTTGCCGTCTCGCTTGGTCAGTTGCTGGCGCAAGGTGAAGAACGTCGCCAGTTCCTGCCATCGCGCCTCGTCGGTGAACAGCCTGATATCGTCGCCGACGGCATTGGCCGGCCAGAAACCGATGACGCCGCGTGGCGCGAACCACTTTTCGGCGATGATCTTCTTCAGCATCGCCTGCGCATCCTCGAACAGCTGGCGCGCGGCTGGCCCCTGCGCCTCATCCTCGAGGATCCTAGGATAACGGCCCTTCAGCTCCCAGGTCTGGAAGAACGGCGTCCAGTCGATGTAGCGCGCCAGCTCCGTCAAGTCCCAGTTGTCGAACACTTTTACGCCGGTGAAGGACGGTTTTGGCGGCTCATAGGCCGACCAGTCGATCCGGTGCGCATTGGCTCTCGCCCTGGGCAGCGGCAGTCGCTGCTTGTCGGCTTCGGAGCGGGCATGCGCGTCGGCGACCTTCTTGTACTCGGCCCGCACGGTCTCGACATAACCGCCCTTGGTCTCGTTTGACAAAAGCAACGACACCACGCCGACGGCGCGGCTTGCGTCGGTGACGTAGACCGTCTGGCCCCTGGAATAGCGCGGGTGGATCTTCACCGCCGTGTGCACGCGGCTGGTCGTCGCGCCGCCGATCAGCAGCGGAATGTCGAAGCCTTCGCGCTCCATTTCGGCGGCCATATGCACCATCTCATCAACCGACGGCGTGATCAGCCCTGACAGGCCGATAATGTCGACCTGTTGCTCGCGCGCCGTCTGCAGGATCTTCGCAGCCGGCACCATGACGCCGAGATCGATGATCTCATAATTGTTGCAGGCGAGAACGACGCCGACGATGTTCTTGCCGATGTCGTGGACATCGCCCTTGACCGTCGCCATCAGGATTTTTCCGGCCGTCTGGCGCTCGCCATTGTCGATGCCATTGGCGGCGTTGGCCAGCTTCTCGGCCTCCATGTGCGGCAGCAGCCCGGCCACTGCCTGCTTCATCACCCGCGCCGACTTCACCACTTGCGGCAGGAACATCTTGCCGGAGCCGAACAGGTCGCCGACGACGTTCATACCGGCCATCAGCGGGCCTTCGATGACATGCAGCGGGCGCTCGGCGGCGCGCCGCGCCTCATCCGTGTCCGCGTCGATGAATTCGGTGATACCGTTGACCAGGGCGTGCGAAATGCGCTGCTCGACAGGCCAGTCACGCCAGGCGAGATCGCGCTCCTGCGCCTCCTTGCCCGCCGTGCCCTTGAAGCGTTCGGCGAGTTCCAGCATGCGTTCGGTCGCCGTGCCGCCGCCCTTCGGCTCACGGTTGTTGACGACATCCTCGCAGGCGTCGCGCAGGTCCGGATCGATGGTGTCGTAGACGGCAAGCTGTCCGGCATTGACGATGCCCATGTCCATGCCCGCCTGGATGGCGTGGTAGAGGAACACCGCATGCATGGCCTCGCGCACCGGTTCGTTGCCGCGAAACGAGAAGGACAGGTTCGACACGCCGCCCGAAATATGAACATAGGGAAGCGTCGTGGTGATCTCGCGCGCTGCTTCGATGAAGTCGACGCCGTAATTGTTGTGCTCCTCGATGCCGGTGGCGATGGCAAAAACGTTCGGATCGAAAACGATGTCCTCCGGCGGGAATCCGGCCTGCTCGGTCAACAGCTTGTAGGCGCGGGTGCAGATTGCGACCTTTCGCGCTTTGGTGTCGGCCTGACCGTCCTCGTCGAAGGCCATGACGACCACCGCCGCGCCATAGGCACGCACCAGTCGGGCATGATGCAGGAAGGCTTCTTCGCCCTCCTTCATCGAGATGGAGTTGACCAGCGGTTTGCCCTGCACGCATTTCAGGCCAGCTTCGATGATCTCCCATTTGGAACTGTCGATCATCACGGGAACACGGGCGATATCAGGTTCGGCCGCGATCAGGTTGAGATACTCGACCATCGCCCTCTTCGAATCGATCAGGCCCTCGTCCATGTTGATGTCGATGATCTGGGCGCCATTGGCGACCTGGTCGCGGGCGACATCGAGCGCGGCGACATAGTCGGCCGCCGTGATCAGCTTCCTGAATTTTGCCGAACCGGTGACATTGGTGCGCTCGCCGACGTTGACGAATGGAACCTCGTCGGTCAGCGTGAACGGCTCGAGCCCCGACAGGCGCATCTTCGGTTCGATGTCGGGAACAGCGCGCGGTGGATATTTCTTCACGGCCGCTGCGATGGCGCGGATGTGGTCGGGCGTCGAGCCGCAGCAGCCGCCCACGATATTGACCAATCCCTCCCGCGCAAAATCCTCGACCTGCGCGGCCATGAATTCCGGACTCTCGTCATACCCGCCGAATTCGTTGGGCAGGCCGGCATTCGGATAGGCGCAAGTGAACGTATCGGCGACACCGGATATCTCGGCCAGATGCGCGCGCATGGCGTTGGCGCCGAGCGCGCAATTCAGGCCGATGGTGAAGGGGCTGGCATGGCGCACCGAATGCCAGAAGGCGGTCGGCGTCTGCCCGGACAGCGTGCGGCCGGACAGGTCGGTGATGGTGCCGGAGATCATCACCGGCAGGTACACGCCCTTCTCGATGAAGATCTCGTTGCAGGCGAAGATCGCCGCCTTGGCGTTGAGCGTGTCGAAGATCGTCTCGATCAGGATGATGTCGGCGCCGCCGTCGATCAGGCCGCGCAGCTGCTCGCCATAAGCAAGGCGCAGGTCGTCGAAGGTCACGGCGCGATAGCCGGGATTGTTCACGTCTGGCGACATCGAGGCGGTGCGGTTAGTCGGCCCGAGCGCGCCGGCGACGAAACGGCGCTTGCCGTCCTCCTGCTCGGCACGAACAGCGGCGCGGCGCACCAGTCGCACGCCATCGCGGTTCAACGCGTAGACCGCATCCTCCATGCCGTAATCGGCCTGGGCGATTGAGGTCGAGGAGAAGGTGTTGGTTTCAAGGATATCTGCGCCGGCGATGGCGTACTGATAGTGGATCTCCTCGATCGCCCCAGGCTGCGTCAGGATCAGCAGATCGTTGTTGCCCTGCTGGTGGCAGGCACAGCCGGCGAAGGCCTCACCCCGGAAATGGTCCTCGTCAAACCCGAGGCCCTGGATCTGCGTGCCCATGGCGCCGTCAAGGATGAGGATGCGTTCGTGCACCGCTGCGGTCAGCGCAGCAAGCACTTCGGAACCGTTGAGCTTTGCTGCGGCGGGGCCGAACAGGTCATCCAGCGATGAGGAACTTTGCGACATTTTTCATCCTCAAGACGACAGTCGCACTCAAGTCACATAAAGACATCTTTATGTCAACATACGCCGTCTAGCTCTGTTTGTCACGCTTGTTCCCCACGCATCGGTTTTCGCCGGGCTGAGGCTGGTGATGCCGCTGGTGCCGCCGCCGCCCAAATGACCGCGCCAAGCGTCAGGCCGATGCCGACGTTTTCTCCATCGCTGCGATCAGTTCTTTCTACGGCGGATCCGCATGTGGCTGGATAGGATCGCCGGCAGTTTGCTCATGATCTTCGGACTGCGACTGAAGTTCAGCTATAGGTCCGACTCGAGCCGTTGCGCGAAGGGCAGCTTTGAGCGCCATGAAGGTCGCCTTATGGCGCAACTAGGATGTCCAGGGTAATCGCCTGCAGCGTCCGCTATCCGGCAATCGCAAAAATCGCCTCAAGGGCGGACATTGCGCGCGAAGCGGGCATTCGCCGTTCGAGACATAAGTTTCTTTCGGTGAACCTATGAAATCGACAAGCAGCACGGGCCCTCTTCTGCGCTCTGCCGCGAGGACGAGGTATTGCCCCTGCGGCGCTGGCTGCCCGCTGGTGAATTCAAAGGAGTAGTGCAGCCGCTCCTACTCCGATGAACAAACAGAGGGACACCGATGTCGTTCGCGATCCGCCAATGGTCCCGGGGAAAAACGCGTGGCGGCAAAGAGAACCCCGCACCATGCAGACTCGAACCAGTATATCCATGGGCCTTGCCAAATGTTCCGCACCTGCAAAACACCGACTGAACGATATCAATCTATTACAGTTGAACGCGAGTCTTATGAGATGCAACGCCGCAACGGCTCCCGCGTTGATTTTTAAAACTTTTTTCTAGGGTTCCGTAGCGATTTGTATCACAGTTTGTATCTCAGTCTGTATCGCACGAGGCGACCGAGCCACTGGGTAAGCGGCCCTTCTTTCGAGCAACCGAAACGACATTCAGCGTTGTCGTCTTTGCGCCAAGAGCTGTTCTCGCCGAGCCAACCTCCAATGTCGCGTTTGGGGCCGGAAGTTGACGGTCTGCTTTTGGTACTGGCTTGTCAGAAGCAGCCATTACGCTGCCGACCCAATGTGGGTCGTATAGAGTGTCATACACACCGCCGAAATACGACCTATGTCCAAAAACCCTCATCCGACTACTTCGGCTGACATCCAGACAGCCCGCTTCTGCACTCGGCTCCACCGACAGGGAAACCTTTGCGGAGTTGACTGTTGTAGCTACAAGACAGAGGAGAAGGTTGAATGGCATCCGTCCGATACATCGTCGCGGACGTCGACGAGGCGGTCGCGTTCTATCGAGACA
>NZ_JAMYNE010000061.1:0-17202 GCF_040318915.1 Mesorhizobium sp. M0991
GCGAGTTGCTGCTCGGCGGTCTCTTGCGCTGCGGCCATTGCGGCCGCAAGCTGCATGTCTCCTATTCCGGCAGCAACGGCAATACCGGGCGTTATCATTGCCGCGGAGCCCAGCTCACCCATGGAACCGATCTGTGTATCGGCTTCGGATCGTTGCGTGTCGATCAAGCGATCAGCGGGGAGGTTCTTCAACGCCTTCAACCGCCCGGTATCGAAGCGGCGATCAAGGCCATTGAGACCTCCGCGGTACAGGCTGGGGAGAAGCATTGCCATGTGAAACTCGCGCTTGAGCAGGCACGTTATGAAGCCGCTCATGCCCCGGCGCCAGTACGACGCCGTCGATCCCGATAATCGGCTCGTGGCGGGCGAACTGGAGCGGCGCTGGAACGCTGCGCTCGCGGTAACAGCGTTCACGACGAGCCTTGCCTCCCCAAGCCTCCCATGCTTGATGCCTCGCCTAGCCTCGCCGGCGAGGCATGGTGGCATCTAAGGGGGTGCCCACTTTGGGGCTCACCTAAGCGAGTTTGCCGTTTTGCCACCGTGCCGAAGCAGTTGTGTGCGGCCGGCAGGCGACCGCTCACCTCCCGAACCTTGATCGCCTCCCTCGAAATGCGGTAAGGCGGCAATGCCCTGTCCGGATTCTCCCCAACTGCACCGGTGCGAAATTGCGCGACATCGGGTTACATCTACCATCTACCTATTGACACCTCATGATGTTTGTTGCACCAAATAACAATCCCTGTGGCCGTCGATCGGGGCCATGGTGGAGAAGAGGATGGGAAGCATGGGCAGGCTGGGACGTTTCTTAGGCACGATCACCGTCGCTCTCTCCGACGACGGACACGGTCGAGGCGAGGGCACGGAACCGTGGGCTTGAAAGGTCAGCCCGTTCACATTCGAGGTGTTGCAAAACGCTACGGCGAGGTGGAAGCGGTCTCGGATGTATCGTTTGGAATCCAAGCGGGTGAGTTTGTATCGATCCTAGGATCCTCGGGGTCTGGCAAGACGACGCTGTTGATGATGGTCGCCGGGTTCGAGACACCGACTTCCGGCCGCATTCTCATTGGGGACCGTGACATCACCCACCTCGCCCCAAACCGGCGAGAAGTGGGAATGGTGTTCCAGAAGTACGCGCTGTTTCCGCACATGACGGTAGAGCAAAACATTGCGTTCCCTTTGAAGATGCGCAGGCTTTCGCGAGGCGAGATCGCAGCTCGCGTGTCCGAGATCTTGACGCTCGTCCAGCTCACAGGCCTTGAGCGGAGACTGCCCAGCCAGCTCTCCGGTGGACAACAGCAACGCGTCGCCGTAGCGCGAGCCCTGGTCTTTGAGCCGCCAGTGCTTCTGATGGACGAGCCCTTGGGGGCGCTCGACAAGAAGCTTCGCGATAGCATGCAGTTCGAAATCAAGAGGTTGCAGCAACGACTCGGCGTGACCGTTATTTATGTCACCCACGATCAGGAAGAGGCGATGATCCTGTCAGATCGGGTAGCTGTCATGGAACGAGGGCGATTGGCGCAGGTTGGTAGGCCGACCGAATTGTACTTGTCCCCAAAAACGGCCTTCGTCGCAGATTTTGTTGGCAAGATGAATTTCCTCGAGGTCGAATGCCTGGGTACTTCTCCGGAGGGCGCAATTCTCGCGCTCTCCGAAAGCAGCCGGGTTGTTGCGCCATCGGATGTGAACGGTTCATCTAGCTTGGTTTCGGCGGGGAGCCGAGTGCGCGTCGCGATCCGGCCGGAACGCCTTCGGCTTGCTGCGAAGGGGCAGGGTGGACCGTCGGCGCTAGCGGCGAAGGTGGAAGCCGCCGTCTTCGTCGGATCGTCTAATGTCCTTGTTGTCGAAATTGTCGGCCGTGAAGGCGTACCTGTGCTCGTGCAACTGCCAACAGTTGGAGGAGCGCTGCCTTTCCGGCAGGGTGACGCGGTCGATCTCGTGATCGATCCGGGAGCGCTCCAGTTGTTTCCTCCGGCGGGGGGCGACCATGTTTAGCGGGGTGGCCTCCTCTTGGGGGCAGCGAGGCTGGAGCCGCCTGACAGTATCGCGCTCCGCCCGTGACTATTCCCCGCTCCTTTCGCTGGCGCTATTTGCCCCGCTGCTGCTGCTGCTTTCATTCAGCTTTCTCTATCCCGTCGGGCGCCTGCTGGCCGGCAGTCTGTTTGCGCCGGAGCTCAATGTCGATCGGTACATACGGCTATTCTTGGAGCCGGTTTATCTGCGCGTGCTGTGGCGAACCTTCGAGATCGCTTTCGTCGTAATGCTCGCAAGCTTCGTGCTCGGCTATCCCGTCGCGCTGGCTATGGCGAAACTCAAGGGGACGTGGGCAGCAATTGTGGCTGCCTGCGTGCTCATCCCACTTTGGACATCCGTACTGGTGCGCTCCTATGCCTGGATCGTGCTGCTGCAGAGGAACGGTCTAGTCAACACGGTGTTGCAAGAAGCCGGGCTAACTACGGCTCCCCTTCGCCTGATCTATACCGAGGGGGCAGTCATCATGGCCATGACGCATGTGCTCCTGCCGTACATGATTCTGCCGATCTATGCGGCGGTGCGTACAATCCCCGACGACTTGGAGCGAGCAGCGAAGAATCTCGGGGCGGGCGGCTGGACCGTGTTCTTGCGTATTACGCTGCCGCTCAGTCTGCCGGGCGTGTTTGCCGGTGCCCTGATGACGTTTATCCTGTCGCTCGGCTTTTACATTACACCCGCCCTGGTTGGTGGCCCGCGCACCCTCATGATGGGTACGCTCATCGGCCAGCAGGCAACGGTACTTCTCGATTGGCCCTTTGCCGGCGCGTTATCTGTGGTTTTGCTGGCCGCGACGCTCCTGCTCCTATCGGTGTTCCGCAAGGCCCTCTCCTTCAACAAGGGAGTTTCAGGTGTCTGATTCATCGCCAGCGGAACCCGTCGCGACAGAGCCGCCAACCAGCAAGAATGGGGATCATGGTTTTTGGGCGGCCTATGATCGCCCGCTGCGACTAATCGGTCTGACCGTTGGGATTGGGATCGTTGGCCTGCTGCTTTTCTTCCTCATCGTGCCGACCCTGCTGGTGATCCCTATGTCACTGGGCACTGCCGACTATCTGGAGTTTCCACCCAGCGGCCTAACACTCAAGTGGTACGCGGCGTTCTTTAGCGATGCCGACTGGATGTCGGCGACCTGGTTTTCGCTCAGGATTGCCGTGGCGACGACACTCGGCGCGACCATTGTCGGCACTTTGGCTGCGATCGCGCTCGTCCGAGGCGATCTGCCCGGCAAAGCATGGTTGCAGGCATTGACGTTGAGTCCCCTTGTCGTTCCTCACATCGTTATCGCCGTCGCGATCTACCTGCTGTTTGCGCCTCTTGGGCTTTCTGGCAACTTCTCCGGTTTCGTTATCGCCAACACCATGCTGGCTGTCCCCTACGTCGTGATTACGGTCACGGCGGCACTGCAACGGTTCGATCTCACGCTGGAACTTGCCGCGCTGAACTGCGGCGCCGGTCGTATTAGAGCGTTCTTCTTGGTGGTGCTGCCTGGTATCGCCCCTGGCGTCGCGGCTGGCGCGGTGTTCGCATTCTTGGCCTCATTCGATGAAGCGACCGTCGCCTTCTTCATTTCGGGCGTCCAGGGCAAAACCCTGACCCGAAAAATGTTCGAGGACATTGATTCCAACCTCACCCCCGTAATCGCGGCAGCATCCACCGTCATGGTCGTCGTGTCGCTAGCGACTCTGGGCGGGCTCCAATTGCTGCAAAGCCGCGCAAGCAGCAGGGCGGGAGGCGCACGTAAAGGACCCACAAGGCTGGCGTGACGTAGCCAATTCAGCATCACCTACGCAGAGAAACCATCATGAAAACGATCAGCCAATACACGAAGGTGTCAAAGCCCTACCGAGTACTAGTGGCCCGCTTCAGCCATGAATCAAATAGGCAGAATCCCGGTACCACTGATGAGCAACGCTTCATTGTAGATCGTGGTACTCACGTCCTTAAGGCGCCATCGGGCGTACTAAGGGGCCTGATCGAAACGCTCACTGCGGCGGGCGTCAAAGTTGAGCCGGTCATATCGGCGGATGCTCCCCCAAGCGGCCTTGTCGACCACGACTTCTATCTACGTGTACGCGGAGAACTCCTGGATGCGATAAAGCGGGTTTCGCCTGACGCGATCGGCCTTGACCTGCACGGGGCAATGGGGACTACCAAAACCTCGGATGCCGAGGGCGACCTTCTTCATCACATTAGGCTTCTCGTCGGCCCAGATGTTCCGATCGGGATCGGCCTGGATCTCCACGGCCATGTAACCGACCGTATGCTCGACAACACGAATATATGCATCGCCTACAAAGAGAACCCCCATTCAGACACGGTCGAATGCGGGCAGAAAGTTGCAGCGCTTCTGATTGAACAACTAGAGGGTCGATTGAAGCCGGTTACTGTCTCGGCGCTGACCCCAATGGTCTTGCCGGGCGCACAAGAAACCGCTTCCGGTCCACTTTCAGAAATTCATGCAAAGGCACGCGAATACGCCGCTTTGCACCCGTCGATCAAAGATATTTCGATCTACAACGTGTACCGTTTTGTTGACGACGACGAGATCGGCCAGGTCGTCACCGTTCTGAGCGATGGTCCGAACGCGGATGCCGCCGGGCTCGCAGTGGATCTCGCGACGCGGTTCTGGGTCGAGCGTGAGCGCTTTAAGGATGACCTTCTGGCGGTCGAGGAGGTCTTTGCCCTGATCCGGAATTCGCCGGAGAAACGGCCATACGCCATTGGAGATATGGGCGACCGCGTGGCCGCCGGCGCGCCCGGCGACAGCACGATACTACTGTCTGAGGCACTCGAGCACCATCCCGGACTCCGCGGAGCTGTACCGATCACAGACCCGGCGACGGCTGCCCGGGCGATCGAGGCGGGTGTAGGGGCATCGATAACGCTGTCCGTCGGTGCCGGATTTACTCCGGGGTACACGCCGCTTTTGCTCACGGGGCAGATCGTGAACGTGAGCGATGGAGACTTCATTGTGGAAGGGTCGCTCAGCCAGGGTGCTCGCTCAGCGATGGGACCTACCGCAGTAGTTCGCGTAGAGAACCGCATAGATGTGATGCTTACGACCAAGCCTGCAAACACGACAGATCCTGCAGCCTTCACGAGTCAGAACATCGTCCTAGAAGACCTCGATTTCATCGTCGTGAAGTCGGGTTACCACTTTGCTCTCAATTTCGGGGCGCGCGCGACGCCCGTGCTCGTGGATACGCCGGGCGTTGGCTACTACCGCAAAGGCCATTTCAAATACGAGAAGTCGCGCTTCTGGCCAGAACACAGTTTCCCAGATCCAAAAATCACCGCCCGCCAACATTCTGTCGGGTCCCCTCACAAGACGGCAGCACGGACTTAATCATGGACACCCAGACGCCAGAACAGTGTGACTTGATCATTCACAGCGGCATTGTGCTCACGGTCGACAATGAAGGTACGACCTTCAACGACGGGGCCGTCGCCGTTAGGGCCGGCCGCATCTGCGCGGTTGGGCCAACAGCGACCATTCGCGCCCGCTTTGAGGCCATGGAGACTTTCAACGCGAAAGGGGGAGTTGTGCATCCGGGGTTCATCGATGCGCATATCCACGTTTCCCAGTACACGTCGCGCTCGGTCGAACCGCTCATGGTGGGCACGCCTTTCACTATGGGTCACTGGAAGGCAGTGCTGACGCCCGAGGACGAGCATGCCAGTGCTTTGCTGGCTGCGGTCGACTATCTCGGGGCGGGTTACACCGGCTTTGTCGATCCGGGCACCATTTTTGAACCCGACGCCGTAGCAGCCGTCGCTGACGAGGCGGGACTCCGTATCTGGCTGACCGATCCCTATGTCGCTGACCTCACACAGACCATGGTGGACAATGAGCCAGAGCTCTCGAGCCCGGGGTTTTTTGATCGCTGGCCGGACTCGACGGATGCTGCGATCAAGCGACTGGGCTCGCAGCTTTACCGCAACCGTGACACCGAGGGGCTCGTCAGGGCGTTTATCGGAATCTACGGTCCTACGACGTCAACGGAAGCTCTGTGGAACGCCGCCCTTGCTACCGCGCGCGAGAACGATGTCCAGTTTCAGGAGCATCGTGGCTACGATCCAGCACAGTATCTCGATGAAGAACAAAAGGCCGGTCGATCGGCAATCGCCCGACTCCACGATGCTGGTGCCCTTGGTCCGAGCTCGACATTTACCCATATGAACATCGTCCATTCCGACGACGTGGCGCTACTTGGCAACACGGGTACGGGCATAAACTGGTGTCCGTTTCAACAGATGCGTGCCATGGGCCACGGGCGGGCAGAACCGCGCATGGTGGAACTGGCCAGGGCCGGCGCAGCCGTTGCGGTCGCAACGGACATCCCGCGCAATCTCAACTTCGATGCACTAGGTAGCGTGGCGGTTTGCAACGCGGCGGCCCTTGGTATCCCGGTGAAAGCCGACGAGCTCCTGCGTATGCGCACCATTGGGGCCGCGCGAAGCGTAGGCGCTGGCGATTACGTTGGCAGTCTCGAGATTGGCAAGCGCGCGGACTTTGTCGTGCGCGAGCCTGCCTCGTCAGAGGCGCTGGGCCTCGATCCGTACGCAGAGACGGCAGTGGTCGGCATGACCCGACCGCCAGCTCTCACGGTAATTAACGGCAGCATCGTGCTTCGGCACGGGCAGCCTCTTCGAATCGAGGCTGAATCGGCAGCGCTCGCGGCGCGCGCATCGGTCAAGGGGCTGTTGATGAGAACCGGACTCGCCGGTTGAGAAGGGCGATGGGAAAAGGGAGATTACCATCATGACGACCAGACGAGAAATTCTGAGTTATGGCGCGACGCTTTCGCTAACGGCGATTTTGGGACCGAGTCGCGTTTTCAGCGCGGAAGCGGCCGATGAGCTCGCCAAGCGTGCCATTGATGCGGGTCAGACGCAGGTTGTAGTAGCGGGTGGAACGGGAGCGTATCTTGAGAAGGTCAAGCAGTACTACCTTGATCCCTTCAGCAAGGCGACCGGGATCGAGGTTATTAATGCGGGTGGCTCATACGGAGAAAAGATAGCCAGGCTCAAAGCAATGGCTGAGGTGGGCAACGTCGAATGGGACGTAATGACCCTCTCGATTGATGCTCTGACCGAGAAAACCCGGGTGTACTTCCGCGACCTTGGCAGTGAATGCCAAGAGACACCAAACGTTGCCAAGGCGGGAATCGACGGTGCGTGTCTGCAAAAAGCGGTGCTATTCGACATCGGTGTTGTCGTCATGGCCTATAACACGCAGACCTTCCCGTCGAGCGGGCCGCAGCCCTCCACGTGGAAGGACTTTTGGGATGTCACGAACTTCCCGGGTCCCCGCGCGTTGCCCGATGCAGGAAATCCGTGGTGGAACCTGATAGCAGCACTCCTTGCCGACGGCGTCGCGCCGGCAGATTTGTTCCCGCTTGACCTAGATCGCGCGTTCAGCAAGCTGGACGAAATCAAGCCTCACGTCTCTGTGTGGTGGACAAGCGGCGATCAGTCCGAGCAAATTTTCCGCTCAGGCGAGGTCGTCATGATGATGACCTATCGGCAGGACGGCCTCAAGCAAGAAGGTCAGCCGATTGGGGTTTCATGGAAGGGGGCAGTACGCGATGCCGCCGCTTGGGGAGTACTAAAAGACGCGAAGCGTCCTCTCGCGGGGCTAGCACTCCTAAATTACATGTACTCGCATCCTGAGAACGACGCAGCCTACATCACCGCTTACCACGGGGGTTCAGCGACTGGTAATAAGGAGGCGTTGCCGCTACTCGATCCGGCTATTGCCGCAGCGTTGCCGACTAAACCGGCAACGTGGAACGATACCATCAGGGTTGACCCCGACTGGCTGGATGCGAATACCCAACCTGTGCTGTCACGTTGGTCCACGTGGCTATCGCAGTGACGGTGATGGTGTCTGGGCTGGCGTAGCCCGCACACACTGGATGAGGTGGCGCATTTGGTAGATTTGCGCCACCTCGCGGGCCTAGCCACTGCAGCAAATGTCATATCTGCAAAGGTAACAGTAGATGTCCAAGGTGGCGGGCCCAGGTCCAGCTATTTCGCCGGCCACATTCGCCCCGCTGCGGAACCCCACCTTTCGTTCGATTTGGCTGGCCACACAAGCTTCTAGCCTTGGCTGGCTAATGCAGATCGTTGCCATCAGCTGGCTACTCTAATGGCAACCATTTCGAATTCTGACTTGATGGTCGCGCTGGTACAGACTGCATCTACCTGCCCGTTTCGTTATTTCGCTTTTCGCCAGAGCCATCGCAGATAGTTTCAGTCGGCGCCGGGTCATGTTCGCCGGCCGCTGCCTGATGGTGACAGCCTCGGCGATGCTGACTGCAATGGTCGTGCTGGGCTATCTAGATCCGTGGATGATCCTCGGCTTCAGTTTTTTGGTTGGATGTGGCGCAGCCATCAACGATCCAGCCTGGCAAGCTTCCGTTGGGGACATCGTCGAGCGACGCGAATTGCCCGCTGCGATAACACTACTCTCCATCGGCTTTAGCACCGTGCGGACCGTAGGGCCGGCGCTCAGCGGAATATTGATTGCCTCGTTTGGGACGATCGCCTTCACCTGCATCGGGTTGGCGACAATCACCCGGTCGACGAAAGGCGAAAGCACCCGCACCAGCCATGGCGTTGCCGGTCGCCTCGACAACGACCTCGTCCGTCCTGTTCAAGCTGCGGCCAAATCCCTCCAGTCCGGAGCGGGTCTGTCGATCCGTCCGTGATGGCGCAGCCGGCCATCTTCCCAGAAAACCACTTCCGCAAAGGTGCGGTGGATGTCCATCCAATTACACGTCTCATTGGCTCCCTCTCTCCTTGAACAATCGGGAGCCGGCGGGCGACGCGACACCTACGGATCCGCGCTCTCGGCGCAACCGGGCAGGTCGCAGGGGCGGCCAGCTACTAACGCGAGCTCGCAGCTTATCGAATATATCGGCCTGCCCGCACTTGGCGTGCTCCCGGTGCCCCTGTCCCGGATGGTCACATCATACGCCGGAAATCTCGAATCTCCAGCGGGGGATCAGATGGCACCGTCATGATCATACCGGTTACCAACATACTGGAGCGGCTCAACGAGGAGATCAGGCGCAGAACCTACGTCGTGCGCATCTTCCCCAATGCCGAAGCTGTCTGCGCCCAGTCAGAGCGTTCGCCGTGAGACCAACGAAAACTGGATGGAGGCCAACCGCTACATTAACAGGACGACCTGCGCGAGCACAAGAAACTCGCTCTACGCCAAGCCGCATGACCACCACTATGGCCGCCCCTTTTTGCAGAACTTGACGCACACAACCCGTTCCGGGCAAGAACAGGTCGGGACGCATGCCCCGCGGTTGGGCATTTGGTGGGGTTGTTTCGAAAAGTCGAGCACGTGACTCATGCATACCTCCTCTTGAAAAAAGGCAGAGATGGTTGATCTGCCTCTTTGGATGATTGGAAGCGCCAGCAAACCACGCAAGTGTCATCTGGCCGCTGCTCACGCTGCAATTTACCGAGGTGGAATAGTTCGATTGAACAGCGCGGAACCTCGAACGCCGGGTTTTTTGATCCCGTCTGCGCCAAACCAGGGCCGGCTTCGGTGGCGCTTCGAACGGTGCCTTGGTTCACCCAACTGAGGCAAGTTGTTCGGGGGTTAGACGCAATGCGGCGGCGCGACGATGGCCTTCCAGTTTTTCAGTTGCGCTCTGGCGCACAGCTGCCGGACCAACGGCGGCAACACCACGCTCGTCGAGCCACTGGTGCGTAGCGATCTTAAGATAGGAGCCTACCCAAAGGCCGCCGGTGTAGCGACCTGCAGCCATCGTCGGCAGGGTGTGGTTTGTACCGGAGCACTTGTCCGAATAAACGACACTGGACAGTTCGCCGATGAAGAGCGAGCCGTAGTTTCGAAGCTTCTTGGCGGTTGCCTGCGGATCGCGGGTGTGGACCTGCAGATGCTCCGCAGCGATGTAATCCGAGTATGCAATCATCGTGTCTTCGTCTTCGACGACGGTGATCTCGCCATAGTCCTTCCATGCAACGCCTGCCACGGGAGCTGTCGGCAAGCCTTCCAGCTGCCTTTCCACCTCTTTGAGAACGTCTTCAGCAAGCTTTCGATCAGTTGTCACGACGCCAACACGGGTGCGGACGTCGTGCTCGGCCTGCGCCAACAGGTCGGTCGCGATGGTAACTGCATTTCCGGTTTCGTCCGCGACGATGAAGATTTCGCTAGGGCCGGCGAGCTGATCGATACCGACCTGACCGAACACCTGCCGCTTTGCTTCGTTGACGAAGGCATTGCCCGGGCCGACGATCTTGTCGACCGCCGGAATGGTCTCAGTACCGTATGCCATTGCGGCAATCGCCTGGGCTCCCCCAACGCGGAAAATGTGGTCCGCACCGGCGAGATGGCAACCAGCAATCATGGCGAGGTGGGCATTCGGTGGAAGACAGGCGATTACCTGGTCACAGCCTGCAACCTTCGCTGGTACGATGGTCATGACTGGCGCCGACAGAAGCGGGTAGCGACCGCCGGGCACATAACAGCCCACTGTCTCAATTGGTATCACCCGATGACCGAGAGTAAGCCCAGGAAGGCTTTCGATCTCAAGGGGCAGGATAGTGCCCAACTGGGCCTCCGCAAAGCGGCGGACGTTGACAATGGCAAATTCGGTATCTTCACGCGTCTGTGGATCAAGATCAGCAACCGCCTGCTGTTTCTCTTCCTTGGTGACTTCGAAGTTGGTAACGTCCGCTTTATCGAAGGCGAGCGAATATTCGCGAACGGCAGCGTCCCCTCGCTCGCGGACGTTTGCAATAATATCCTTGACGGTTTTCTCAACCGAGGCTGTGTCCGAGACTGGATCCCGATAGGGATGTTTGATTTGAATGAATTTGTCTTTCAGTGATTCAAGACGCGACTTCATCACAACCTCCTAGTGTGGGATGATGAGCCAGCATCGTGCAACCGGACCAGTCCGGCAATCCCCATCAAGTACCTGTTCATTATAATAACCAACCAGTCGGCTATCGTGTTCCTCGGACTTTTTTACTGGTGCATGGTCTCTAGAGTAAACGACGCAAGGAACTGACGAATGCCGAAGATTGGGAGCAAGTTGCGTGAACTGCGTCGCCGACGTCACCTTGGTGTTAGAGAGCTGGCGACTCGTTCAGGAGTATCTCATTCCACGATTTCACTAATTGAACGCGATAAGATGAGCCCCTCTATCGATACCCTTTGGGCTGTACTCGACGCCTTAGGTACAACACTGCCAGGTTTCTTTGGTGACCTCCAGTCTAGCCTACCCTATTCACCATTCTACGCATCGGAAGACCTCCTTGAAATTGGAAGGGCGAACTCAATTTCGTACCGCGTCATCGGATTTGATCATCCAAACCGCCAACTACTGATGTTGCACGAACGGTATGCTCCTGGGGCAGACAGCGGTGAGGAATTTACCCACGCAGCCCAAGAGGGAGGCATGATCTTGTCTGGTGTAGTCGAGATTACAGTTGGACATGAAAAAAAGATATTAAAAGCGGGTGACGGTTACTATTTTGATAGCAGGCTGCCGCACCGTTTTCGAAATGTCCACGACGGCCATAGTGAAATCCTGAGTGCGATCACGCCGCCGACTTACTGAACTGCCGGCCCCGCCTTCGCCGGGTGCCCACGCCGCTATTAGGGTCGCTTTTTAAATGAACGGCTTTGGCTCTTCGTTGTGCCTTTGATAAAGCGGTTGACGCGTTGGCGGTGATATTCCCGGGCTGCTCGTCTTATTGTGGCGGCAAGCGCGCGATCACTGCGGAATTAGCCGCTTCGGACAGCGCCGCCACCTATTTACGACCGACACATGAATGCGGATCCCGGCCCAACATCTCCTGAAGGCCTGCACCGACAGCGGCATGCTGGTCACTCTGTAAGAGTTCGTTTAGCAGTCATTCTCGATCGTCCAGGCCAATGGCGAACGCGCTGCTCGCTGCTCTTAGATGGGCCGGTCAGTAGGCTTGTCGCAAGAGTGCAGAGCCGCAGGCCTGGGCCTGGCGGAGCATCAATTTTCCCAGCTTGCGTTCGGGCCAACGCCGCCGAAGGCGCCCGGCTCGCTAAGTGGAGCGCTCCAGGCAGGTGATCGACAGCCGAGCCAGGAGAATTGTTCACAACCGATCGCCGTCAGACACCGATGGACTGGAGAGACTGCCGTCCGAGTATAGCGGCAAATCGGCCCGCCGCTTCCGGGCGATCTGGGTCCGCGCCCGCAACAAGGCGGCGACGTTCCGGCCAAGGTGATGCCCGTGCTGCAGACCGATCCGGAAGGGCAGAGGCGCATCGCTGAAATGGAAGCGGCTCGCACCAGCAAGGCCTTCCTCCATAGCCTCGGCCGGCTCCGGTTTCCGTCCTTTCAGCCGACGCTCGATGGAGCCGCACCAGGCCAGAGCGACTTCGGGACGGAGGACAAGCGGCTTGCCGTGTCAATGCCCGACGTCGATCGCCGCACCGTCGCGCCCGATCGTGTCGCAGCACGGGCCTCGCCCTATGAGCTTCAGGCCCGACGGTCATTCCCGCCGCGCTCATCACCGGAATCCGCTCCAGCCTATCAGCCTATCAGGCAAATCACCCCAGCATATCTATGACAGCCCGACGGGCAGCCTGCTTCTCATCCCCAGGTGCGGGTGTGTTCGGAGCGGCGCCTTTTGTGCGCAGTACTGCGTCGTGGAGATGCGAAGCGATAGTGGGGAAATGCCGGAACACAGTTGACTAGCCCGATGCCACTCCCGATTGCAAAGTAAGCAGCTACCGAAAACAAGGCTCTGTCGCCCTGGAATTCACGAATCAGGAAAGACATTCTCGCTTCCCGAGACCCAATTTGTACGCCTCGCGACAGAATGTCCGCTGATCTCCGCCTTCGCTTCGCAATCTGCTGCAGCAGGTCAGAAACGTCGTGGTATGTACTACCTAGCGATCTCGGCGAGTGTAGCTGCCAAAGCGGTTCAAATTGGGTCTCCCACCACTGGCCTCGGAGGCGTTAGATTCCGATCGCTTCGTAAATGCCCTTGATGCGCGTCAGCGCAATTACGTAGGCGGCAGACCTCAGGTCATCGATCCCTTCAGCATTGTTCCAAAGATGCGACATCTGCGCATAGGTCGACCTCATCTTCTCCTCGAGCCCAGAGCGAACGAGGTCTATCTCGCGGGCACCTCCTAGGGAGGCGATAGCGTCAGGAAACTTAGTCTTGAGCATGCTCTCGAGCGTCGAGGTCAGAAGGGAGTTCTCATGCTGCCGCTGGCGCCGCTCCATAAGGCCAAAAGGCATGTGCGTTATATTCTTAACCCACTCGAAATAGGACACGGTCACCCCGCCGGCATTGGCGAACAGGTCGGGGATAATCACCACGCCTCGCTGCCGGAGAATCCGGTCGGCTTCAAAGGTTACTGGGCCATTTGCAGCTTCGACGAGCAAGCGGGCCTGCACTAACGGGGCGTTGGCAGAATTGAATACACCCTCGCGCGCCGCAGGTATGAGGATGTCGCAAGCGCCCGTCAAGAACTTGTCGCCGTCGGGGTGGAAAGCTCCGCCAGGGAATTCCGTGAACGTTTTGTGCATTGTGAAATGCCGGTGGAGTTCCTCTACGTTCAGACCCTGTGGGTTAGCAATGGCACCATCTCGCTCGATAACCGCAACGATTCGGCAGCCGTCCGCGGCGAGGAATTTGGCAGCGTGATAGCCTACATTGCCGAAGCCCTGCACGATGACGCTTCGCCCCTCCAGGCGGGGTGGAAGGCTTGTTCGGGCCACGTCGCCCGGATTACTAAAAAACTCTCGCAACGCATACTGTACGCCCCGGCCCGTCGCCTCCGACCGGCCTTCGATGCCGCCGGCAGCGAGAGGCTTGCCTGTAACGCACGCCTCCGCATTGATGTCGTTGGGCTTCAGCCTGCGATACTCGTCTGCAATCCAGACCATGATCTTCTCTGACGTTCCGACGTCTGGAGCCGGTACATTCTGGGCAGGACTTAGGAAGTTCTGACGGGTAAGTTCCTGCGCAAACCTCCTGGTGATGCGCTCGAGTTCGGTTTCGCTCCACTCATTGGGATCTATCTTGAGGCCGCCCTTTGACCCACCGAAAGGCAGGCCCATCAGCGCGCATTTGTACGTCATCAGTGCTGCAAGCGCCTCGACCTCTTCCTGGTGCACGTCGGGCGCGTAACGAATGCCACCCTTAGCCGGGGAGGGATGATTGCTGTGCACCGAACGCCAGCCGTGAAAGGTGTACATGCGGCCGCGCAGTCGAACACCGAAGCGAGTCGCGTAGGTCTCGTTACATACCTTGATCTTCTCGATCAGACCGTCCTGCATCGGGACGTGTCTCGCAGCACGCTCCAACATGGCATCGACATCTGCAAGGAAGTCTGAGGGTCCTTCAATAACTCCGACCTCATTGAGCTCAGTTTTTGCTGTATGCATTCTCGGCACCCTCCGTAATTGGGCTGATCTGAGGCCTTTGCATCGACCAGCGCCCAAGTATTTCGATGATGGATATCTCGGTCGACCGATCCAAAGCGCGTCCTCCTCCCAGGATTTACTCTCGGCACCTGGCGCAAGACGTCGCCAATTACCGGAGCCGCCGGAATTCCATCGGCGACCTAATGACAATTGTAGCGCCTCAATTTTCGAGGCTGAGATGGGGTGTTGTCCCGCGCGGGGGTTTGGCGCACTGCGGACATCGTCCGTCCCTGGTATTCAAGGGCGCAGCGGCCATTAAAGGTTGCCCATGCAGAGGTACTTCATCTCGAGATAGTCTTCGGCACCGTGTCGCGAGCCTTCACGGCCGAGACCGGATTGCTTGATGCCGCCGAAGGGCGCCGTTTCCGTTGACATTAAGCCGGTGTTGATGCCGACCATCCCGTATTCCAGCGCTTCGGCTACGCGCCAGACTTTCTTCAAATCGCCAGCGAAGAAATAGGCGGCAAGACCGAATTCGGTATCGTTGGCCTGGGCGATCACGTCCTCGACGGTGTCGAAGCGGAACAGTGGTGCAAGAGGACCAAATGTCTCCTCCCGAGCGACCTTCATCTCGCGGGTGACCCCGGTGAGCACCGTCGGCGTGAAAAAGTTGCCGGCACCCTTGACGCGCTTGCCACCCGTCAGGATCTTGGCCCCCTTCGAAACGGCGTCCGCGACATGGCTCTCGACCTTCGACACGCCCTGCTCGTCGATTAACGGGCCGATTGTCACGCCCGCCTTGAAGCCGTCGCCTACTGTCATAATCTCGACTTTGGCGGCAAGCTTCGCCGCAAAGGCGTCGTAGACACGGGCCTGGACGTAGAAGCGGTTGGCGCAGACGCAAGTCTGGCCGGCATTGCGATACTTCGATGCCAGCGCACCCTCAATTGCGGCGTCGAGGTCGGCATCGTCAAAAACGATGAATGGCGCATTACCGCCAAGCTCAAGACTAACCTTCTTGATCTGTTCAGCGCATTGACCCATCAGAACGCGGCCGACCTCGGTCGATCCGGTAAAGCTGATCTTGCGCACTTTCTCGTTGCCGCAGAGCTCTTGGCCGATCGCCCGCCCATCGACGCCTACGATGACGTTGAAGACCCCGGCCGGAACGCCGGCCTGCTCAGCGAGAACGGCAAGGGCTAGCGCCGAGAGCGGTGTCTGCTTGGCAGGCTTTGAGACTACGGCGCATCCGACAGCAAGTGCTGGTGCGATCTTGCGGGTGATCATTGCCGCCGGAAAGTTCCAGGGAGTGATGGTACCGACGACCCCTACCGGTTGTTTGATGACGATTAAGCGCTTATCGTTAGACGGAGCGGGGATCGTCTCGCCGTAGATGCGCTTGGCCTCTTCCGCGTACCATTCGACGTATGATGCGGCATAGAGAATCTCACTTCGGGCTTCTGCAAGAGGCTTGCCCATTTCCGCCGTGAGGATAGCCGCCAGTTCATCGGCATTGGCTACCATCAGGTCGTACCACTTGCGAAGGATTCGGGCGCGCTCTTTTGCGGGCAGTCCGGCCCATGCCGGCTGTGCCCCATAGGCGGCGTCGATCGCTTCCCGTGTTTCGGTCTGGCCCATGTCTGGCAGCGACGCCAGGACTTCGCCGGTTGCCGGATTGAGGACGTCGAAGGTCTTGGTGGTATTGCCCGTCGTCCAGGCGCCGTTGATATAGCCAGCATCGCGTAGCAAGGGCGACGAGGGGAGAACCTGCTTTGTCAGCGCAGTCGTGAATGCCATGTCATATACTCCAGACAGAGTAAGCCGGATGGCCTGCCCGTCGTTTTAGCGTCGAGTGTCGTCGAGGCTTCGAGAAGCTCCACCGCATCACCGAGATGCCGATTTGGATTGTCGATTGGCGAGGAAGTGCATTGCCTCCGCGCGGAATTGCGCTCCCTGGCAGCTCGAGCGGTTACTAGGACGGGACGTATTCCCCACCGGTGACGTCAATGATCGCACCATTGACGAACTCTGCCTGGTCAGACGCAAGGAAAGCCACGACGGCGGCAATATCCTCGGGGCGCCCCATTCGTCCGGATGGGATTCGGCTCAGCGCGGCCAGAGTGGCAGGGCTATCAGGCGAGCCCATCATGTCCGTAAGCACATTCCCAGGTGCGACTGTATTGATCGTCACCCCGTGGGAAGCATATTCACCGACCAGCGACCGAGCCAGTCCAGCCAGGGCCGCTTTCGACGCGACGTAGCTTGCGCCCGCAATTTTTGGCAACGCCCGGCCCGCCATCGAACCAATCAAGATGATGCGCCCGAACCCGAGAGCAGCCATTCCAGGTGCGGCCAATTGGCAGCACAGCATAGCGCCGGTCAGGTTGATCGCCATAACGTCGTTCCACTCTTCCAGAGGGATGGCGTCAAAGGCCAAGCGCTTCCCATCATGTTTTGGCGAGAAGCCAGCATTGCATACAAGAATTGAAGGCTGACTCCATTTCGCCCGGACCTTCTCGAAGAAAGCCGTCAAGGCGTCGCGGTCGCGCAAGTCGACGGCGCCAGCCAGGACGTTGTCGGCTCCAAACTTGCGAGAGAGATGCTCGCGCGCCTTGTCGACATGCGCGGTCTGAGTGCTAAAGACCGCCACCCTGTGCCCAGCACCGAGAAGGACCTCGGCACAGGCAAGGCCAATACCAGTTGTGCCGCCCGTAACGACTGCAGTTCGCGGATACGCTACGAGACTCACGCCTGCTCCTCCA
>NZ_JAMYNE010000062.1:0-17195 GCF_040318915.1 Mesorhizobium sp. M0991
TTTCCTCTGCCTTCAACGAATTGCTGGAAGTCGCCTTTCGTACGCGCCATGCCGACGGCGAACTGGCATGCAGGGTGTCTCGCCATGGCGCGACAGATAGGATCGAGTTAACATTTCCTTGCGTGCCAGAGGAGCGCCAATTCTACGAAGAAGCCGTGTCGCAGTTCGTAGGAATGGAGGCCAGAGAGCGGTATCTCAATTCGGTGTCTGGGGATCTCGCGCCGAGCCGCGAGGTCGTACTCCTGGAATTGGCTGTTGACTACAACGCGACACTCTGGATCGAGGACGCCGAGGGCGATGCAATCAAGCTTGTCGTGGACCTTCCGCTTGAGGGCTTGCAACATTGAGCCCTTACGACCTTCTCCCGCGCTTCAAGGCGCAATACGACGCCAATAACCAGGAGTTCTCCATTTCGGGAGTGGTCCGGCCTCAGGCGATCGATGAGCTTGGGCCGAGCATAGCATTGCTCCGCGATGCGATCGGCCATGTGCGCGGCGTTCTCTACGTCAATGTCAGGCGCCTGACGCAGATGAACAACGCTGCGTTTCACAGCTTTTCGAGGATCATCATCGACGCTTGTCGCGCTCGACCCGATCTCAAATTCGTGGTCATCACGTCAAGCGTCGTCGGATGGACCTCGCGAAAATTCGGTCGCCTGAGCGCAATCGAACCGAACATCACGGTCGAGGAGTATGACAGCGAATTCTATCCGGGGCAGGGTTTCCTTGAGGAAGGCGGGTTCGTACCCATCCTGCGCACTCAGACAAAGTTGACCTGGCGCCACGAGCGCGCAATCTTGCCGCGACACGGCATGAGGTCCGGGATCGTCATGGCCGACATCTGTTGCGGGATCGGTGATTTCGCTGTGCTCGTGCAGAAGGAGTTCCAGCCATCGCGGATCGTCGCCCTCGACCACTCCATATCAAGCCTAGACTATGCTCGACGGGTGATGCGGGAGTTCGATATCCGGGGCATCGAATATACCTATGGCGATGCGTCGGAAATGCTGCTCGACGAAGCGCAGTTCGACTTGGTGACCTGCCGACATTCCCTTCAAATCTTCAATCGACCTGCACTAATCCTCAAGGAGCTCTACCGCATATGCAAGCCAGGCGGGCGGGTCTACATCACCAACGAGAAGAATTCGCATTGCCTCGGCGAGCCGCGCGCCGAAAGCATTCGTTGGACCTACAACGAGGTGGCAAAGCTATTCGGGCATTTCGAGATGGACGTCGAGCTTGGGCCCAAGAGCCGGAGATACCTGATCGAAGCCGGATTCGAAGACATCCGTGTCGAGACCTTCATGGTCACTAACCTCGACGGCGATCCGCAGGATTTCGCCGATGTCATCGTGGCCTGGGCGGATATCTATGCGGGCGAGATGGCGAGCAAACGCGGCGACTGTCCGGAGTTCGTAGCACGGTTCCGGCAGGGCTTCCTGGACCACATTTTCGCTGCGCTCCACCCCAAGGGTTATGCGGGTTGGCCGATCTGGGTCGCATCCGGGAGACGGCCGCAATGAAAGCCGACAATGCGCCTGCACCGCGCTTCGGCCTGCGCTCCTTTCGAGCGAAATTCGTATTGGTCGTTGGCGGCGCCGTACTGTTCGACCTCCTGCTGAGCGGTGGTCTGGCGCTTTGGAATGTTCAAAAACTGTCGCGCGACGCCACATCGGAAGTCGGTGAGGGCCTGACGACCGCAAACGAGGAATACATTCGTTCCTATGCCGAGTCGACGGCGTTGAGCGTCGACCTGCTGCTCGATCGGGTTCATGGGGACGTCAAGGCGCTGACCGGCGTGCTGCAGGCCCAGATCGACGATCCGGGGAGGCAGCAACAGGTCGGAGCGACGCTTTCGCATGAGGCGCCCGGCTCGGTGAAGGTCGTCTACGACGCGCAGGGCGATTGGGCGCAGAATCTGCCGGGCGCGCCTTCCGTCGTAAGCGTCTGGGGCTACCTGTTGGGTGCCGACCACAGTCCGCTGCCGAGCGTTCAGCAGGAAATAGAAAACAGTACCGTCATCGATCTCGTCGCGCCGACTCTCATGGCCAACGGGTCGTCCAAACTGCAGATGTACTATATTGGTCCGAAAGAACGGCCGATCTTCAGAACGGTACCGTATACGGACCAGGCACAGACCTTCGACCGACTCTATCCAGGCCACAACAAGGCGGAGTTCTGGGAGTTCTTCTTTCCGGGGATCTATGGTTCATGGCAGCAATGGGCCAGGGATCCAGCCTCACGTCCGGTCCCTGACGATATTACACAAACAGCGCCTTACACCGATGCAATCACGGGAAAGCTGATCGTCAGCTTTTTCCATCCGCTGTGGACGCGCGATCGCAGCGGTATCGCCGGTACGGCGGGGGCAGACATCACTCTCGATCAGCTTGCGGAAGTGGTCGAACGTGTGAAGATCGCTGAAACCGGGTTCGGCTTCCTCACGATGTCGACTGGCAACGTGGTCGCGATCAATCCGTCGGGCCAGACGATCATCGGCCTGACTTCATCAAGCGATGCGGGCACGCAGGGCGTCACGGGCCTGGAGAGGTCCCTGCGGGGAAGTACGCAGCCGGCTATCGCGTCACTACCTCTCGACCAGAACAATGACGGTGTCATTCAGCATATCATGCTCGACAACAAGGGCGAACGCGTACCCTACATCGTTGTCCTCAAGCGATTGAAGCCGACCAATCTGTGGAGTTCGGGACCGATCAAGTCCGAAACGATGTCGGTCGGGATCGTCGTTCCCGAACGGGAGATCTATGCGTCCCTGTTCGCCGCGCAGGAGAGTATTTCTCGCGCAACCAATCGTATCCTGCTTTTTCAGATCGGTGCGATCGTCGTTTCGCTTCTGATTGTCTTTGCGGCCGTGCTCGGAATTTCGAAGCGGATCACTGCGGGCCTCAGGGCGCTTGCCAGCGCCGCCCAACGGCTCCAGTCCAAAGATTATTCAGTCCGCGTGAGCATTCCGACGCGCGACGAGGTTGGAGCGGCAGGGATCGCTTTCAACCGGATGGCTGAGCAGATCAGCTTTCACACGGAAAATCTCGAGCAACTCGTCGACGACCGAACCAGAGAGCTCGGGGACGCAAATCAGGAGATATCGGCGCTCAACGAAAAGTTGAGGGACGAGAACGTCCGCCTCGGTGCCGAGCTCGCAGTTGCCAGGCAGATCCAGATGATGGTCCTGCCGAAACCATTCGAACTCGAAGCGATTCCGGGGCTGGAGATCGCAGCCTACATGCGGCCGGCCGACGAGGTCGGCGGTGACTACTACGATGTCCTCCAGAACGGGCCACGGGTCAAGATCGGCATCGGCGACGTGACCGGTCATGGTCTCGAGAGCGGCGTGCTGATGCTAATGGTGCAATCCGTTGCACGCGCGCTGCAGGAAACCAACGAAAGGGATCCGCACCAGTTTCTGGATCGGCTGAACAGAGCGATCTACAAGAACATACAGCGGACGAACACCGATAAGCATCTCTCGCTGGCCTTTCTTGACTTTGAGGATGAGCGGGTGACGCTATCCGGCCAGCATGAGGACGTTCTCGTCGTGCGTGCGGATGGGGAAGTCGAACGCATCGATACGCTTGATCTGGGTCTGCCGGTTGGTCTGGAGAATGACATCTCGCAGTTCATTGCCACGCGTGACATCCTGTTCGGGAGTGGCGACGTGATCGTGCTGCACACCGACGGTGTGACCGAGGCGGAAGACCAAGACAGAAGACTGTTCGGGTTCGAGCGCCTGTGCCAGAGCGCGCGAAAACGTCATGGCAGGAGCGCCGAGGAAATCAAAACCGGGATCATCGAGGATCTGATGAGCCATATCGGAATCCAGAAGATCCACGACGACATCACCCTCGTGATCATAAGGCACACATAGGAATGACAGCGCTGTTCGGTACCCCTGATATTGCAATCGGAATGAAGGAGAGTGGCAGTCGCGTGCGGCTGTTCGACGGACCTCTCGACTTGAGTTGGCGTCATTGTGCTACGACCTCGGACTTCATCGCCGATCTTTTCGCGTTGCGCTTTCAGTCGTCCCGCAATGACTACATGGAAGTGCGGCACAGCATTGGATATCTGGTCAACGAGCTCATCGAAAATGCCGTCAAGTTTCGCGCACCGGGTGAGATCGTGATCGAGGCGTCGATGGATGCGCAGTGCTTCAAGCTCAAGGTGTCGAATGACGTCGATGGTGAAAGCGCGTCTGAGTTCCAAAGTCTCCTAGCGGACATCACGGTTGGCGACCCCAGAGACCTGCTGATACAGCGAATTGAAGCGAATGCTGCCAACCCCGACGTGGCAGGCTCCGGACTCGGATTGCTGACGTTGATGAGCGACTATGGCGCACGCCTGGCTTGGATATTCAGCTCCGCGGACGAAAGCCATCGGATTTGCCTGGAGACATATGCCTCCATTCCGATCTCGCAAATTCACGATTAGAGGAAACGAAGCCAGGCTATGGAAATCAGGACAGACGACTACCGCGTGTGGATTGAAGGAAGCGAGATTTTTTTCGACGGTGCAATGCGGCTTGCCAGCTCCGAGGCCAGTGCGCCCATCACGGCTTTGGCGACCAGTGTTCTTGCCTCAAATCCCTCTTCCATTACGCTCAATTTGAAGGACCTTCACTTTCTCAACTCTTCTGGCATCAACCTGCTGGCGAAATTTACCATCGAAGTGCGCAAACATCCCGATGTTCGACTCGTCGTGCGTGGAACGCCCGACATACCCTGGCAATCGAAATCATTGCCGAATCTGAAGAAACTGCATCCCGCTCTGGTGCTTTTGATGGACTAACCCGCTTCTCTCACCGCGCCCAGGCTCGAGCCGCATCTTGACTGGCGCGGGTCGGCGCTGCTCATCCCCGTTTTGAGGACGAGCGCAGCCAGCGCCGCGGAGAGCGGCGGTGCTGGGCTCTGCAATTTTCCTCTGTCGTTTGCGGGAAGGGTTCAGGTCCGGCGGCGTCAGCGGGCCGCGGCGCATATTCGAGCGTGGGCCAGGGCAAATTCGTCCGCGTATGGACAGGCTGAAGCCATTGCGACCTTGATCCGACGCACCGAGACACGGACCTGCGCACCGATCTTCAGCAGCTTCAGCCTGATCGTGCCGCAGGTGGCGTTGGCGAGTCTGGTGTGGGCGAGGCCAAGGCGGCGCAAGGCGCAGATCAGGACGTAGGCAAACGAGGCGAACCAGAGCCGCAGCTGATTGGCGCGCATGGTGTGAGCGCTGGTGCGGTCGGCGTAGAGGTCGAGCTGGCACTCCTTGATCCGGTTCTCCATGTCGCCGCGGGCACAGTAGAGATCCTCGTAAAGCCCCCGTGCCGCCCAACGCTTTGGCTTGAGCGAGGTCACGACGAAGCGCGGATTGGCGCCCTGCGTCGTCCACTCGGCCTTGGCGACGATCCGCCGTCGGCGTGACCAGCTGTCTAAAGTCGACCACATGAAGTCGCGGAACACGCGCGCGGCCTGGTCGCTTTTCCTGGATGCCAGGCGAGCTTCCTGCAAGGCTGGAGCGATCTTCTTCTCCAGCCGCTCGTTGCGGGCAAGGCCAAAGACATAGTCGACGCCGTTGGCCTCGCACCAGGCCATCAGCTCTTCCCGGGCAAAGCCGGAATCGGCGCGCAGGACAATGCGCACTCTGCGCCACTTCCTGCGGATCTGCCGCACGATCCGCTCGACCTCCTCGACCGCTCCCTTGCTGGCGTCGATGTTGGAACGCCTGAGCTTTGCCGCCAGCAGGTGCCGGCCGCAGAAGATGTAGAGCGGCAGGTAGCAGTAGCAGTTGTAGTAGCCGTGGAAGAACCGGCCTTCCTGGTGACCGTGCAGCGGGTCATCGGTGGCGTCGAGATCGAGCACGATCTCGCCCGGCGACGTGTCGTGGGCTTCCAGGAACAGGTCGACGAACAGAGCTTCGATCGCCTGCGTGTCGTGGCCGATCTTGTGGTAGCGCGTCGGCTCCCCGACCCGGTAGCTCCAGCCGGTTGAGCGTCGACTTGCCGGCAAGCACCGCGCAATCCTCCCGCTTCGGCGTCAGGCTTTCCGACACAAGGGCCAGCACGGGGTCGTGGCGGAGCGTGTCGTGGTCGTCGACGTCCTCATATCCCAGCGCGATCGCCGCGATGCGCTGTCCCACCAGCGTCTGTACGCTGTGCACCGTGCAGTCCGGATCGCGTCGGTCGATGAAGCAGGCAGCCACCCGGCCGAACAGGCCGACGGTTTTGTCAACCTGGCGCACAAGCAAGGCGCCGGCATCTGAGGTGATCGCTCCGCCGTCGAAACCGGCGACCACTTTATGGCCGTCGAAGCCTTCAAATTCGAGCTGGTCGGAGATGCGTGTGTGTGCATCGGACCCCGTTCCTGAATCTGGTAACTCTTTGTCACAAAAGAAGTTTCTCAGATTCTTGGGGCCGATGCACCCCTTACCTTGAGATATTCAGGCTAACCAGGTCCCGAAATTTGCCAGGGGACTGCGTGGGCTTGCGGCAACCCGAGATAGTATAGGTCAGCCGGGGACGATGCGGGAGCCCCGCACCGATAGTGAGAACGGTGCAGGAGCGCGGCGCCTACAGCGAATATGTACACCAGGATAAGTATTTGGATGCCAAGCTAACGACAATCCGGCCTCGTGCGCAGATGCTCGCAATGGCTCGGCGGGGGCTCGGCACAGGCGGCAGACGTCCAAGTTGGGGGGAGTCGGGCTGCCTGTGCCGATCAGCCGCCGCGCGACCAAAGGTGGCGTCATTGAGTAAGCGTGCCAAGGTGAACGGCGGCCAGCTGGAGTTCATTCCGCCGCAGATCCCGACTCGGGTCACGGAGCCGCCCGAAGATGAGGGATGGGTTCACGAGGTCAACCTTGACGGCTACCGAACGCAGATCATCATCGATAAAGGCGGCGTGCGTCTGTACAGCAAGAACGGCCGTAACTGGACCACGAAATACTGGCCCATCGCGCTGGCTGTCGAGCTGCCATGCCGGGCTGCCATTCTCGACGGCGAGGTCATTGTAACCGACGAGCGGGGCGCTCCCGATTTCTCTGCGCTGGAAGCCGCGATCTGGAACGAGCCGAGCCGGCTAGTATTCGTCGCGTTCGACATCCTCCATCTCGACGGTCGCAATCTTGCCCCCTTGCCCCTGCTGCAGCGCAAACAGGTGCTGTGGCAACTGGTTGAGCCTGGCGTCGGCAAGATCCAGTACAGCGAGCATTTCGAGGGCGATGCGCTAGCGATCTTCCGCGCCATCGAGAAGATAGGGCTGGAGGGCATCATCTCGAAGCGCGCCGATAGCCGCTACGGGAGCGGGCAATCGAAAACATGGCTGAAGGCCAAATATTTCGAGGAAGCCGATTCTGAGCATCGACGACAGCTTCTGTGAAGATCCTATGGGGATGGAAGGCGACCAGCGCTCTGCCAGAGTGAAGTCGCCAAACATCACCTGGAGGTCAGCATGCAAGCCAACACCACCAAAGCCCCGGCCGCTATCCGCGTCGATCTTGCCGCAATATTTGTCTCGTTAGAACTGTCTCGTTCAAAATGGCTCGTGACTTCGCTTTCGCCAGGTGGGGGCGAGAGAATGTCGAGACACCTCGTGTCGGGGGGCGACATTCCGGGTTTGCTCGATCACTTCGCAGAGCTGCAACGAAAGGCGGAAGTGCGGACAGGGCAGAGTTTCCGGGTCATATCAATCCAGGAAGCTGGTCTGGATGGATTCTGGATACATCGGGTCCTCGAACGCGAAGGCATCGAGAGTTATGTCGTGGACCCGGCATCCATTGCCACATCGCGTCGCCGCCGGCGGGCCAAGACCGACAGGATTGACGGGGAAGCACTGGTTCGAGCGTTGTTGGCCTACAACCGCGGCGAGCCTCGGGTTTGCGCGGTGTTGCGAGTGCCAACGCCGGAGGAGGAAGACCGTCGCAGGTTGGTGCGGGAGCGGAAGGCGCTGACGAACGAGCGGATCAGGCACGTCAACAGGATAAAGGGCCTTTTGTTCAGCCAAGGTGTGTCCGGATACGAACCGTTGAAAGGCGATCGACGCAAATGCCTCGACGCGCTCATTACCGGAGATGGGCGTCCGCTGCCGCCAGCGCTCATGGCGCAGATCAGCCGCGAGCCTGATCGCATCGAGTTGCTCATGGTCGGCGTCGGGATCACGCTGATTTACCGCTACGGGCCCAGCCGTGAAAGGGCAAAGTGGAAATGGGCGTCATGGGGCGCCTTCCTCGCGGCTGTGGTCTGGATCGCAGTCTCGATAGGATTCTCCTATTATCTTGAAAACTTCGCCAACTACAACGCGACGTATGGAGCCCTTGGGGCAGTCATCGGCTTGATGATGTGGACCTGGATCTCCGTGGTTATCCTGGTTGTAGGTGCGGAGCTGAATTCCGAGATGGAGCATCAGACAGCGATGGACACCACCACAGGTGCGCAGCAGCCGATGGGTGCGCGAGGTGCCACGGTCGCCGACATCCTGGGCGGATCGGCCGATGCCGCCGACCAGCAGTCGCGTTTGGACGAGCGCAACGCGTAGCTCGCCGATCACTTTGCATTTCCGCGCAACTTCGCTTGGCGCCAATGGCGGCGCTAGATGGCCGCCATCTTTCCAATAAGTTCTCGAGCGATGCGAGGTCTTGTAGGGCCGCCGCCTCTAATTCGCTGCTGCACTGCCGTGCTGCCCTCGAGGACTCCACATCGACGCGTGGCCCAGCAACGGCTCAAGGCGCTGGTCGCCCGGCTTGCCCAGGTGACTGGCGATTTCACCATCTAGAAGCAATGCAAAACCGCCGTCGCCGATGCCGAAATCCTCGCCAGCCTCGACGAGGTCATGTTCTGCTCAAGCGGTTGCGGCGGATGGAGTCGGCGCGCAACCCTCTACGGCGGCGACCGTTCACCCGGGGCGCGATGCAGCGCTGCTTGACCCGACGAAAGACGCTGCGCGCGTGCGTGCCATGTATACGCATCCCAGCTTCATCCGCCGAGGCGTGGGGCGTCTAATCCTCACGCTGTGCGAGGACGCCGCCCGCGGCGAGGGCTTCACAAGTGTCGAGCTTATGACAGCAACGATGGCCGGCAAACCGCTCTATCGGGCCTGCGGCTTTGAGGCGGTTGAAGAAGTCGTCGACAACAGAGGCGGAGCGGGCGTGCCACTGTTGCGGATGAGGAAGGCGTTGTGAATGATTGGCGGGCTCGCACTCATAGCCAGTAGCTGACGGTAGCTGCGAGGCAGACGCCGGCAAGGAAGTTCGTCGCCGACCGATCGCACCGAGTGGCGATGCGGCGGAAATCCTTGAGGCGCCCGAACATGCGCTCGATGGCGTTGCGCTCGCGGTAGAGGAACGGTGAGAAGCAGTTTTTCCAGCGCCGGGTGATGCTCACGCTGCCTTTCTGGCGGCTGCCCTGAACGGACGGTCGATGGTGAAGGCATCTGGACGGATGGCTGCCTCAACCTGGCTCCAGGTCACGGGATGAGCGATTGGGAAGCCAGGTCGCGCTCGTGGGGAGAAGGCGCCGACCGCCGTGTTGCCGCGCCCATTGCGGAGGTAATCAATGAAGATGCGGCCCTTTCGGGCTGCCGGCGCGGCGGACAGCAGATAACGGTCTGGATAAGCGTCAGCGAGGCGCTTGGCGAACGACCGGGCAAGGAGCCGGGCATTGTCGTGCGTGATCTTCGTCTCAAGTGGGGCCATCAGGTGAATTCCCTTGCCGCCCGTCACCTTCGGCCAGCTCTCCAGACCTTCTGGTTCCATGATGTCGCGGAGCGCTAGCGCGGTCCGGATGACCTCATCCCACTCTACCCCCTCACCCGGGTCGAGGTCCAGAACGATGCGGTCGGCATGCTCGATGTCGTCAAAGGTGGCGTTCCAGGGATGCAGCTCTACAGCATCCATCTCGACCAGCCCTAGCAGGCCGGCAAGGTCGTCCACCCACACGCGCACACCTTCGCCACCCTCGCGCTTCTGAAGGCGCAACTGATGCACTGCTGGCGGGATCTTCGGCAGCGCGCCCTTGTGGTAAAAGGTTGCGCCGAGAGCATGGCGGACCAGCTTCAGCGGTCGGTGGCCGAGATGGACGAGTGCGTGATCGGCAACCCTCTGCCAATAGCGCGCAAGCTCTTCTTTGGACGGCGAGACCGCGTCGGGCAGCAGTTGCAGGATGTTCTCGCTGGGAACGCCATGTTCCCGGGCTGGCCCACGTCGCTTTGACGGCGCAGGAGGCTTGGCCGGGATCGCCACGAGGTCTTCTCGCAGACCCTTGAACACGGCTTCACGCAGCACGCCGCGATCTGTGACGCCGCTGAATTGCACCTCGGCCAGCACGTCTGGTCTGACCCATGTCGCCTTCGGTTTCACAATGGGCTCTGACAGAGGCGACTTGCTGATGATCAGTGGGTCAAGCCGCTCTCGAACCAGTCGCGCAGCGCTCAAGGTGTAGCCGCTGCGAGCCTTCCCGGCATAGAGCAGTCGGTCGCCCTCGCGACGGCCTATGTAGAGCGATGCGATCCGGCGCGGGTGAGCGCCGAGCTTTTCCACGAAAGCGACAATGGGGAAGGTGTCGCTCTTGATGCACTTCACTTTGAGCCAACTGTGGATACCCGAGCGGTACGTGGCATCGGTGCGCTTGGACACAATCCCCTCCAAGCCCATTCGGCAGGCATGTTCAAACACCTCCGTGCCGCTCACCTCCAGATGCTCGGCATAGGTCAGTGTCGGCGCTGAGTTCTTAAGCAGCTTCTCTAGGGCTGCCTTGCGCCTCACCAGCGGCTGCTGTCGTAGATCGCGCCCGTTGAGGTGCAGCAGGTCGAACGCGTAGAAGATGAGCCTCGCCGAGTCTGGATTGCCCAACTCCCGTTCCAAGGCTTGGTAATCCGGCAGGCCGCCGTCGCCGAGAACGACAGCCTCCCCGTCGATGATCGCCGCCTTCAACGGCAAGCCCGCCGCCGCTTGAACAATTCGTCGGTATCGATGCGACCAGTCGTAGCCACGACGCGTGAAGGCCCGCGCTTTACCGCCCTCAATGATCAGCTCGGTGCGGTAGCCGTCGTATTTGATCTCGTGAAGCCATTCGCCGCCCTCGGGCGCATTCTCGACCAGCGTGGGCGACTGGAACTCAATGAAAGAGAGCTGGCCATCCCCAGCTTTGGAACTCATGGCACACTCCTGACCTTCCACCCAAACCTTGCGGCCACTGAATAGGTTCCGCAACAGGGCTGGCCGGAGGAGTAGGGCCCGGGCCGGTTTACCCGATCCTTGCTCGAACCGGGCGTGGTTGAGGGAACTCTTAGTTAAGCCGTCGCTTATGTACGAATGTCGCTCCATTGGTTCTCTCCGCCGGTCTCCGTAAGGACCACCCGTCCTGGCATTGCTTTATCAGTGCAACAACGTCGAGGGGGCCGCTGAGCAACTGTTGCAGTGGACCAAGCGTGGCCCCAAGTGGCACAGCGCAGTGCAGCTCTGCATGGATGCCATGATCGATCAGGTGAAACCCGAAGTGGTCCGCAGGGCGTTTCTCGAAGCGGCCAAGGAAGAGGGAACCTAGTGCCTCCTTAGCATCTGCGACCGAAAGCCCTACTCTTGGTCGGGCACGAACCTGACAAAGAGCATCGTCGGCTCTGCAGCGAGGCGGCGGTCGTAGAAATGGCAAGCGAGGACCATTGGCTTGCCCGACTACCGCTGCGCCTTCAGCGATAGTCAAGCTATCCGGCATTTAAGCTGACTTGCAGGGGATTTTCTCTGGCGGCCTTCTCACTATCGATAATCACCTCTTATCGATAGCGATCAGACCAAGGCTTGACCAATCTGCGGAATCGGCGCTATCGTGGCGCAGAATCGTGTTTGTCGTGCATGGCTGGGCTCAGCGCGACGCGAGTCGAGCAAGCTCCTACGAGGACAAAACAATGACCATCACGGTGAAAATTGGCGAGGCCAAAACCCACCTTTCGGAACTGCTCGCTAAGGTCGAGGCCGGTGAGGAGGTGATCATTTCGCGCGGCAACGATCCCATTGCCAAGCTGTCCCGCCTTCCCCAAAACCAGGATCTGGGCGCCTTGATCGAAGAGGTCCGCGCCGCGCGGGCACGCGCGAAACCTGTCACCACCGAGGAAATTCTGGCCTGGAAGCATGAAGGCCACCGTTACTGATGCGTCTCGTCCTGGACGCGTCCATAGCCGCGGCCTGGCTGCTGCCGGAGGAGCACAGCGCGGTCGCCGAGACCCTGGTTGCCGGCCTGACGGGGCGATCGCCGGTGCCGTCGCTGTTCTGGCACGAGGCCCGCAGTGTCGTGCTGATGGCCGAGCGGCGTAGCCGCATCGCCGCAGGCGAAGCGGCCACCGCCATGGCACGGCTGCGCCGATTGCCGCTGGAGGACGCCGGCGGCGGGTCGGACGGCGCGGTGCTGGCGCTAGCGGCCGCGCACGGTCTCAGTGCCTATGACGCCGCCTACCTTGCGCTGGCAATCGAAACCGAGTTGCCGCTGGCGACCCTCGATCGCAAGCTCGCCGTTGCCGCGCGCGGCAAGGGAGTCCGCATTTTCGGACCGCTCGCCAATGGCAACTGACCTCGTCGCTCGGCCACCTGGCAATGATGTTCGACGCGCCGAGGCGCTCGACGCATTGGATTCGGTGCTGCCCTTCGACCGGCGCGATCTTTTGGCCGAAATCCTGACCGACGACGATGTCGCAACGCTGCGCCACCTGGCCAAAGAAGGCATCGGCGCAAACTCTCTCCGCGCGCTGGCCTCCGACCTTGGCTATCTCGAGGCATGGTCTTTTGCCGCCACCGGTTCTCCGCTGCCCTGGCCGGCGCCGGAAGCGCTTTTGATCAAATTCGTCGCCCACCACCTGTGGGATTCTTCCCGGCGCGAGAGTGATCCGACCCATGGCATGCCGGCTGACATAGCGGCGTCGCTGGTAGCCCAGGGCCTGTTACGGGTGACAAAAAGACCGCATGCGCCGTCCACCGTGCGCCGGCGCCTGTCGAGCTGGTCCACCTTGACCAGATGGCGCGGACTTGTCGGAAACTTCAACGCGCCGGGGCTGCAGAGCGCCATCAGACTGGCGGTGCGCGCCGGCGCCCGGCCGCGGAACCGCAAGAGCAAGAAGCCGGTGACCGCCGACATTTTGACCGCCCTCCTGAAGGCCTGCGCCGGCGACCGCCTCGTCGACATGCGCGATCGCGCGCTGCTCATCACCGCCTTCGCCTCGGGCGGTCGCCGCCGCAGCGAGGTTTCTGACCTCCGCGTCGAACAGCTCATCGAAGAAGAGCCGGTGCCCGCGAATCCCAAGGATTCAGAGGGGCAAAAAATTTCCTGCCTAAAAATCCGGCTCGGCCGGACCAAGGCGACACAGGCCGATGGCGACGCTTTCGTGCTGCTCGTCGGCCGGCCGGTGACGGTGCTGCGAGCGTGGCTCGAGCGCGCCGGCGTCACTGAAGGCGCCGTGTTTCGCGGCATCGACCGCTGGGGCAATCTCGAAGCGCGCGCCCTGACGCCGCAGGCCGTCAATCTGATCCTGAAGCGCCGTATCGCCGAGGCCGGGTTCGATCCGCAAGCCTTCTCCGCCCACGGCCTGCGCTCCGGCTATCTCACCGAAACCGCACGCCGCGGCATTCCGTTGCCCGAAGCCATGCAGCAGTCGCAGCATCGCTCTGTGCAGCAGGCCTCGAACTACTACAATGACGCGGAATGCACGCTCGGGCGGGCGGCGCGGATAATCGTCTGAGTCGCAGATCGATCCGACCCTTGCGGCGTCAGCTCCAGCACAGTTGGTTCCGAGGCAGCCCGACGTCCGGGATAGATCACCCTGACTTGATGCGGAAGCACCTCGCCCCAGCTCCACAGCACGAGGTTCTGATCGGATGTGTCGGCACCTGGCGCGAAGCTGGGCACGAGAATGCCGAACTTGCCTTCAGCAACGAGGCGGTCATAAATGCTCCATGACGGCGGCCGTTTGCCATCGGCGAGAAAATCCATCCAGCCACAAGCCATATCTTCGAACCGGATCCCGGCGTCGGCCTGGCCTTGCGCCGTCCTCAGATTGATAATGTCATCGCAATCGATCTCGCATGAGCAGAGCACGCACGGATCAATGCGATGTGCAAAACCCTGATTGGCCTCCTTCACGGCCGTCATGACGTCGAGCGCCAGATAAAGCGTAGGCACACCTTTCGGGTTGAATCTGGCACCCCGAATAGCCGCTCCGTCGCCTGAGATCGGCTGGAAGGACCAACGCGGATCATGGGCGCGGTAGCAAATTCCGGCAAATCTCAAGCAAAGCCACGAACGGCGACATGATCCAGGTAGTCGCGAACCGCGCTGGCCTTGCCTTCCTTAACCAGAGCTTCCGCCGTCCGCCCGCCGAATGCCGGTATCGGCTGCGCCCGGTACCAGGCCATCGCCTGCTCCTTGCCTCCAGCCCAGTCGGTCACCCTGCTGATGATCTCAAGCATTTCGCGAAGGCGACCTTGCGTCTTTGCAGCATGGCTACGCTCAACCCTATAGACGGTTTCCCGCGCAAGACCCGCCGTTTCGGCAAGCTGACCTTTGGACATACCGAATCCATCCGCAACCTGGGCGATAGCGATCTTCCCAGCCCGATCCATATAGGACAGCACCAACGCTTCGTTCTGAACTGGAACTTTCAACGCTTGGGTCATCCTTGTCTCCAATGCCATATTCAGAAACACGTTTCTTGTGCACAAGACATGGCATTGTGCGACGGACTACAAGCCTCGGTTGCCTGACGGGACGTCGTTGAGGCCTCACCAGACGCCTTCATACGTTCGTTTTCTGGCACATTCCTTGTGTACAAACGCCCTAAAAAACCCTCCTAAAAACGGCCGAATGCGCGCACAACCGCGAATCCCTGCGGCGCGGCGATCAGGATGAGGTCTCTCCCAGATCGCCGCGCTATAAATCCCCTGATCCGCCTCATTGGCGGCCGCGTCTCAACCGAGAACCAGGCGACCGCCCAAGTCGACGAACTCAAAGGCGGCCGGCGGCCGCTTGGTCCATCAGGAGCACGGCTCCTGCGCCTCGCGCTCCCGGCCGGTGCTGACGAAGCTGATGCGCAAGATAGCCGCATATGGGACACACCGCTATGGCGATATGGCGCCCAGAATCTCAAGAGTCGCCGCCGGCGATAGCCTGCCAAGACTGTCACCCACGCTTGCCCTGGGCACCCGTAATGGAAATGATGGCGGGCGCTAGCGTGACGAACAGGATATAAGGCTCTCTGGCAGCAAGCTGGTTGAGGAAGCCCCACCGTCATGAAGCCAATGAACGAAGAGCACCTCGCGGTCCTACGCAGGCACATGGTCGAGATGATTGCAATCCATACCGACCTTGCAAGCGAAGAACTCGGCAAGGCGGCGCTCGATGAGCGGGTGATGGCAGCGATGCGGCGAGTGCCGCGGCATCTCTTTGTGCCAGCCTCGGTTGCACCTTATGCCTACCAGGACATGCCGCTGCCGATCGGCTTCGATAAAACCGTCTCGCAGCCTTTCATCGTCGCTCTCATGACCGATCTCCTCGCGCTGCAACCGCACGAGGCGGTGCTCGAGATCGGCACCGGCCTGGGCTATCAAACCGCAATTCTCGCGGAGCTCGCCGGGCAAGTTTGGAGCGTCGAAATCATCGAGGAATTCGCAACCCATGCCGAGGCTCTGCTGCAGGGCCTCGGCTTATCCAATGTCGGCATTCGTGTCGGAGACGGGTCGCGCGGCTGGCCCGAGCACGCCCCATACGACAAGATCCTGGTCACCGTCGCTGCTGGGCGGGCGCCGCCGGCCTTGCTTGAGCAGCTCAAGCCGGGGGGACGCCTGGTTCTGCCTGTGGGACCTGAAGATGTGCAGTTGCTGACGGTCATCGACAAGGATTCGGCAGGGCAACAGAAGACTCGCAAACTCATCCCGGTTCGGTTCAGCCGGCTCGAAACGGTCTAATGAGGTGCGACAACTGGCGCGACCGCGCTTTTCCGACCGTCAATCAGATGCCTGCCAGCCTTCCGCGTTTCTTCGCCCTTGGTGAACGCGAAAAAACGGTAGAGTGGAGGTGTGGCGGGGTGGCGGTAGGTTGAACATATCTGTTTGCCGCCCCTTTCGTCTGGCGGTGCCTTACTGGTTCAACCTTGGCTCCGTTTCCACACCCGCTCATCGAACCGGACCTGCAGATCTCCCGCATCCGGCTCTCGGACAAGTACTCACGCCTTCACCCACGACACGCCACGTCCAAGTCGGGTCAGACGTACGAGCCCGAAGTGCTCGTAAAGATGCGAGTCTGGATTGGCCCGCCCTTGCATCGTCTGGTCTTGTGCTTGGAACGCAGCCACCGCCGCAACCGCACTGCAGTGTAACTGTCGAGTACCCGGTATGCCTTGCTGGTGGTTCCTACCGAGAAGTAGTTCGCCCATCCGCGCAGCATCCGGTTTACCTTCGCTACCAACAATGTGGTCTCTTGCCATGTACCCTTTCGGTCGGTCAGCGCATCGATGTTCTCCACAGCGCGCCTGATGCTCTTCTTCTATGGCCGTTGCGCCAAGCGGGCCGCTGACGATCCTTTCCGGTCGATCTTTCAGAGAATAGGTGGAAGGGGATCTCGCCGTGTGATGGCCGGTGCGGGCACTATAGCTCGGGCCAGAGTGACGCAAGCAAAAGCAGCACAATTCCAATGAATGCGACATTCCAGACGAGCGAAACGAACCAGGGGAACCCCCCGCTGCGTAGGGCGGGAGATAAACCAGCCCGGCTGAGAAATAGAGACTAGCTCCCCATTCGCTGAGGCCGCTCTCACGACAGAGCGCATGGACAAGGAAGACTCCAGCCACGAACACCGGGAACGTGTCCAGGGCGGAAGCGGATTGGCAGCCAACCGCAGAGCTGGAGCCCGCTCCCGCCCCTATCCTCCCGCCGACGTTCCCGGCATCGGGATGTTCATTGTGGTTCCAGCCGTAGGGGGAAATGGCAGCCGAATGAATACGCCCCAACAAATGCCAGCGCTACCCGAATTCGACGCCGATTCGAATCGTTACGTCCTTCATCTACGACTGCTCACAAGATTGTTAACAATCTGAAAAAGTTTTGTTGACAGATGATTGATTTGAGCCTTCACTCACAAGAGTCCGCGTATCGGTCGAGTTCTGTCGCAACAATGCGCGGCCTCCAAAGGGGAAAGAACAATGATCAACAGACGTTCAATAATCA
>NZ_JAMYNE010000063.1:0-15794 GCF_040318915.1 Mesorhizobium sp. M0991
CTCGTATGCCGGCTACGACCCTGTTTTCCTGTCCATCGCCCGCTCGGTGATCGGCGGCCTGTGCGTTCTTGTCTGGTGCCGCTGGCGCGGCATTGCGCTGTTCACGCCCGACAAGACCCTCGTCGCCGGCATTGTGGCGGGCGCGCTTTTCGGTCTCGAGTTCCTGTTCCTCTACGTCGGTCTCGAGCATACGACGGTTGTGCGCAACACCTTGCTGGTCAACACCATGCCGTTCTGGATGCTGGTCGGCGGCCATTTCCTGCTGGGCGAAAGCATCACGGCGCGCAAGCTCGTTGGGCTTCTGCTCGCTTTCGCCGGACTGGTCGCGGTGTTTTCCGATAAACTGAGCGCCAATGGCGGCGCAACATTGAGCGGCGATTTGCTCAGTCTCGGCGCCGGCATTCTGTGGGCCGTGACCAATATCGTCATCAAGCGGTCGAAGCTGGTGACGGCCAGCGCCGAAAAGCTGCTGCTCTATCAGCTGGCCGGGGCCGCCGTCGTCGGCATTTTGGTGATGCCTTTTGCCGGGCCGCCGGTCCGCAGCTTTACCGTTCTGCCGAGCTTGGCTCTGCTGTTCCAGGCCGTCTACGTCGTCGCGTTCACCTATGTGCTGTGGTTCTGGCTGCTGCGGCGCTACCCTGCATCCGGCTTGTCGAGCTTCACCTTCCTGTCGCCGGTGTTTGGTGTGCTGTGCGGCGCCGTGTTCTTGAACGAGCCGCTGCCCGTTCGTATCTTCCTGGCACTCGCCCTGATCGCCGCCGGACTCATCATCGTCAACCGGCCGGCCCGAAAACAAAGTCCCGGATGAGCATGCGCGATATATTGAACGACCTCGAAGCGGGAAAACAGCTCTCTGATCCGGACCCGGTGCGTCGCGCCCAGATCCAGATGAAGACGCCGCTGCCGAAGCGCTTCTACAAGACCGTCGCGGTAGCACCGGTCGAAGACGGTTTTGCCGTCCATCTCGATGGCAAGCCCGTCCGCACGCCGGCCAAGGCGCTGCTGGCGCTGCCGACCGAAAAGGCGGCTGCTCTCGTCGCCGAGGAATTCGCCGCACAGGAGGAGACCATCGACCCGGTGACAATGCCGGTGATGCGTCTGGTCAATACGGCAATCGATGGCGTCGCCAGTGATCCCCAGGCGGTGCTGGAGGACATCCTGCGCTTCGCCTCATCCGATCTGCTCTGCTACCGCGCCGATGCGCCCCAAGGGCTGGTCGACCGGCAGAACGAGCATTGGGATCCGGTCATCGACTGGGTGCGCAGCGCGCTCGGCGCCCGGTTCCGTCTTGCCGAAGGCGTGATCCATGTCGAACAGCCGCGCGAGACCATCGCGCTGCTTGGCCAGCATCTTGCCCAGCGTGCCGATCCGCTGCGCCTTGCCGCCATCCACGTCATGACGTCGCTGACCGGATCGGCGCTGCTGGCGCTGGCCGTCGACTTCGGCGAGCTCGATGGCGAGGCTGCCTGGGCTGCCGGTCATGTCGACGAGGACTGGCAGGCCGAGCAATGGGGCCATGATGCCGAGGCCGTCGCCCGCCGCGCTGCCCGCAAGCGCGACATGATGGCCGCAGTCAACCTGCTCGAAGCTCTCAAAGGCTGACGGCACCGTCGTTTCTATTTCGCACTGCACATTAGACCAAAGTCATAATCCCAAAGGCGGTCTGCCTCTGGGCATTGCTTTCTGTCATTTTTTGCACCGATGGCTGTACTGAGTCTGCGTTGCGAGGAAACGCGGACGATGACGCGCAGCATCGAGGACTGACGGAATCACGAATCACACGGGAGGATACACTCATGGCAATGGCATCGACCGCCGGCAAAACAAGCCGCGGCATGACGCGGGAGGAGAAGAAGGTCATCTTCGCCTCCTCGCTCGGCACCATTTTCGAATGGTACGATTTTTATCTCTATGGCACGCTGACAGCCGCGATCGGCGCAGCCTTCTTTACCCAGTACCCGGAAACGACGCGCAACATCTTTACGCTTTTGGCTTTTGCCGCAGGTTTCCTCGTACGCCCCTTCGGCGCGCTGGTATTCGGCCGCATCGGCGATCTCGTCGGCCGCAAGTACACCTTCCTCGTCACCATCATGATCATGGGCCTGTCGACCTTCCTGGTCGGCATACTTCCAGGCGCAGCCAGTTGGGGTATAGCGGCGCCGGTCATCCTGGTCGCACTTCGCATGCTGCAAGGCCTGGCGCTTGGCGGCGAATATGGCGGCGCCGCGACGTATGTCGCCGAACACGCTCCCGACGACCGTCGTGGCTTCTACACCTCATGGATCCAGACCACCGCAACGCTCGGCCTGTTCCTGTCGCTGATCGTGATTTTGATTGTACAGAATTCGCTGAGCAAGGAAGATTTCACGGCTTGGGGCTGGCGCATTCCATTCCTGGTTTCCGCGGCCCTGCTCGCCATCTCGGTTTGGATTCGCCTGTCGCTTGCCGAGTCTCCGACCTTCCAGCGCATGAAGGATGAGGGCAAAGGTTCCAAGGCGCCGCTTACCGAAGCCTTCGGTCAGTGGAAAAACGCCAAGATCGCGTTGCTGGCGCTGCTCGGCCTTACCGCCGGCCAGGCCGTAGTTTGGTACAACGGTCAGTTCTACGCGCTGTTCTTCCTGCAGAACGTGCTCAAGGTCGATCCGCAGTCGGTCAATATCATGATCGCGATCGCGCTGGCGCTCGGCACCATCTTCTTCGTCGTGTTCGGCTGGCTTTCCGACAAGATCGGCCGCAAACCGATCATCATGGCCGGCCTTGCACTGGCGATCGTCACCACCTTCCCCTTGTTCAAGGCGCTGACGAGGGCGGCCAACCCGGCGCTCGCCACCGCCCAGCAGAATACGCGCGCGACAGTAACTGCCGCACCTGGGGACTGCAGATTCCAGTTCAATCCGACCGGGACCCGCAAGCCTCTCACCTCGTGCGACATTGCCACGGATTTCCTTGCCAAGAGCTCCGTGCCTTACGACATTGTTGCGACCGCGGCACCTGGGACTGCGGCAAGCGTCAAGATCGGCAACGAAACCGTCACCTCCTATGATGCTGTGGCAGCCGCAGACAAGGCGACTTCAAATGAAACTGCGTTCAAGAAGGCAGTAAACCTCGCGCTGCAGGACGGCGGCTATCCACTGAAGCGTGCACCGGCCAAAGTATCTGACCAGAAGCTCGACGCCTTCGTCGCGGCCAATCCGGAGCTGAAACTCGATGCGGCAGCCATCCGCGCCGGCGACAAGGCGACGGTTCCGACCGAGCAGGCGATCAAGGACAAGCTGCTGACTGCCGACGACGCCGCCGGCTCGCCAGAGGTCGCCGTCTACACGATACCGGGCGCCGGCGCCTTTGCTATGTTCGCGGACCCGGCTGCGGTGAATTGGCCGATGACGATTGGCATCCTGTTCATTCTCGTCCTCTACGTGACAATGGTGTATGGGCCAATCGCCGCAATCCTGGTCGAGATGTTCCCGACCCGCATCCGTTACACCGGCATGTCGCTGCCCTATCACATCGGCAATGGCTGGTTCGGCGGCCTGCTGCCGGCGACGGTGTTCGCGCTCAGTGCCTACAAAGGCGACATCTACTACGGCCTCTGGTACCCGGTGGTGATCGCGGCGATGTCGCTGATCATCGGGATGATCTTTATCAGGGATACGCTCGGAACGGACCTGCACGCCAAGCAGTAGCCGGCCTGTCCCGGTTCAAAGCAAAGCCCGGCGCGAGTGATCACGCCGGGCTTTTTCATTTATCGAGTGCATGGAGGGGAAGGGCTTAGCTCTTCCGATCCTGGTTCGCTTCCTCGATCGCTGCTTCATGATACCAGGCACTTCCGAAATCCGTTCGGTTGCGCAAAGAAGCAAGTTCTGCCGCGAACTTAGCCTTTCCGCTTAAATTTGAGGCAGAAGCGCGCGCTGCCACCGGGAACATCAGGATTTTGGCCGACTGACGAGTGGAAGTGATTTCCATTGTCGGTTTCCTTTCTTCGACAGAACACTGCCGATTCAACCTTTCCCCAACATAGGTTCAGCAACCGAATTAGGCAACATGATTACGAAAAGATCAGTACTTGCACATGATTTGTGCAAGTTGTGCTTGTGGATGATCCGAACGCAGCATGACGGCGGACCAGCGATTTTGGGCGGATACAACCTCACTTTTTGCCGCATCCGTCGCCGGCGAGAATGGCACACGAATTGCATTTTAACAGTCCGGCAGGTCGGCTGCTGGATAGGCCGGCTCGCCCCGGCGCCATCCAGGGTTCGGTGATCAAGCAACGAGAGGCTAGAATGACGAAATACAAGCTCGAGTACATTTGGCTCGATGGATACACCCCGGTTCCCAATCTTCGCGGAAAGACGCAGGTCAAGGACTATGCCGAGTTTCCGACGCTCGACCAGCTTCCTCTGTGGGGCTTCGACGGTTCTTCGACCATGCAGGCCGAGGGCCACAGCTCCGACTGCGTTTTGAAGCCGGTCGCCGTCTATCCGGATCCCGCCCGCACCAATGGCGCGCTCGTCATGTGCGAGGTCATGATGCCGGACGGCGTGACGCCGCATGCGTCCAACAAGCGCGCCACCATTCTCGACGACGAGGGCGCCTGGTTCGGCTTCGAGCAGGAATATTTCTTCTACAAGGACGGCCGTCCTCTCGGCTTCCCCGAGAGTGGCTATCCGGCGCCGCAAGGCCCGTACTATACCGGCGTCGGCTACAGCAATGTCGGCTCCGTCGCCAGGCAGATCGTCGAGGAGCATCTCGACCTTTGCCTTGCCGCCGGCATCAATCATGAAGGCATCAATGCTGAGGTAGCCAAAGGCCAGTGGGAATTCCAGATCTTTGGCAAGGGCTCCAAGAAAGCCGCCGACCAGATGTGGATGGCGCGCTATTTGTTGCAGCGCCTGACCGAGAAGTACGGCATCGACATCGAATACCACTGCAAGCCGCTCGGTGACACCGATTGGAACGGCTCCGGCATGCATGCCAACTTCTCGACCGCCTATATGCGCGAAGTCGGCGGCAAGGGCTATTTCGAGGCGCTGATGGCAGCCTTCGACAAAAACCTGATGGATCACATCGCCGTCTATGGGCCGGACAACGACAAGCGTTTGACCGGCAAGCACGAGACCGCGCCCTGGAACAGGTTCAGCTACGGCATCGCCGATCGCGGCGCCTCGATCCGCGTGCCGCACTCCTTCATCAACAACGGCTACAAGGGCTATCTCGAGGATCGCCGTCCGAACTCGCAGGGCGACCCCTACCAGATCGCCTCGCAGATATTGAAGACGATCGCCTCCGTCCCGACGAGCGCCGAGGTTTCGGCCGCGGCTTGAGCACTTGTCACGGCGCAGACCTCAGGTCTGCGCCGTGACGTTCTGTCCAATCGCATCACAATAAAAAACCCCGGCGTCTTCGCCGGGGTTTTTTCTGTTGGCTGCAACGATCTGAATCAGACCGAATAATACATGTCGTATTCGACCGGATGCGGGGTCATTTCGAAGCGCATCACCTCGGCCATCTTGAGCTCGATGTAGCTGTCGATCTGGTCGTCGTCGAAGACGCCGCCGGCCTTCAGGAAGCCGCGGTCCTTGTCGAGGCTCTGCAGTGCCTCGCGCAGCGAGCCGCAGACGGTCGGGATCTTCTTCAATTCCTTCGGCGGCAGGTCGTAGAGATCCTTGTCCATCGGCTGTCCCGGGTGGATCTTGTTCTTGATGCCGTCGAGGCCGGCCATCAGCATGGCGGCGAAGGCGAGATAGGGGTTGGCGCCCGGATCGGGGAAGCGGACCTCGACGCGCTTGGATTTCGGCGACGAGCCGAACGGAATGCGGCACGAGGCCGAGCGGTTGCGTGCCGAATAGGCGAGCAGCACCGGCGCTTCATAGCCCGGCACCAGGCGCTTGTAGGAATTGGTCAGCGGGTTGGTGAAGGCGTTGATCGCCTTGGCATGCTTGATGATGCCACCGATGTAGAACAGGCAGCTCTCAGACAGGCCGGCATATTCGTTGCCGGCGAAGGTCGGCTTGCCTTCCTTCCAGATCGACTGGTGGACATGCATGCCCGAGCCGTTGTCGCCGAACACCGGCTTCGGCATGAAAGTGGCCGTCTTGCCGTATGCGTTGGCGACCTGGTGCACGACATATTTGTAGATCAGCATCTTGTCGGCGTTGCGGACCAGCGTGTCGAACTTGATGCCGAGCTCGTGCTGGGCGGCGGCCACTTCGTGATGGTGCTTTTCAACGCGCACGCCCATTTCGGCGAGCACGGTGAGCATTTCCGAGCGCATGTCCTGTGCCGAATCGATCGGCGGCACCGGGAAATAGCCGCCCTTGATGCGCGGCCGGTGACCGAGATTGCCGGTCTCGTAATCGGTGTCGTCATTGGACGGCAGTTCGGTGGAATCCAGCCTGAAGCCGGTGTTGTAGGGATCGGCCTTGTACTTGACGTCGTCGAACACGAAGAACTCGGCTTCAGGACCGACGAAGATCTGGTCGCCGATGCCTTCGGCCTTCATATAGGCCTCGGCCTTCTTGGCGGTGCCGCGCGGGTCGCGGTTGTAGGATTCGCCCGAGATCGGATCGAGAATGTCGCACAGGATGACCATGGTCGACTGGGCGAAGAACGGGTCCATATGCACCGTATCCGCATCGGGCATCAGCACCATGTCGGACTCGTTGATTGCCTTCCAGCCGGCGATCGACGAACCGTCGAACATGACGCCATCGGCAAACATGTCTTCCTCGACCTCGACGACATCCATCGTAACGTGCTGCAGTTTGCCCTTCGGATCGGTGAAGCGCAGATCGACGAACTTCACGTCGTTGTCCTTGATCTGCTTCATGATGTCTTTGGCTGTCGTCATGTCCCTGCTTCCCTATGTGATGACGTTTTGAACGTGGCCTTTTAACGGGAAAACTCAGACGGCGTCCATGCCGGTTTCGCCGGTGCGGATGCGCACCACTTCCTCGATGTTCGAGACGAAGATCTTGCCGTCGCCGATACGGCCGGTCTGGGCCGCCTTGCGGATGGCTTCGATCGCGGCTTCGACTGCATCGTCGCCGAGCACGACCTCGATTTTCACCTTCGGCAGGAAGTCGACGACATATTCGGCGCCGCGATAAAGCTCGGTATGGCCCTTCTGGCGGCCAAACCCTTTGGCCTCGGTAACGGTGATACCTTGCAGGCCGGCCTCCTGAAGCGCTTCCTTCACTTCGTCTAGCTTGAATGGCTTGATGATCGCTTCGATCTTTTTCATGTAAAAAGTGGCCTCCACTGCCAAAAAAGACGGGTTGTGAGCCCCGCTTGCGCCTCAATCAAGCACAAACTGTGCCAACTGATGGGGCGCCGAGCGGCCTCACATCATTTGGATACCATGCTACGCGGGAATGTACATTCGCGTCATTCACTGCGTCGGATGCGCCATGAACGCCGCGAGCCTATACACGGCTGGTCCTGCAGTCCGCACAAAAATTGGGCATATCGGATATTTCATGAGCAGCTGCGGACCTGCGACTCGTCGCTCCGGGCATCGCCGGTGTGTTTCACAACCTTCGTAGTTTGCGTCGGATCAAAAACTGGACAATGCTTCGGCAGATGATGTGCATGTCGCCCGCATGAGCAACGAACTTCTTTCTCCGTCCGAAATGGCCGAGGCCGACCGGCTGGCGATCGCCGCCGGTCCGTTCGACGGCATCGGCCTGATGCGCAACGCCGGCGCCGCGGTTGCTGCCGTAGTGCTGAAGCGCTATCCAGCGGCGAGCCGCGTCCATGTGCTCTGTGGCCCCGGCAACAATGGTGGCGATGGCTACGTCGTGGCACGGTTGCTGGCCGAGGCTGGCGTCAATGTCGCGGTCTGGGCCGAAGGCAAGCAGAAACCGGGGAGCGATGCCGCGCTGGCTGCCGAGGCTTGCAACCTGCCGGTCAACCATCTCGGCCACTGTTATCCGGAAGCGGGAGAAGTCGTCGTGGACGCGCTCTATGGCGCGGGACTGTCGAAAGACATTTCCATGCAAGCGTCAGCCGTCTCCGGCCTTAGTAGCGCGGAACGCGTGCCGGTGGTTTCGATCGACCTACCTTCGGGTGTGTCGGGCGAAACCGGGTTGACCAATGCTTATTTCGAGGCCGAGGTGACGGTAACGTTCGTGCGAAAAAAGGTCGGCCATCTGCTGATGCCCGGACGCAGCCTGTGCGGCGAGATCATCGTCGCTGACATCGGCATTCCAGATGCGATCGTCGACCAGCTCAAGATCAAGACGTTTGAGAACACGCCGGACCTGTGGCTGCGATGGAATTTTCCGCGAACGGCCATCGATACGCACAAATACAAGCGCGGCCATGTCGCGGTCTTTTCCGGCGGACCGAGCGCCACAGGTGCCGCCCGGCTGTCTGCGATGGCCGCTGCCAGAAGCGGGGCGGGGGCAGTGACCGTGCTTTCGCCTGGCGATGCCATGCAGGTGAACGCCGCGCATCTGACCTCGATCATGTTGCGAAAGGTCGACACCGTCGCGGAGGTGGGCGAATTCATCGGCGAACGGCAGCCGTTGGCCATCGTTCTTGGTCCAGGGTTCGGCGTTGGCGACAAAGCCCGCGATTTTGCATTGCGGTTGCTCAGCCGGGACCCTCTCCACGATATCAAACACGGGATCGAATTTGGAGGCGTTGTGCTTGATGCCGATGGCCTGACTTCGTTTCGCGACGCTCCAGACGCCCTTTTTGAAGCCGCACATCGAACCTTCGCACCAAGTCTGGTGCTGACGCCGCATGAAGGCGAATTCGCCAGGCTTTTTCCCGACATTGCCAGATCGAAGAAGCAGTCAAAGCTCGCCAAGGCCGGCGCCGCCTCAGCGCGTGCCAATTCAGTCATTGTCTACAAGGGCGCCGACACGGTGATCGCGGCGCCCGACGGCAGGGTTGCGATCAACAGCAATGGCGCGCCGTGGCTGGCAACGGCCGGGTCGGGGGATGTGCTGGCGGGCATCGTTGCCGCGCTGCTGGCGCAAGGCATGCGAGCCTTCCAGGCTGCCTGCGCTGCGGTCTGGATCCACGCCGAGGCCGGCCGCCGTTTCGGGCCTGGCTTGATCGCCGAGGATCTGCCGATGGCGTTGGTGCCGGTGTTGCGTGAATTGGTCGAACGCCAACAGGACCTTCTATGAGACGTCTTGCTGTCTTTTTCATCACGCTCGTCATGGCCGCATTGGCGACACAGTCGGCGAATGCCGCTGAGCAGCCGGTGACCATCGTCGACGACCCGGCCGTTCTCGCCGCCCTCGATAGCGAGGGTTACGGTTTCGCCGGCATTTTCGGCGTCGATGGCAAGGGCGACCTGAAGACGCTCTACGAGAAGGCGCCGGCCTACCACGCGATCGTCGAAACGGTTGCAAGCGACGTCGCGGCGCTGCGGGCCGAGATGAAGGCCGGCGGGCGGACGCTCTATGAGGTCACCGACGGCAATGTCGGCCGCATCATGGACATGCGCTGGCTGAAGACCGACGCCGCACGCTTCCGCCTCGTCGGCGTGGTCAACCGGCTCGACCGCGGCGATTTCGCCGCGCTGACGGGCGACACCAGTTGCGGCGAGGTGCGTTTCATCTATCGCCTCGCCTACAGCTTCAAGAAGAACGGCAAGGTTTTGGCCTCGCGCCTGCCGTTCAATTTCAGTGCCGTCTTCAATGTCGCGCCCGATGCCGATGGTGGCTGCGTCGGCGTTGCCGGACGCTGGGCGCCGCAACTCGACGAAAGCGTCGATGCCGGTTGGCTGACCGGCGGCCCGCTGGAAAGGGCGGCGCTCACCTTCAAGCAGCTCGAGCTCAATGCGCAAGTGGTGCGCTTCCCCTCCGGCCAGGAGACCGAATTCGGTGGCCAGGCGGCCTACTTCATGCGGATATTCGGCATCGATGGCTCGGCTGTCAGCGAGAAGCCGCTGGAGAATACGCCCGACACGGCACGCCTTGCTGAAGACGCCGGCTTAAAAGCAAAACTTGCGGAATACATCCGCACAGATGTTGCGGCGGTCGATCTCGGCGTCTACCAGATTCCGGACCAATTCCTGGCGAAGAAGGTCATCTCATGGTCGACCTTCGGCAGCGCAAGGCAGGCCAACCACCCGTTCACGCCGCTGTTCCAATCCGCGGATTTCGCCGGCCTCGATTTTTCTGCGCTGAAGTTGGTGCGAACGCCGGAGGCGCTGGTCGAGCGTCTGGACAACGGCGCCTGCCAGGGCTGCCATCAGGCGGGATCGACCGCCGGCTTCCATTTCATCGGTTTCGATGACAAGACGACCTCGCCGCTCAACCGCATCGAAGTTGGCATCTCACCGCATCTTCACGCCGACATCCCCCGCCGCGAAGCGTGGCTGCGCGCGACTGCCGAGGGCAAGGAGCCGAACCGTTTCCGCCCGCTGTCCTTCGCGCCGCCGGCCACATGGAACGATGCCGGCGAGGTCGACTACGCGCCGGCCGAGATGGCGATGCCGTGCCTGATGCCGGAGGATGCGGCCCGCTTCGGCGCAACCTGGCAATGCGGCGGCGGTACCGTCTGCACGCCACTGGCGATCGTGTCCGGCGTGCGCACCAAGCTGGCGCAATGCCTGCTGCCCAAGGACAGCCCCAAGGACAGCAAAGCCATGTTCTCCGGCCATCCGTGCCTGACCGGCTCGATCGCCAGCAACGCCGCGCAGCCTTTCAATGACCGCTACACCATCACCGGCCAGTTCGCGGCTTTCGCGCCGGGCATTTCACGCATCGCCTACACCTGCCGGCCGCCGAAGATCGGCGTGCCGGCGGGCATTGCCTATCGCGGCTGCGACGACCGGGATCACAGCTTTGCCGCCTTCAAACCGGGCAAGTCGATGCCGAACGAGATTTGCGGGCTGGTTGGCGGCAAAAAATTCGACACCTGCGTAGCGACCAATAATTTCGACCAGTGCCTGGGCGGCGCCGTCAATCGCGGCAACAGGCCTGCCTGCTCCGCCGACCATTTTTGCCGCGAGGATTACATGTGCCAATCGCTGCCGCCCGACACGCCGGGCATCGGCAAGGTGAGAGGCATCGGCTTCTGTTCGCCAACCTATTTTATCTTCCAGATGCGCATCGACAATCATGCGACGCCGTGGTCGGGCGCTGTCCGCGCGACGATGGGAGCGGGGTTCGGCGCGGCGGAAGCGGAATAGGCCGCCGGCTCACGCATTAGCAGCAGTGGATCCTGGTGGGCAGCTATCGATCGAGATGGTCGGCGATGTTCGATGTCCATTCGCCGTCGAAATGGCGGACATGTTCGGCGACGACCTCATCGCTCAGCAGGCTCGACAAGGCAGAAACCAGAACTGGTTCTATCTCTGGAGCCGAGTTAAATCCAAGAGCAGTCAAACGTTCGGACCAGGGCGGATGATCCGCGCTTTCGTTATCTGGCGCGTCCCAGGCCTTTTGCGCATATTCTTGCAGGATGGGAAGCCTCGACAGGTGACTGGCGGCCGCCAGAACTCTTTCGAGTGGTGGACGAGGCGGTACCATGGTGCCAAGCAGTTCACGTTTAAGCGGAATATACACTTGGTCATCGAAGAACGCACTGGCAGCACCGATCAGTAGCAGGGCGCGCGCCGTTTCATATGCATCGCCGGACGTCGCTGCATGGCGATCTGCGTCAATTTCCGCCCGTCGCGACAACCGTATTTCTTCGCGCTCCAGAGTGCGCGACAGCGGACCAAGCATCCAGTAGAACAGGCTGCCTGAAACGGTTTTCCCTGGAGGAGCGAAGTCGAAGATTAGATCGAAGCTTTTCTCGAGTTCGGCCAGGTTGAGACCGCCATTTGTATCTTTGTTTTTCAGATGGGCGTCCTCATGAGCCAAGATCGCCGCAAATGCCTTTTTGTCGGTCGCTGCGAGCAGCGGCAGGCCCACGGTGAGAATTGCCCTGCGACCAAGCAGGCCCAGAAACGGCCGCTCTTCACCGATGCTAGCGTTGAGATCGTCGCTCAGCACGATCGTCGTCCGGCTGGCGCGGTGTTTGCCAGCAATACTCTCCCAGACAGCCCACAATTTCGGGGCTGATTCCCAAGTAATCCCGTCCACCTTGCTGGGTCGAAAACCGGCGAACAATGTCCCAATCAACAGAACGATGGCCAGCATCGCGGCCGGGATTGCAACAACGCCAGTCGCGATGACAGCGAGCGGATAGCAATCGAGGAACCAGAACCACAGGAGTATTGGGCAAAACAGCGGCAGAGCGAAGAGCAGGATGGCAAACCTGCCGAAACGCGCTCCCACACAGAGGACCAGGCGCGACATCAACCCCTCTCACAGCGGAATATTATCGTGCTTCTTCCAGGGGTTTTGCATATCCTTGTTGCGCAGCATCCTGAGCGCGCGGGCGATGCGGCGGCGGGTCGAATGCGGCATGATAACCTCGTCGACATAGCCACGCTCGGCGGCAACGAAGGGTGACAGGAAGCGATCCTCGTAAGCTTTTGTGTGCGCTGCAATTTTCTCCGCGTCGCCGATATCCTTGCGATAGATGATCTCGACTGCGCCCCTGGCGCCCATCACCGCAATCTGCGCCGTTGGCCAGGCATAGTTCATGTCGCCGCGCAAATGCTTTGACGCCATAACGTCATAGGCGCCGCCATAGGCCTTTCTGGTGATGACGGTTATTTTCGGCACGGTCGCTTCGGCATAGGCGAACAGAAGCTTGGCGCCGTGCTTGATCAACCCGCCATATTCCTGCGCGGTGCCTGGCAGGAAGCCCGGCACGTCGACGAAGGTGACGATCGGGATCGAGAAGCAGTCGCAGAAGCGCACGAAACGCGCCGCCTTGCGGCTGGCATCCGAATCGAGCACGCCGGCCAGCACCATCGGCTGGTTGGCGACGAAGCCGACGGTGCGGCCCTCGATACGGCCGAAGCCGGTGACGATGTTTTTCGCAAAATTCTGCTGGATCTCGAAGAAGTCACCCTCGTCGGCAACTTTAAGGATCAACTCTTTGATGTCGTAGGGTTTGTTGGCATTGTCGGGGATCAGCCTGTCGAGCGACAGATCGTGATCGGTGACCGACTGGTAGCATTCGATCTCGGGAATTTCCGCCGTGTTGGAGGCGGGCAGCAGATCGACCAGCCGGCGCATCTGCAGCAACGCCTCGACGTCATTGTCGTAGGCTCCGTCGGCGATCGAGGACTTCGTCGTGTGGACGGAAGCGCCGCCGAGGCTTTCGGCGGTGACCGTCTCGTTGGTGACGGTCTTCACCACATCCGGCCCGGTGACGAACATGTAGGAGGTGTCGCGAACCATGAAGATGAAGTCGGTCATCGCCGGCGAATAGACGTCGCCGCCAGCACAAGGGCCCATGATCAGCGAAATCTGTGGGATGACGCCGGAGGCTAGAACATTGCGCTGGAAGATCTCGGCATAGCCGCCGAGCGCCGCCACGCCTTCCTGGATGCGGGCGCCGCCGGCGTCGTAAAGGCCGATGATCGGCGCGCGGTTGCGTAGCGCCATCTCCTGCACCTTGACCACCTTTTCGGCATGCGCCTCGGACAGCGAGCCGCCGAACACGGTAAAGTCCTTTGCAAAGAGGTACACTGGCCGGCCATTTACGGTGCCCCAGCCGGTGACGACGCCATCGCCGGCGATCTTGGTCTTCTCCATGCCGAAGTCGGTCGAGCGGTGCTCGACAAACATATCGAACTCCTCGAACGAGCCCTCGTCGAGAAAAACGTCTATGCGTTCGCGGGCGATCAGCTTGCCCTTCTTGTGCTGGGCGTCGATGCGGGCCTGGCCGCCGCCCATGCGGGCGATCTCGCGGCGGCGCTCGAGTTCCTTCAGCACGTCCTTCATGACCGGTCCCCGAAACGGAAAGCTGGATTGTGGTAATCATGCCCGCGAGAGAGCGCAAGCGCCGCTTCCTCTTGGCTTTGCTGCGCTGCAGCATCAGGCCCCTTGCATTTCGATGCGAACTGGGCCATATGCGGCGGCATAGGCGCTTGGGCCGGGATAAATCCGGCCTTCTCGACGAATGAGACTGGTTGCGTCTGTTTTCCCTCTTCCCGGCATATCGGCAAGGTGGCGAAAAAGCCCCGTGGCATGATGCCTGCGGGCACGACAGCGCAGCCGTGTGGACAATAGCGTCCGCCCGCCTTGTCGTTTCATGACAATTTTCGACGGCAGGTTGCGCCCTGCCGCCATTTATGTTTGCGGCCAGGAGCCGCATGAAAGAAGAATATTTTGACCAATGAAAACACTTTGACCGGTAAGGACACTGGGGAACTGAACGGTTTCGCCGCACTTGGAATTACCGGCGCACTGCTCAAGGCCACCAATGCCGCCGGCTTTACCGATCCGAAGCCGATCCAGGCCCAGGCGATCCCGCCGCAGCTCGAAGGCCGCGACATTTTCGGCATCGCCCAGACCGGCTCAGGCAAGACCGCGGCGTTCGCGCTGCCGATCCTGTCGAAGATCATCGCACTTGGCACCAAGCGCCGGCCGAAGACGGCCCGCGCGCTGATCTTGGCGCCGACGCGCGAACTCGCGGTGCAGATCGAGGAGATGATCAAGCTGCTCGCCAAGGGCGCGCATGTCTCGACCGCGCTGGTGCTTGGCGGCGTCTCGCGCTTCAGCCAGGTGAAGAAGGTTGCCCCTGGCGTCGACATCCTGATCGCAACCCCCGGCCGGTTGACAGACCTGGTGCGTGAAGGCGATCTCGTGCTTGCCGACACCAAATGGCTGGTGCTCGACGAAGGCGACCGCATGCTCGACATGGGCTTCATCAACGACGTCAAGCGCATCGCCAGGGCGACGGCGCCGGACCGTCAGACGGTGCTGTTCTCGGCAACCATGCCGGCCGAAATCGCCGAACTGGCGAAAGGCCTGCTGAAGAACCCAATTCGCGTCGAAGTCGCTCCTCACAGCACCGCGGCCGCCGAGATCGTACAGGGTGTCGTCTTTGCCCGCACCAAGCAGAAGCGCCAGGTGCTGGCCAACATGCTTGCCGATGAGGCGATGAAGTCGGTCATCATCTTCTCGCGCACCAAGCATGGCGCCGACAGGGTGACCAAGGATCTCGAGCGCGACGGCTTCAAGGCCGCCGTCATCCACGGCAACAAGTCGCAGAATGCCCGTCAGAAGGCGCTCAACGATTTCCGTGAGGGTTCGGTGCGCATTCTCGTGGCGACCGACATTGCGGCACGCGGCATCGACGTGCCCGGCATCAGCCATGTGGTGAATTTCGACCTGCCGGACGAGGCAGAGAGCTATGTCCACCGCATCGGCCGCACTGGCCGCAACGGCATGGACGGCATCGCCATCACGCTCTGCGACCCATCCGAAAACAGCAAGCTGCGCCAGGTCGAGCGCATCATCCGCACTAAGCTGCCGATCGTTGCCGACCATCTCGGCAGCCCCGATCCGCAGCGCAATCCCGCCGAGAAGAACGAGCGCAGCTTCGAACCGGCCAATGATCGCAACGACCACAATGGCCGCCGCGACGGCAGGCGGCCCGGCGGCGCAAACAACGGCTTCGGCAAGAAGCGGTTCGGCGACAAGCCGGCCTTTGCGGGCGAGCGCAAGCCGGAAGGCGCCAAGCCCTTCAAGGGCAACAACAAGCGCCGCTTCGGCGGCAAGCGGCCAGCAGCGCGGGCCGCATAATCTGACCGTGTTGCGGTCGGCCAAGCCTGGCTTGGTCATTCACGATTGAAAAGGGGGCCCCGGGGCGGGCGGCGCTGGGCCCCCTGGGTGCTGGCGGTGGGTGAGAGGACCACCGGTGGGGGTATAAAAAAAGACGCGCGCCGCCCCGCGTGTGGGTGTTTTGAGCGGGGTCGGCGG
>NZ_JAMYNE010000064.1:0-15711 GCF_040318915.1 Mesorhizobium sp. M0991
ATGTATTCCCGAAAACGATGGAATAGATAGCGGCACCAATAAATAACGCAGTCGACATTCTCATGAATAGCTGAAATGAAAAATAATCTCTCATCGCGGCCTCCTTTGTTTCTATTAATTTTTCTCGGCCAAGATTTGACCATATCACATGAGGATACCATCTGGTAATTTATTTCCAGGCCCTGCTACGCAGCTCGCTGCTTGAAAATGGTCGACTGAGCCCGTGTCATGTCCAATTAATCGCGACAGGCCAATAGTGGGTGGGTGCTGTCAAAAAATGACAAATCCGCTCAGGCCACCCAACGCTCCGGGTTGACTGCCCTTCAACGGTGACACGGGAGGCAGGCTTCTCGGAAGAGCACATACCTGTTAGTCGCCCTCGGTGGCGATCAAAACCCAGTCGCGCTTCGTTGACTGTGTTTCGCGGGCAAACGTCCAGGTGTCGATCACCTCAACAATCAGCGTGGGATCGCCAGCCACGACCCGGTCGTTGGCTGAACGGGTGACACTGACCACCTGGGAAACGAAGCGAACGCCGATCTCTGCGGTCCCATTCTCCTCGAGAGCCTCGATGACTTTTGCTTCACTCACGCCGATGAGGGTCAGCTGCAGCGTCTCTTCCCGATCCCGGCGCCCGGCAATAGCTCGTTCGAAGGTCTCAAGCACTTCCGGCCCGACAAGGCGTTTCAACGTTTGGATGTCGCCATCTGCATAGGCCCGCAGGATAACTTCATAGGCCGTTTTGGCGCCGGTTAGAAACGCGGCAAGGTCAAAATTCGGATCGATGTCCCGGATCACATCCAAGGGCTGGCCCGCCGATGAAGCGTAATCGGCAACGCCGCTTCGTTGCTCAGTCACCGCATCGCCCCGCTTGGTCTTGTCGTCATCCGAGCGCGGCAGCAGCTGGTCCCAACCTGCCAGCAATGCCCAATAAAACGCGACAATTGCTACGAGCAGGATTTGGTTGTTTGGATCTGTGGTCTCGTTCATGACGGTCTCCCAAACAATAACAGACGCCGATTTGGAACTGGAGGCCAGTGTTAGAGAATGCGCGGCAGCTTTTCCCATTGGTGGAAGGGTGGCGGCGACGGCAGCAGCCATTCGAGGGTGGCCGCCCCTTCGCCCCATGGGTTGGCGCCAGCCTGGCGTTTGCGGCTGAAAGCTTCCGCTACCGTGATGAAAAAGACGACAAGTCCGGCCGTTGAAATGTAGGAGCCGATCGACGAGACAAAATTCCAGCCGGCGAAAGCGTCGGGGTAGTCGGCATAGCGTCGCGGCATGCCGGCCATGCCGAGAAAATGCTGCGGGAAAAAGACCAGGTTGACGCCAATGAACATCACCCAGAAATGCAGCTTGCCCATCGTTTCGTTGTACATATAGCCGGTCATCTTCGGGAACCAGTAATAGAAGCCGGCGAAGATGGCGAAGACCGCGCCCAAAGACAGCACATAATGAAAGTGGGCGACCACAAAATAGGTATCGTGATACACGCGGTCGATACCAGGGTTTGCAACCATGATGCCGGTGACGCCGCCGATGGTGAACAGCAGGACGAAACCGAGAGCCCACTGCATCGGTGTCTTGAAGTCTATCGATCCTCCCCACATAGTCGCTAGCCAGGAAAAAACCTTCACGCCGGTTGGAACGGCGATGACCATCGAGGCGAAGGCGAAGTAACGCTGGGTGTCCACGGACAGGCCGGTCGTATACATATGATGCGCCCACACGACGAAGCCGATCGCGGCGATCGCCACCATCGCATAGGCCATGCCGAGATAGCCGAAGATCGGCTTCCTGGCGAAGGTCGAGATGACATGGCTGATGATGCCGAAGCCGGGTAGAATCATTATGTAGACTTCGGGATGGCCGAAGAACCAGAACAGATGCTGATAGAGGACCGGATCACCGCCGCCGGCGGGCGCGAAGAAGGTCGTCCCGAAATTGCGATCGGTCAAAAGCATGGTGATGGCGCCGGCGAGTACGGGCAGCGACATCAGAAGCATGAAGGCAGTAACCAGCATCGACCAGGCGAACAGAGGCATCTTGTGCATCGTCATGCCAGGCGCGCGCATATTGAAGATGGTGGTGATGAAGTTGATAGCGCCAAGGATCGAAGAGGCACCCGACAGGTGGATTGACAGAATCACGAGGTCGACCGCGGGGCCTGGCTGGCCATCAGTCGACAAGGGCGGGTAGAGCGTCCAGCCGCCGCCATGGCCAAGCGTGCCGGGCGCTCCTGGAACGAACATTGAGGCTATGAAGAGGATAAATGACATCACCAGCAGCCAGAATGAGATGTTGTTCAAGCGCGGAAAGGCCATGTCGGGGGCGCCAATCATGATCGGTACCATCCAGTTGCCGAAGCCACCAATCAGTGCCGGCATTAGGACGAAAAAGATCATGACCAGCCCGTGGGCACTGACGACGACGTTGTAGACCCCCGGATCGCCAAATATCTGCAGGCCCGGCTCCTGCAACTCCATGCGGATCAACACGGAAAGCCCTGTACCGAAGACCCCGGCCATGATCGAGAACAGCAGGTAAAGCGTCCCGATATCCTTGTGGTTGGTGGAGAACAGCCACCTGACGACAAACCGCGGCTTATGATCATCCAAGGCCGTGGTGGCTGGATTGGACATGATTTGCTTCCTGCTCTTCACTGGAGGCGCGGCGGACTCAAAGATGGACCCGGCCGTCTGCGATCCGCCGTCACAGGAGGATCAGGTCTCGCCTGCACTCATTCATTCATCGGTGACGATCACATCCATCGGAATGTCGTGTGGCTGCGGATAGATGGTCTGGATCCTGCTGCCGGCGTAACCGACGCCGACGACGAGAGGCCGCTTCGGCACGGCCGCCAGAGTCCGGTCAAAAAAGCCGCCGCCATAGCCCAGGCGGTAGTTAGCCTGGTCGAAACCGACAACCGGCGCGATGACGACATCCGGCTGGACCGATGGCCCATTTGACGGAACAAGAATATTCCAGATGCCGCGTTCGAGCGGGTCTCCTGGTCCCCAGATACGAAACTCCATAGGCCAGCCTTTCTTGATGACGACCGGCAGCGCGATCCGCCCGCCGCGCTCGATCACCCGTACCGCCCAGTTGCGAAGGTCCGGCTCGCCGCGAAAAGGCCAGTAGCCGCTGATGATGCGCCCGCTGACCCGGCTGACAGCCCGGTCGAGCGCGGAGGCAACGCGAGTAGACCTCGCCAAGCGTTCCTCGGCGTCGACGGCAAGACGCTCATCGATCAAGCGCTTGCGCTCCGCCTTGCGCCATCGACAGACTTCTGTCCATGCGTCTTGCACAACCGGCCCGGTGCCATATCCGGGAACGAGTTCGTGCATGAAGCACGGCGGCGAGGCGTACTCTCGCGTTTCCAAGGGAAGATCCTCCTGATCAGACATTGTGCGCTCCATCAACTCTTGCGGCGGAAGCCAGCGCGACCTTCTGAACGTTGCGCTGCGTAAAACAGGAAGGCAAACGGAATTAAATGCTGTATTGATGCAAAATTATTGCACTGACTGGAGCCAGAATGGACATCGACCGCGCTCGCACGTTTCTGGAAATCGTCCATTCCGGCAGCTTTCTGAAAGCCGCCGACCGGCTCCACGTTACCCAGACCACGGTAAGCGCGCGGATACGCACGCTGGAAGACGAACTCGGCCGTCAGCTCTTTATCCGCAACCGCAATGGCGCGCAGCTGACTCCGGCGGGCCGGGAATTCGAGCGGTTCGCCCAATCATTCGTACAAATCTGGGAACGGGCACGGCATCAGCTCGCCATCCCATCGGGACGGACAAGCGTGGTTGCCTTGGGCGGAGAGCTCAGTCTGTGGAATCCGCTGCTGCTCGACTGGCTGGTCTGGATGAAGAACGCCAGGCCGGAAATCGCCATCCAGGCCCAGGTCGGCGTTCCGGACCAACTCCTCGAGCAGCTGAGGACCGGCGTTCTGGACATTGCCGTGCTCTATGCGCCGAAGCTGCTGCCGGGTTTCAGGGTAGAGCTTCTCGTCGAGGAGCAACTCGTCCTGGTTCGGACCACGGACGGAGACCGGGGAACGGTCGGGTCCAAGGATTATGTCTATGTCGATTGGGGACCGCTGTTTGCGGCCCAGCATGATGCCAGCTCCTCAGCCTTCGGCGAGCCAGGATTGATGGTCGGCCTTGGTCCGCTCGGGCTGAGCTACATCCTGCGCGCTGGCGGAATGGGCTATTTCCGCAGGGGCGCCGCAGCGCCCCATATCGAGGCGGGACAGCTGGAGGTGGTGGAAGGCGCCCCGGAATTCACCTATCCAGCCTATGCAGTCTATCCGGAAGCAAGCGAGGCGCGCGCCGACGTCCAGGAGGCGTTACGTGGTCTGAAGCAGGTGGTGAAATGACAGCGTTGTTTCAGTTCCAAATCATCGGTCATCAAGCCGGAAAGAAATCCGTTGCCATGGGTTGACCGTACATGCCTTATCCATTCCACACCATCGGTCACTCGACGCGGTCGATCGCCGAATTCGTCGCCCTGCTACGGATCGCAGAGATCACCCTGGTTATCGACATCAGGACTGTCAGACGCTCGCGGGCGAACCCGCAGTTCAACAGCGAGGTGCTTCCCGAAGCGCTGGCAGCGTTCGGGATCGGATATGAATACATTGCCGAGCTTGGCGGCCTGCGCGGCAAGGCGCACGACGTTCCACCTGTGCTCAACGCATTCTGGATCAACCAGAGTTTTCACAATTACGCCGACCACGCGCTGTCGGCGGAGTTTCTTGACGGCCTGAATCGGCTTCTGTCCCTCGGCAGGCAGCGGCGAAGCGCCATCATGTGCTCGGAAACGCTCTGGTGGCGCTGTCACAGAAGAATCGTCGCCGATTATCTCCTTAGCCGCGGCGAGGCTGTCTTTCATTTAATGGGCAAGGATAAGATCGAGCCGGCGAAACTCACCGACGCCGCGAAGGCAAGGGCCGACGGAACGCTTGTCTACCCGTCTTCACATCCTTCGGGATAGTCGAGCTCTCAGGCCGCCGACGGACCCGGGTCATCGAACCCGGTGTCGAAGGCCGCGATGTTTTTGTCCACCGCTTGGTCCTGCAGCTCATCGCAACGATGGACGACGCGCAGAACCGGTCCGGCCAGTCGCGACGAGCCCCGCGCGGCAGCTCCCGCCAGCTTCAATCTCTCGCGCCTTGCGGTTTCCGGCTGATAGACCACTTCATGCACACTCAGCGTTTCAAGGCCACCGTCCGCAGTCGGAATGGACATGGACTCACCTTCGGCCAAGCCAAGCAGCGCCAGACCGCGCGGATTGGTGATAGGCAAAAGCATTCCAACCAGACCGCGCATCTCGTCATGTGCGACGATGCGGGTTTCGGCAGGGCCGTCGTTTACCCGATAAGCCACGCGGCTGCTGAGCGTCACGACGGTTGCCGGAATATCATCCCGAAACATTACAACGGCGCTCGAAATCTTCCGGTTAAGGATAGCCGAGAGGATTTCGCCGCGGTGGCGTTCCCGCATTACTTCAAGAATTGTGTAGTCCTTGGTGGTCAGTTGACAGCTGTCGCTAGTGGGCATGGCGCGTCTCCAGCCGGTCCGCGGGGCGAAATCCGGCGTTATACAATTGATCGGGTTTGGAAAACTTCCCCTGTGCCGAACCATAACAGGCCGGCACAGGGGTCAGACTCCTGCGATCAGGCTGCCCGCGTGATTGAGGAGACGCACGGAAACGCCCATGTCTAGACGCCGGCCTCGATAGCCGAAGGCGCCGGCGGGCGCTGTTCGGTCGCGCCTTCCGGAGCCGGTTGTTTCACCGCTAGCACCCAGAGTTCGTGCCGCCGCCCGTCTCGCGCAGTCCACATGATCGACTGTCCGGCCGAGAGGCCGATCAGGGCCGTGCCGATCGGCGTGAGGATTGAAACCTTGCCTTCGGTGATATCCGCATCACCAGGAAAAACCAGCGTGACCGTTTTCGCGTCTCCGGTGTCTGGCTTGAACGTCACTGTCGAGCCCATCTGGACGGTGCCTGTGGGGATCCAACCATCGGCGACGATACGAGCCCGCTCTAGTTCGGCGAGCAGTTCATCGGAAGCCTTCGGATTCCGTGCGGCGACGGCGCCCGCAAGCGCTGACAGACGCGCATGGTCCGACTGCGAGATGGGGATGTTCGGCTTACGCCGGGTCTTCTTGTCTTGCATTTGAATACTCGTATCTCAGGTGGGACGCCGTCGCGAAAGATGATGCGAGCGGCCAAGTCAAGAATGTCCTGCTCACAGCCGAGCCGAGCCGATCGGCGGCCCGCGGACTTCCATGTCGATTATTTAAGTGTTGCCCCTCGGCTCGGGGGAACATGTCAGCCGAGCCGGGGGTTACGATCCCGCGATGGGGCAAACCCGGAAAAGAAAGTCGTGACGGGTTTTTACGGCGGCATTCATATCATGATAGTTGGTGAAGAGATCCGGGAAGTCAAGGAAGCCGCCTCGGCGGATATTAAAGTCGCGAGCTAGTCAGCGCGAGCGCCAAGCAAAGTGTTGATCACCAGCTCTCTTCGAGCCCTGTTTCTGCCGGTCCCGCTCGGTCTCTCTTCGGCAAGCCCGAGGAGATAAGGCGTTCGGCCAATACTTTCGACAGCGCCTCGTAGGTCCACGGTTCGTGCGTTTGAGCGCCGTCTGCTCCTCCTCGGTGAGGTCGCTCCAGCCCAGAGCGCGGCCTAAGCCGCAGCCCATGAACCTCAACGCTCAAGACGACACCAGCAATTCAGAGTGGCCTGCTGGCTGAGCCCATGATCCGGGCTACATTTCGCGTGCGAAGAACGCGCCTGGCGAGATCGTGCCCGCGTTCACGCGCGCGAAGTTGTCCTCGGCTTGCCGGTTGCCAGCGATCGCCCCGAAGAGTTGCTGCATCTCCATGGGCGGCTCCATCGTTGCGAGTTGGCAGGTGAACTCATACATCGGCAGCTAGTGTTGGTCGCGCTGTCGCTGATAGTCCGCCATAGCCGCCTCGAAACTGCTGTCGCCCTTGAAAGCCAGGCCAAGTGCTTTTGCGCAGAGCTCAGCATCCCGGAAGGCATCGCTGATACCCTGCGCAGTGTTTGCCTCCTTGTTATAGCCGGCATCGCCAACGAGCGCCCAGCTTTGCAGAGGAGAGTACTTTGATCCGGCGTTGCGTACAGGACGCAGCCGGCCTATCTGGACAGCGCCGGCCGGCCGGGCGCGACAGGCGCGTGTCGCTCACGGACGAACGCTGATGATCGTCTTCCCCGAGCGTCGCCGAAACGGCATCGTCGAGGGTCGAGATGTTGCCGATGTTCGTCCGCAGCCGTCCGTCCCGCACGCCCTGGACGATTTCACTCAGTTGAGCACGATCGGACTCGACAACGAAGTCGACCGCCAGGCCATTGGCGGGCGGCGCGTCGGGCGGCCCGACGACGGTCACCAGTGTTCCTCCGGCTCGAACCGCAGGAGAGGGGCCAATCCGTGCTGCTTGTCGATGTCATGGGTTCACCGAAAGAAACTTTTGTCTCTTGGACGGCGAATGCCCGCTTCGCGCCTAATGTCGGTCGTTGCGATGATGTGCGAAAATCCCAAAAGCGGACACTCGCCCGGGCGGCTTACCTCTGCGCCACAAACGGTTTGATCAAGGCAGGCAGATGCCGGCAAGGGAAGCAACTGGCTTGATGATATATAGGCAAAGTCATGCAGATCTGCCCGTCGGCGAATAGAATTCGCCGGAGAGCAAAAGGGGAGACCAAGCCGTCTGCGCGGGCTTTGGCCATACGACAGCCACGGCCAGCGAAGCCGTTGAGAGTGAAGCTACGATAGGGTCTCGTCACGGCCGTCGACAGCAGGCGCAAATCTGGCTTTCGCCCGCCGCTTGAAAACAGTGTAGCATGGGAAAAACTGTGCGGACGTTCTCATGAGTTTTGATGATATCGACCTCAATTTGCTACGAGTATTCGACGTTATGATGCGTGAAAGGAGCGTAACGCGTGCAGCGACCGAATTGGGAAGAACACAATCCGCTGTAAGTCATTCCCTATCAAAGCTTCGGTATCTCTTGCAGGACGAATTGTTCACGAGAGACGGGGGGGAGATGCGGCCAACCCCACGGGCGGTGGAGTTGCTGTCAGATATTTCTGCTGCACTGGCAACGATCCGCGCGTCGATCGACCGGCATCAGGTGTTCAATCCGGCAACGACGCGACGCAACTTTCGCGTTGGACTTACCGATTACCACGCCATGATATTTATCCCTGGGCTCATTCGAGAATTTTCGAGGCAAGCTCCTGGCGCGACGCTGAACGTCATTCCCGCAAACGGACCCGAGATCGGTTCATCAGTCTATTTGAGACAAGTCGACTGTGCGCTGACGGGAGCCGCGATACGCGATGACCCGGGTCTCCTGAAGGTGGAACTTGGCCAGGATCAGCTATTTTGCGCGGTGTGGAGTGGAAGCAAGATAGCCAGGAACGCAATGACACTGGAAACGTATTTGGCCAGTTCTCACCTGCAGATTTCCGCAGATGGTCTGGCAGAAGGTCTTGCTGATGCCGCCCTCAAGCTAATGGGTCTACGGCGCAATGTCGTTGCGACCATCTCGAATTATCTGGTGCTGCCCTGGGCGCTTCGCGGCACTGAACTGATTACCCATTGCGGCGATGCCATCCTGCAAATGCTGGATGAGAGGAGCGAGGTGACGCTGGTCCCGCCGCCCCTTCCGATATCAAATGTGAATGCGTGGCTCATTGTTCACCGCCAGATGGCGAATGACCCGGGTACCAAATGGCTCCGGGAAATCATCATTAGCATCTACAACGAGTCGCGGACCAAGAGAGATCAAGGGCTAACCGTCGGAGCACCGGGGTTGGCTGCACAATAGATCGCGCGCACTGTCGCTCATTCGATCAGCCCGCTCAAGCAAACCGGCCCGATCACCACTCAAGTCCCTTTTCACCCGAGAGCGGGTGCCTCATAAATTATGAGCAGCGCTCATTTTCGTAATGAGAACAATCAATTTGACGAATACTTATGCTTGAGAGCACAGTCTCTTCAAGAAAAACAGGGGAATACCGAAATGAGATCCACGTTCAAGGGCCTCCTTGCCCTCGCTATCGCGTGCACCGCCTCCTCGGCGTGGTCCGCAACCCTCGACAATGTCAAGAAAAATGGCGTGCTGACGTGTGGCACAAATTCGGCCACGGCTGGCTTCAGCCTTCCCGACAATGAAGGCAAATGGACCGGATTTGTGGTCGACTATTGTCGCGCCGTGGCCGCTGCCGTGCTCGGGGATGCGCAAAAGGTCAAGTTCATCCCATTGACGCCAAAAGATCGCTTCACCGCCTTGCAGTCGGGAGAGATCGACATCCTCGCACACAACGCAACCTGGACCTCCTCCCGCGATACATCCCTCGGCATACTGTTTGCCGGCACGTATTTCTATGACGGCCAGGGATTCATGGTGCGCAAGGCGGACAACATCACGTCAGCCAAGGGGCTCGAGGGCGCATCGATATGCGTCACCCAGGGCACCACGACCGAGTTGAACCTTGCCGACTATTTTCGCTCGCAGTCGATCAAGTACACGACGGTTGGTTTCGCCGACGAGGAAGCGGTCGTGAAGGCTTACGAGGAGGGTCGTTGCGACGTCTTGTCCGCGGACACCTCCACCTTGAACGCGTCGCGGCTTCGCATGGCCAAGCCGGACGACAGCATTGTTCTTCCCGAGCTGATCTCAAAGGAGCCGCTTGGCCCGGCGGTGCGGCAGGGTGACGACCAGTGGTTCAATGTGGCGAAGTGGACGCTCTACGTCATGGTGGCCGCGGAAGAAAACGGGGTCACCTCCAAGAACGTCGATGCCATGAAGTCGTCGGACAATCCCAGCATCCGCCGTCTGCTTGGCGTGGACGGTAGCATAGGCAAGGACATCGGGCTCGGCGACGACTGGCCGGTCCAGGTGATCAAACAGGTCGGCAACTACGGTGAAGTCTTTGATCGCAATATCGGCAAGGATTCGCCGCTGAAAATGGAGCGTGGCATGAACGCGCTCTGGAACAAAGGCGGCGTTCAGTACGCTCCGCCGATCCGCTAGGCAAAGCATGGTTGCAAGGCGCTGGCGTGTTACCACCAGCGCCCTGCACGGATCCCGATAGGAACAGGCCATGTCCCATTTGTCGCTTCCCGCGCCGTCGCGCAGGAGCCTGTCGCTGCACGATACGAAAGTGCGAGGCGTTCTCTACCAGCTCTTGCTCGCTGGCTGTCTGCTGGCCTTGGCCCTGGGCATCGGGATGCAGACAGCATCGAATATGCGGGTCCGGGGGATTCCGCTCTCATTCGATTTTTGGAATGAGGCTGCCGGCTTCGACATCAGTCAGACCCTGATACCGTACGATGCGCTGTCCACCTATGGTCAGGCCTTCTGGGTCGGAGTGGTCAACACACTCTACGTCAGCGTACTCGCAATCCTGTTGGCGACCTTGCTTGGCTTCGTCATCGGCGTTGCCCGCCTGTCGCGGAACTGGATCGTTTCGAAGGTGGCGACCGCCTATGTCGAGCTTGTGCGCAATGTCCCGTTATTGCTGCAGCTGCTGTTCTGGTACAACGCCGTCCTCAAGCCGTTGCCCTCCCCGAAGGCGTCTATCGCCATCCCCGGCGGCATCTACCTAAACAATCGCGGCCTCATCATTCCGGAGATCCAGTTGCATCCGGGAGCGGGGTTGGTGAGCCTGGCATTCGTGACGGCCATTTCCTGCTGCGTTGCATTCTGGTTTCGCGCCAGGAGCGTCCAGAGACGGACGGGCAAGCAGCTGCCGGTGCTTTTGGTCAGTCTGGCGACGTTGATAGGATTTCCGCTGGTCGTGTTCCTGGAGGCTGGCGAGCCGGTCTCGTTCGTCGCGCCGCAGCTGCGCGGCTTCAATTTTCAAGGCGGGCATCAGCTCTATCCGGAGTTTGCCGCTCTCCTGATCGGTCTGTCGGTCTACACCGGTTCATACATCGCCGAGATCGTTCGAGGTGGAATCCAGGCAGTGCCAAAGGGCCAGACGGAGGCTGCGTATGCGCTGGGGCTGGCGCCGGGCAAGACGCTTCGTCTGGTCGTCGTTCCCCAGGCGCTGCGGATCATCATACCGCCTTTGACAAGCCAGTATCTCAATCTCATCAAGAACTCGTCGCTGGCGGTGTTCATCGGGTATCCCGACCTCGTGCAGATCTTTGCAGGGACGGTGCTCAACCAGACCGGCGCGGCCGTCCAGGTCATGGCGATCACCTTGTCTGTCTATCTCGTTATCTCCCTTGCCACGTCGTTGGCCATGAACGCGTGTAACCGACATTTTGCGATCGTCGAGAGGTGACGCGTGAGCGATCAGTCCATGCATTCGCCTTTTGTCAGCGGTGCGCTCATACCAGCGATGGCGCCCCCCGCCGACGTTCGGCCAGGTCCAGTGACCTGGATAAAAAAGAATCTGTTTTCGACGCCGGCTTCAGGCGCGCTGACAATCTGCTTTGTCGTCCTCGCCGTGTGGCTGCTGCATCACTTTTTGAGCTTTGCGATCTTCGACGCGGTCTGGAGCGGCGGTCGCGAAGCATGCCGTGCGAACAGCCAAGGAGCTTGCTGGCCTTTCATTGCCGAGAAGTTCGACTACCTGCGATACGGCGCGTACCCGGTTTCCGAGCGGTGGCGCGTGGACCTTGCGCAGGCGATCGGCGCCATCCTCATCGTTTGGCTCCTGTGGACGAAGGCTCCGCGGCGCGAAGTGGCGGCGTTGCTATTCTTCCTCGTCTACCCCATTGCCGCGTTCGTTCTGGTGCGCGGCGTCGCCTGGCTCCATTTGCCTGTCATCGACACGACGCTCTGGGGCGGTCTCTTGATCACGCTGCTGATGTCGATTGTGGGCATCGTCTTCTCGCTTCCGATCGGAGTTATCCTGGCGCTTGGACGCCGGTCGGAACTCCCTTTCGTCAAGACGGTTTGCGTCACATTCATCGAAGTCGTCCGGGGCGTGCCGTTTATCACGGTGTTGTTCATGGCGAACTTCATGATGCCGCTTTTCGTCCCCGACTATCTGACGCCTGATCGTCTGCTGCGCCCGCTCATCGCGATAGCGTTGTTCTCATCCGCCTATATGGCCGAGGTTGTGAGGGCCGGCCTTCAGGCGATCCCGAAGGGCCAATACGAAGCGGCGAAAGCGCTCGGGATCAACTACTTCGACATGATGCGCCTGATCGTCCTCCCCCAGGCGTTGACGATCGTTATCCCGAGCATCGTGTCGACCTTCATCGGCCTGTTCAAGGACACGACGCTGGTCGCCATCGTCGGCATAGCAGATTTCCTGAGGGCCGTCGAAACGGCGCGAGTCGATCCGAACTGGGCAGGCCCGACGATCTCCTCAACCGGCTACCTCTTTGCCGGACTGGTCTACTGGGGCTTTTGCTTCGGCATGTCCCGCTACTCGCAATCGATGGAGCGCCAATTGGCGCGTGGCCACAAATCCTAGGACGAGATGATGATGCCACAAGCAATGCACGCAGCGACGAAGGCAACGCCCTACGGCAAGGCGATGGCCATCGAACTGCGTGACGTCAATAAATGGTTCGGTTCGTACCATGCGCTCAAGAACATCAACCTCTCGGTGACGCGGGGGCAGCGCATTGTGATCTGTGGCCCCTCCGGGTCGGGCAAGTCGACGATGATCCGCTGCATCAACCATCTCGAGGAGCATCAGTCGGGCGACATCATCGTCAACGGCAAGTTGGTAACCGAGGATCTGCGCAAGATCGACGCAGTGCGCAGCAACGTCGGGATGGTGTTTCAGCACTTCAATCTGTTTCCCCACCTTACGGTGCTTGAGAATTGCACGCTTGCGCCGTTTTGGGTGAGAAAGATGCCGCGGTCGGCCGCTGAGGAATTGGCGCGCCATTATCTCGATCGCGTCAGAATTGCGGAGAAGGCGGAGAGCTACCCAGGGCAGTTGTCGGGTGGCCAGCAGCAACGCGCTGCAATTGCCCGGGCTCTCTGCATGAACCCAAAGATCATGCTTTTCGACGAGCCGACCTCTGCCCTCGATCCGGAGATGGTCAAGGAGGTGCTCGACACGATGGTGTCGCTTGCGAGTGAAGGCATGACGATGCTGTGCGTGACGCATGAGATGGGCTTCGCGCGGGAGGTGGCCGATCGCGTGGTGTTCATGGACCGCGGGGAGATCGTCGAAACCAACACGCCCCATCAGTTCTTCACCAACTCCCGATCGGAACGGGCACGGCAGTTTCTGGCGCAAATCCTCAAATAGGGACGTCCGCAGAAGCAAAGCGGCTGTAACCGTAGCAACAGATTTTCTAGGTGACTATCAAATGGCTTGTGCAGACACGCCCGCATCGGCGCTTGGGCAACGAAATATCGCGGGAATAGATTTCGACCAAATCCACGACCGCCAGCAATTCGGATCCGCCAAATGGGCCAACCAGTGGGATGAGTTCTCTCCGCAGGTCGAGGGCCAGAACCTGCTGTCCCTATGGACAGCGGATATGGATTTCCGCGCTCCGGAAACCGTCATCGCGCGGCTGCGCGAGGCCGCGGATCATGGCATTTACGGCTACACACGCCGCGATCCGCGCCACTATGAGATCGTGCAATCGTGGTTCGCGCGCCGGCACAACTGGTCGCCGAAAGTGGAGACCTTGCTTCCCGCCCCGGCGATCATGCCTTCGGTCGCTGCGATACTGCGAACCTTCACGAAGCCTGGTGACGGCGTCATTGTGCAGTCGCCCGTGTACTCGCCCTATTTCGAAGTGGTTCAGGGAAACGGGCGGGTTCTGCTTACGAACCGGCTGAGATTGCACAACAACAGATATGAGCTCGATCTGGAGGATTTCGAGAAACTGGCGGCTGGCGGTGCCAAGGCATTCCTGCTGTGCAATCCTCACAACCCTGCCGGAATGGCCTGGACACTCGAAGAATTGGCGGCGCTTAACGACATTTGTGAGCGCCATGGGATCCTGGTCATATCCGACGATATTCACTGCGACATAAGGTTGTCGGATCGCCCCCACATCGTCTTCTCCTCCATCTCGGAAGATGCCGCGGAGAAATCGTTCATCTGCACCGCGCCAACGAAGACTTTCAATCTTGCCGGGGTTCCTTCGGCAACCATTTCAGTTGCCAGCAAAAAGCGCCGCGAGACACTTCTTGCCGCAATGCAGGCGTCATTCATGGTAAATGCAAACTTTTTCGGCCGCTTGGCCCTGGAGGTTGCCTACAGCAGCGGCGCGCCATGGCTCGACCAACTCACGCGTTACATCGCCAGCAACATTGATCTGGTTTGCGAGTTCGCCGGTGAACACCTTCCAGGCATCACGCCCATGCGGCCCGACGCATCGTTTCTGGTGTGGTTGGACGCGTGCGCGCTCGATCGCAGAGTGGGTGGAATTCAGAAGTTCTTTGTCGATCAGGCCGGGGTCAATCTCTACGACGGCCGCGTCTATGGGCCTGGCGGCGAAGGCTTCATCCGTCTGAATGTCGGCTGCCCGCGTCCTCTGTTGCGCCAAGGGCTGGAGCGCATGTCCAGCGCGCTGGCATCTTTGTGATTGAGCGCAACAAGCCGGAATGCTGCGAATGCGAACTGCCGTCATCAATCCCAACACGACCGCTTCGTCGCAGCCGCCATGGCGGTGGCGGGCCCAGGGACCGAGATATTGGGCATGCAGTCCATGGCTGGACCTGAAGCGATCGAAGGGCCATTTGACGGTGAACTCTCCGTACCGGGCCTGCTCAAGCAGGTGGTCGCGGCGGAAATGGACAATGTCGACGCCCATATCATTGCGTGCTTCGAGGCACCATTGCTGATCGACGCCCGCAAGCAGGGGGAGGCCTCAAGGTGATCCACCGGGTGTCTACTCGCAAATTGGCGACCCGCCCGCCGCCTAATTTACGCGGCGCGTCGTTGAGCGAGGACCGAACGGGCCCGACGAGGGTCGACAGCGGTTACGATGCCGTGGTGGTGATCGCAGTAGACGCGGTCCGGCGAAGTTGACCCAGCACAAAAACGGTAACCGCCGGGTACCGACGGGTCTTCGCTTACCGGGAAGCGGCACTGATAGAGGCCTAGCTGAATGAGGGGGACGTCTCTCGAAATTACTCTGATATTTTCAGGCATGGTTTTCAGGTTCCTAGTTCATAGCCATTGCCGGTTGAGGGCCGCAGTGCGACCGCGTCAGGCCAGCTTCTCTCGTTTTGGAGGGCAATGGATCACCATATGGTGTTGGTTGCAGCGTCAATGAAGCCCGACGGCCTGGTTTCTGAAGCCAATAGTTTGCGACTTAAGGCCACAGTTGCCGCTAGGTAGCGTGCGGTTGACAGCGCGAAGGCGGCCCGGCGCCGATGTTGCCGTACCTCTGATCGTGGCGGTCACTGCCCCCTGGGTCCGTCGGCAGACGGGGCAGGGGGTGCCCTTGTGGGGCCCCTATCAGGCGCGCCCGACCGACACCTCTTCTCAGTCCGGGGCCTCCTCATGGCCGGCCGCTCTCGCCCCAACCCAAATCACTCTGAACGACGGAGTTCGACCCTTTTGCTGTCATTCGGTTGCGAGCGTTGTATGGCGCGATCGGACCCAAGACGCTTTCCGTAGGCTGAACCTTGGATGGCCGCTTTGCGCCCAAAGTCGGACATTTAAGCGCAATTAGGGACTGCCAGAAAGCAGACGTTGCGCACGAATCCGGCTATCAAATTGCGTAACATTGGG
>NZ_JAMYNE010000065.1:0-13361 GCF_040318915.1 Mesorhizobium sp. M0991
ATCACAAGGTGTCCACCTATTTTGGTGGACACCTCATGCATCAGAGCACTCAACAGCAAAAGGTGCGGGGAAATTCGCGCTTACCATCGGGCGAACCTCCCTATCCGAAAAAGGAGCACGTGCGTTCAGCTGAACCGAATACCGGATACCTTCCCTAAGCGGCCTTCTCTCACCAGTCCGTCCTTCAATCGAGAAGTCGGACTCCCCTAATCCCAGATGGAGGAAACTACCGGTGGCAGGTCACGGACGTACTAGTCGCTGAAGTGGCTGGTCGCCGACGAACGGATGATCGATGACGCTTTCTCGGCGATTGCCATTGTTACCGCATTCGTATTCACAGACGACGCTGTTGGAATGATCGACGCATCGACAACTCGCAGGGCCCTCACTCCGTGAACCTGGAGTTTGGGATCGACAACAGCTCTTTCATCAACCCCCATCCGACAGGTGCTTGAGAAGTGAAGAGCAGACGCGCCATATTCTCGTGCATAATCTAGAAGCTCCGCGTCGCTCGTTATGGAAGCGCCCGGTAGAGTCTCGCAAACGCTAAATCGAGCGAGCTCGGGCCCCTTAAACAGTTCGCGCGCTAATCTTATGCCTGAGAGGACGACTTCACTGTCCGACTGGGCCGAGAGATATCCGAGCGATATTGCGGGAGCCACATTCGGGTCCGCGGAAACGATGGCCACGCGTCCACAGCTTTCAGGAAAAGATTGCCACATAGCGATTGTCATGCCTGGCGCCAGCTCAAGTTTGCCCAAACCAGCGTAGCTGCCTGGAGTGAAGCTCAATTGGAGGTCAGTAGGGACCACACTGTCCCTACTTCGAGCGAAGAGAACTGCATTGCTCGCCCCTAAGGACATGAGACCTCGCCCGAGCAGGACATATGCCAACGACTCGCGCAAGAGTCGCCATCCCCATGCCCGCTCATTGAGCGTTACGCAGCCTTGAACTCGGTGTGCGACTCTAACAAGGAAGTGATCCTTCAAGCTTTCGCCAACACCAGGCGAATGATGCACCAACGGGATACCGTGGCACGATAGAAGGTTGGAAGGCCCAACGCCGGACAACTGCAATATTTGTGGTGACTTGAGAGCTCCTGCGGCGAGGATAACCTCCCGCCTTGCGTTCACGTGGAATAGATGGCCAGCTCGTATGAATTCAACCCCTATCGCGCGACGATCTTCAAAAACCACGCGCGTGCACAGCGCATTGGTCAGTAGTTGAAGGTTTGAACGTGCCCTCGCTCGGCTCAGAAACGTGCGGGCTGTGCTTGCTCGAAAGCGACCTAGGCGATTCTGCTGAAACCATCCGACGCCGACATCTCGGAGGCCATTGATGTCAGCGATCACGGGAAAGCCGAGAGACTCAGCACTCTCAATGAACGCCGAAGATAGCGGATGACGGACTGCCAAAGCCACCACCGGCATGGGGCCATCAGTTCCCCGGTCCGCAGAATCGCCACCATCGTAGCGCTCAATCGATCTGAAATGTGGCAATAGCCCATCGTAGCTCCAACCCGTGCATCCAAGCTGAGCCCAGCGATTATACTCCTCAGGATGCCCGCGAACGAAGAGCGTTCCGTTTATCGAACTGCTACCACCCAAAACCTTTCCTTGAGGTAGATCGAGGCTCCGACCATTCAGCTCCGAAGACGGTTCACTACGGAATCTCCAGTTGATCGTTTTGTCGTTTTGAAGTTTCAGAAACCCGGCTGGCACCTGAATCAATGGGTTCTTGTCAACTGGACCCGCTTCAAGAACCAAGACGCTGAAGCGACCATCTTCAGACAACCGGTCAGCAACAACACTGCCGGCCGAACCTGCCCCAACAACGCAGAAGTCGCATTCGATGTGGTCGGTTGGATGCAGATCCTGCTTTGATCGCAATCGCATATTCCTTTGATCTGTAGGTGCTTACCCCACGTGGAGCCGCGAAATTCGATGAACTAAGTCATCACACCTCCCGAAGCGCAGCAGCTCGGCCGCGCATCCCAATCGTCGCCGTGGCTCAGGATATCCCTTCTTGGCTTGCTCGACGCCATCTGGTCGCCTCAGGATACATTTTTTTCCCTCGTGCTTAGCTGGTGGGGACAGCTCTCGCGGCTTCTTATGACTGCTTTCCAGAGCCGCCACAAACGGCTGGCAGCCGGATCTCTTTATTGTCACGGCCGAGGCAAACGTATCGTTTGAGGTCTCCGGTGGCGGGATTGTGCTCGGCATCCGCCGGCCGTCAGCTACCGACCATGTAAAGCATGATGTCGCTACGCGGCCGAAGTGGATATTCTGATACAGCCGGTTTCACCACTTGTCGCTCGGGCGGAAGCGCCGGAGCCGCGGTGTTTGGTTGCTCCATTATTTCTTTCACCAACCCACCTCCCATGGCCGAGGCTTGCCGTGAAAGACCACAGCGCGAACGCCGGCTGGGACGCGGCCGAGGCGCTGAACATCCAGTTTGTACGAACACAGTTGACCAGGGCAGATGTCTTGCCACAGGCCCCAATTGACCCCCCGGCAGCTCTCAAGAAACTCCTGATCGCCGCCGCCAGCAAACCGCTCCATGTGGTCCGCGGGTGCGGCCGTGAACGCCTCCCACACCGCCGCCTTGATGGATTGCGGGATCGCCATGATGCCGCTTCCAAGGGCCAAGGAGTCCCCAACGTCACGCATGATGACGGGACCCTCGACCGCCGCCATATCCGCGAGACTGCCGACAATCGAAGTGTCCAGATCGAAAAACAGCCAGTCGTCGGGCAGCTCCGGCCGGAACAGCTCCATCTTCGCCCACCAGCGCGGCCACCCGTATCGGAGCGGTATTACCTCGACCCCCTGTACGTCGACGTCGGAGAAGCAACGGAACTTGGCGCCGGGCAGATGTTCGGCCACCTGATGCAACAGACGGGCAACATGTTGCGGCGCGTAGTCGCCACCCGAGCGGAGGACGAAAGCAACCGTCTTAATACGGCCCGCGCTTGCCTCGAGCGTCATCTTTGGACGGTCTGCAACCGCGGGGCTCGCGCTGGCGGTATTGTATGGGAGCGTGATCATGGGACGATTTCTCCTCAGTCCGTGACGCGTTTGCGGATGACGCTGCATCTCCTGTGCCAAATGAGAAGGTCTTCCAAATCAGTGTGATGGATCCGGCTCTGCTACGTTGAGTGCCCGACTTCGTCGGAAATCGAACAAGCGGGTGGGCCCTGCGGGCGTGGCGCCAGTTCGCCGATCTTCGCCCGCGCAATCCAGCGGATCGCGCTGGACACTCCCACGCCGAACCGCGCCGCCGCTTGCCGCGCCGACATGCCCTCGTCCGAAGGCGGGCCATCTTTGTGGAGAGGCCGGTCTCATCGCTGCGGCTGATCCGCACTGACTGCTCGGTGACGAGCCGCTCCACCATCTCGTTCAGCGTGATGTCCTTGCGCTCCTCGATCAGCCCGACGATGAAGGCTTCATGCGCATCGAGGCTGGAGGCGCGGCGGCGTGCGTGGAAGAGCGCCGCGCGGCGAGCGCTGCCGGGCCGGCGTGCCGCATGGCCATGTGTGGACGCCCCCTCGGGCGCAAGAAGAATCTTTGGTACAGCCTGTTGCGCATGATCGGGTGCTGCCATGTGTTCGGCCTCTCTTGCGGCTCGTCATGGCCGCGGAGGAATCCGGTCCGCCATTCCCGATGAACACGAGCTTCGCCGGATCAAGATCGAGCTGGCCGTCGAACCAGTCCCGGCGCCGCTTCAGGATGTCGAGGCGACCCCTGCTCCAGTGCGTGCGCGGACTTATGGAATGGCCCGCCCTTTCCCCCAGCATCGGGTACAATGCTGATATCCAGAAAGAGAAAGGAACGAGCCAATGTCTATTGTGATCCTCGGGGTTGATCTGGGCAAGAACTCTTGCAGCATAGTTGGCGTCGATGCGGCCGGTGCGGTGGTCGTTCGTCGAACAATGCGCCGGCAAACGCTGATCGACTATGTTACGAAGCTTCCGGCCTGTGTGGTCGCAATGGAAGCATGCTGCGGCGCGCATCATCTGGGGCGCCTGGTTGCGGCGCAAGGTCACCAGATCCGGTTAATGTCACCGGAATACGTTCGCCCATATATCAAGGCGCAGAAGAACGATGACCGCGATGCCGAGGGGATCGCCGAGGCCGCCTCACGACCGACAATGCGCTTCGTCGAACTCAAGAGCCAGGAGCAGTTAGACATCCAGACGCTGCATCGAGTGCGTTCGCGCCTCGTAGCCGAACGGACCAACCTCCTCAACCAGTTGCGAGCGATCTTGCTGGAACGCGGGGTGATCTTCCCGGCTGGCAGGCGAAAGTTCGAGCTTGATTTGGATGGCATGCTAGCCGAGGGCAACGAGACCTTGTCGCCCCGCATGCGTCAGCTGATTGGCGGGCTGCGAACCGAATGGAAGGAGCTCGACGCGAAGATCGGGGCGCTGAACGACGAGTTTGTCCAACTGGCGCGCAACGATGCCGCCACACGCAGGTTGACCTCGATCCCCGGCATTGGGGTGCTCAACGCGACGGCTTTGGTCGCGGCAGTAGGTAATGCAAGCAACTTTGCCAAGGCCCGAGACCTTGGCTCCTGGCTCGGGTTGGTTCCGAGACAATACAGCACGGGCGGCAAGTCTCGGCTGCTTGGGATAACCAACCGCGGCAACACCTATCTGCGCACTTTGCTCATCCATGGCGCCCGCGCGGCATTGCCATCGCTTTCAAAGAGCGACACGCCTATGGGACGATGGCTGAAGGCAATGATCGAGAGAGGTGTGCATCGTAATGCCGTGGTAGTGGCTTTGGCCAACAAGCTGGCGCGTATCGCCTGGGCCGCTTTACGCAAGGAGATACGCTTTGAACGCGGCTACCTGGAAGCGACGGCATAATCGGGTCGGCTACGTGCCATCGCGCACGTAGTCCAACGAGGTTTGCAGGAAGGATCGTGAAGATGGCCTGACAGTTGACCGGCGTTTGGAAAGCCCGATCAAAAAAATGGCACGTGGTGCCGACAGACTTATTGGGGCTCTGAACGCGCGGATTTCCATCTTGGCCATGGGGCTAACCCATGAGACCGTATACGTTGACGCAGACTGATCAGAACACCGTAAAATCCTCTTGCAGACGGGCGGGCCATACGTTTTTTGAATGTCCAGCCGTGACCGCGAAGCCAGGCGCTCAAGGCGCCGCGGCCCGTATGGGAGTTCGAGGATCAGGTCCACATCACTGGAACGCGCTGGAAGCGCTCCCCATGCGCCTGGTTCTCCTGATCCCGCCTCACCGACGTTGCGCCATACCTGTCCTTTGACCTCCTCACGCCGCCAACGGCCTCGCGCCCGTCCCGCTCAAGCGGGCACGACCGGAGCCCGCAGGTGATCTCGATCTTCGAGGTCATGACCGAGCTCGAGAGCATGGCAGCAAGACTCGCCGCCTCGCGGATGTCGGCCGACATGCGTGAGGAGTTGGCGAAGATCCACCGCCGGAGTGAGGCATACGTTCCGACCGAAGATTTCGAGAAGTATGATGTAGCCAATAAAGCATTTCACGAACTGATCTACCGTGGTTCGTGGAACGATTATCTCGAAAGGAGCGTGAAGGACGTCCGCGGTCGCTTGCGAGTCTATCGCAGGTACCCGTTTCAGAAGCCAGGTCGCATTCGCCAATCGTTCTCGGACCATGCCCAGATCCTCGATGCGATATTGAAGGGCGACGATAAGGCGGCTGGGGATGCTATGCGAGATCACATCAGTATCGGCGGACGCGTGTTCGCTGATCTAGTTGCCGAGATGGGACGACGTCCCTGACGAAGAGGCGATCTTCGTGGCATGGTGCCTCCAAACTGCTGAACAACAGTCTCGCCTTATCTCACTTGCATTAAGGCCGAAGGTCATCGGATGGGACCGATGGACGGAACACCTTTAGGCCAGCCTGCATCAGCAGCTCGACACTCAGCAGCTTAAGGATAGCGCCAAACTGTTCGCCAGCGGCCAGTCCTTCAATCGCCAGAAAAAGATCATCAGAGGGCGCCTCGGACGTTTTGCGAAGACGTGCAACGCGTGCACGGATCGCGCGGCGCAGGCTCGACGGGATCAAGTGGCCAAGTCGGGATCGATCAGCAGTCTCAGCTCCGCCGCCCAAGGACTATGCTCGCTCGAAAGCGGCAACATCATCCGCTCGACGTCTATCATCTGATACGCGTAGGGATTGACGGTCTGGACAAGAGTCCGCTCGAGCGGTTTCGCGACGCAGCTCGCCCGTCGTCTTCGAGAAGCCGATCAGATAGAGCAATGGGGCTTTGGGTGCGATGCTGCGCAGATCTCGGCTGATGTCGAGCAGACTCCGCCCGCTCTCGATGACCATCGCTGCGATCGCGATCTGCGGGCGCGTCATTCTTACCGACGAGCAGCGACTCCCGTTGCGGGCCTGCAAACTCGAGCTGGTCACCCTGGAGCTTGATCGCGGGCGATCCCATCTTGCACATCTTGCAATCCTCCGGCGCTCCACAGACGGCAGTATCGCCACGCCGTTCTCGTTGAAGCGAGTGTCTCGGCGTAGATCGCAGACAATGTTCGGCCCACAGTCGGGGGGAGGAACAGCAGGTGCGTCAACTGGTCCGGCGCGAAGCAATGGGCGGCGATGTTTGGAGGCGGGCGAGCCGGCCCGGCAGCCGGCGAACGAAGTCGTCGAAGATATATCCAGCCAGGGTACTACTTCGAGCCGCCGATGGCCGAGACCGCGCGGTCGAACTCGCCTGCGGCATGGTTGGTTGTCGCCGCCTTGAACATCAGATGCTCCAAGAAATGGGCAATGCCAGCTTTGCCCGGCGGCTACCGCTGCCCGCCGTCAACAATTCGGGGTGCTCGCAGGGTTCCAGGTCAAACTACTGAACGGGCTCGAAGCACCAAACCGATGCCGACCTCGGTCCCGGCGCCGCGTGCAATCCTACCGCACAACAGTGCGGGTCGACCACAGGCCAGCTTCATCCTTCGGTGTCGGACCTGTCCGATGGTGAACTACTGAGATGGTTCACATGATGTACAGCGACGGGCGAGGTTTGCCTCTGATCCAGGTCCCTCAATCGCCGAGCAATTTGAGGTCCTTGCCACCTGAGCCGCTGCTCACATAACTCCTTGCGACCATAATCACGATTGCGACAGAACCCTAAAGTATTGGTCGCGACACGCGATTCTCATGATATTTTGTGGAACACCGATATGTATTGCCTAGATGCATTGTCAAATGGGCGCCTCTGCCAGTCTCCGTAGCGCTCGAGAAGCTCAAGTCCGCTGATCTTTGCGAGCAAGTCGAGCTCGGTCGGATAGACGTACCGCATCTTAAGCGGCATCGTCCGGTTCCCGGCGGGCGTGAGCCAAAGGTTTTGAGAAATAAAAAGCTGTTGATTGCGGTCATGTCTGGCAAAGCGCACCATCGCGCGCTGCTCGTCAATATGGATAACCGTAGTTCTTTGGTCGCCATAGGCGCCAGCGTCGGAGAAATCAGAAGTATATGGATAGTCTAAATGCATTACAAGGTGTCCTTGTGGTCTTAGAGATCTCATGACGGAGTCAAAGCAACTGATTTGTTGGTCGACGCTCGCCAAAAGCGAGAAGGTGTTCCGACTACAGTACACGAGATCGTATTGAGTTCTTAGGTCGAACTCTGCCATGTCGCCAAGGTGTGTCGTGATCATATCTCCACTGTTCTTTGCGTGAAGCGAGGCAAGCATCGTCTCCGAGTTGTCGAGACCGTGAACCGAAACTCCTGTCTCCGAAAGGGGCAAGGCGATTTGGCCGTTTCCAACGCCCAACTCGAGTGCGGTTCCGTTTTTTGCGAAGGGCGCGAGAAAACTGACTGCCCGCTCGTTCTCGACTGACGTATTGATCGCTTCCTCATATTCATCATAGATATCGCTCCATATTTCGCCGTAGGCGGTATAAGCGTCCTTCACTTTCAAATGATCGTTCATGACGTATTCCTCACTTACTTGTCCAACCAATGAAACAGGCACCATCCGGGACTTGCCCATTAGAGTTGCATCCACTGGCTTCGTGCTGCCTCAGATCCCACTGCTTCACGCTCGCGAGGACGGGCCTTCTCTTTGCCGGGGCATGATCTGGTCTGCTGAGGTATTCTCACCCAAGAAAATCTGTCTCCAGGTTCGAACAAGGATGGCATTCCAAGTGTTGTGGAACGTTTTTTTGTAAAATTTCGCTCGATATTTCGGAATAGGAGTTCGATGCTGACGTTTCGAAAAGGCTGTTGCGTACCAAAGCTTGACTCGAAGAGGGAGGATTGGTGACCTTCGAGTTGCAGGTCCTACACCGAACTCTCCTTGCCACGAGGCGCAGGACAGTGTTCTGCGCCTCGAGTTCAGGATCTGGCGGCTGGAGTTGGCTTTGGGTTCGTTGCCGACGTTGAGAATTTTCTGTCCAAGGTCGACATGGGCGGCGAGCGTATTCTGGGAGGTGGTGGATTTACCGATGCTCCCCTTCTTATAGATAGCGATATAACGGAGTCCTGACATGATGTTTTCCTTCTTGAGTCCATCCATCGCGACTACCCCCACAAGAAATGGCTGTCGGCACCTGCCGCCGATCGCAACGAAGAGCTTCAAAACTCGTGCCAATTTGCCTGATCGGGCCAAAGAAAATTGCGGTTCCTTTTCAGCTAGTTAGTCTGACGCAAACACGAGATTGGTTAAGCGAGCCTGTGTCGAGGACCCGACAAACCCGACAGAAGGTGTCGGATGGCGTTACTTGCGACCGCTATACGTTGACCATCGGAGAGCCACAACAGCTGGCGACCCTTTCTGGTTCTGTCGCAATCCTGACTATGGTCGCAAGGAGACGGTATGCTCATGAACGCCGAGCTCGGCTGCCACGGACTTGCTGGCAAGGCCATCCGCGCACCGCAGAATGATCCGGCATCGTTCAGACATCGACCGCGCCACACGACGCCGGCGAACCTGACGCTCAAGATAGGCCCGCTCATCCGCACTCAACACCAGCGGCGAAATCGGCCGTCCCGTCGCATTGGCCATCGTCTCACTCTTCTTCAGTCGAAGAGCACAACCCTATAATGAAATGAACTTCAGTTCCAGATGACTAGCCTAAGCCTAGCTTAGCTAGGGGCGACACACGGCTTGGTAGAAGGGTGAAACGCTGACTTGGACTGCACAGGTCCGAGGCGCTCGGAACGGTTCGCGACATAAGCCAGAAATGATTGCGAGAGTTCGCTTGGCGACCACAGCCAACCAACGGCAAGGCTTCATCGACACTAAGCCCGACAGACGCAATTCGCATTGCCATCGTCGACAGCGGCCATAATGGATTAAAGCGATCTATCGCCTCCGTGGGGAGTTTATGGAGGAACTGAAACTGACGGCTGGGCGATTTCCGTCGAGGAGGGATGAGCTTTAGTGTCGTTGCCATAGCTACGCGATTACTGTGGGGGGCCAAACGATCGGCACAGTCAGCGTCGCATGTGATGCTCGACCGAGTCGACAAGTGCCTGCACGACGGCCCGGATGGCATGGCTGGTCTTCTTCCGCGTCACGATGTGGAAAGAACTTTGGTGTCGCCGGGACGTGGCGGTCAGGCGCACCACCCGGCCGCGCCCAAGGTGCTCCTCAATGAAGCCCGCCCAGGCGAGGGCGGCGCCGCGCCCTGCAATGGTCTCATGCATCATCGACAAATAGTTGGTAAACCGTGGGCCCTCGAGTTTCCGCTCGGTGCCGATCCAAGATTCCCAGCTATCAACGGCGCCAGGCTGCGTGGTCGAGTGCAGAAGCGGGACATCGAGGAAAGCCTTCGGGTTCTCGGACGCGAGTGCCGGATACTGCGCAAGGAAGGCCGGCGAGCAGACCGGAAACCACTCGCCGTCGAACAGCTTGGTGGCTACGAGGTACGGCCAGTCCTCGGGCCTTCCGAAACGGAGGGAAAGTGCCACGTCAGGCTGATCGAAGTCCCTGTAGTCGTACGACGTCAGCAACATCACCTGGCCGTTGGGAACCCGTGATGCCACGAGGTCGAAACGGGGCATCAGCCACATCTGTTGCAGGTCGTAGCTGCAGCCGACCACAAAGGTATCCCGATCCGGAGCCTGCAGTCTTTCCACCGCCTGCCTGATCGTGCCGAAGCCGTCGCGTATCGCCACGGCAAGGCTGCTGCCCGCCTCGGTCAGGACGACCCGGTTGCCCCTGCGCGTGAACAGGGCGACCGCAAGTTCCCGCTCGAGATTAGCGACATGCCGGCTGACTGCCGATTGGGCGATCTTGAGCTCTTCGGCTGCCGCCGTCAGCCCGCCATTTCTCGCCGCCGCCTCGAAGGCGACCATGGCGTTGAGGAGCGGCAGCGATGTCTTCAGCGTCTTCATATGCAATTGTCTGCGGCCTGACCCAGGATGCCTTTTTGTTATGATAGCCTCTCATAGCTATATTTGCAATATGGGCTCTTGCGCCGCATACTCCTGATGAAAAGTTATTCTAGCTAGCTAGAAGGAGTCCTCCGGTGCAACCCACGACAACAAGCAAATTGACGCCCGACCGCGCTGCGGTCGTCGATCTGGTCGACCGTCATCGCCCCGGCTGGTCGCTCGAGCAGGCGTTTTATGTCGATCCGGCAATTTTCGAACTCGAACGCGAGTTGTGGTTTCCGCGCCAGTGGTCGCTTGTCGCCCATGCCAGCGAGGTCTCTGAGAAGGGGCGCTATATCGTGCGCCAGCTTTTTGACGAGGAAATCATCGTGGTCCGTTTCGGCGATGGCGAAGAGGACATAGCGGCCTATTACAATGTCTGTACCCATCGCGGTTCGCGGCTCTGCACCAAGGACGGGCGCGGCCGATTGCTGGTCTGCCCCTATCATGCCTGGTCGTTCCGCCTGACCGGCGAACTGCAGACCCGGCAAGACGTACCCGAAGATGTCGACCCGGAGGCGCTGGGGCTGCATCGCGTGCCAACGAAATGCGTCGGCGGCCTGGTCCTCTGCGGCCTCGATGAAGCCAGCCTGCCGGACGTTCGGCCCCTTGTCGACGCGCTGGCCGGCGGCTTGCGCGAGATGGGTATCAACCGGGCCCGCGTCGCCGCCCGCAAGAGCTATCCGACCACGGCCAACTGGAAGCTCGTGGTCGAAAACTTCAGCGAGTGCTATCATTGCCGGCCGGCGCATCCGGAGTATTTCAGGGTCAATGCCCATGTAAAGGTCACCGCGATGCGCGACGAAGGCAAGGCGGCCGAATGGCAGGAAGAACTCGACGCCTGGCACAGCGTCATCGGCGACGCCGAGTTCAATAAGGGTGCATGGGAGCCCGGTGGCCTCGATAAGGTGCAGTTCGGTATGTACCGCAAGCCGATCGGCCGCGGTCGCGACACCCTCTCCGACGACGGCCAGTCTGTGTCGTGTTTGATGGGCGGGCGCAGCGTCTATGACGGCGGCGAGACCGGGTTTAGGCTCGGCCGCCTCTCATTTATCAGCGCGGCAAACGATTATGTCACGCTGTTTCAGATGATCCCGCGTAGTGCGACGGAAACCGACGTAATCCTAACCTGGCTTGTCGACCAGAACGCCGATCCCGGCATCAACACCGACGCGATCACATGGATGTGGGACGTCACCACAGTCCAGGACAAAAAGATCACCGAGGACAATGCCGCAGGCATCTCCTCCAAGGCTTACCGACCCGGGCCCTATACGGAGCTTGAACCTCAGCCGTCCTTCTTCGTTCAGGCATATCTTGCAGAGATGCGCTCCCTGATTACGGACGAAAGCACCGACGCCCCGGTTTGGCAGTTTCCCAGTAAGGGTTATTCCTCGGCGTGCAGCGTGACCCAGGCTGCTGAAGCGGTTTGAGTGGGAAGTCCGCCTTTGACGCTCGAGGTGCCAGCAGGGCGGGCATGCCGGGTCCGAGTGGCTGCGCCATCATTCGCACTGGTTTGCTCTATGCCTCACCAACTGACCGTTAGCCAGATCCGCCGGGAGACGCCGGACGCGGTTTCCATCGTCTTCGACATCCCGTTAGCGCTGAAGGCACGTTTTGTTTTCCAGCCCGGGCATTTCCTCACCTTGGAAGCTGAGGTCGGCGGCGAGTCTGTGAGGCGAGCCTATTCGATTTGTTCCGGTCTCGACGACGGCGAGATCAGGGTGGCGGTGAAGGAGATCGAGGGCGGGCGTTTCTCATCCTTCGTCAACCGTTGCCTTCAGGCAGGAGACGTCCTCGGAGTGATGGAGCCGAGAGGCCGATTTGTCTTGCCGCCGGCACCGAAGGCGGGTCGTATTGTGCTTGCGGCGGTAGCGGGCTCCGGCATTACTCCGGTTTTGTCCATCGCGAGCACCCTGCTTGCCCGCGAGCCGCATAGCCGCTTACTCCTGGTCTGCGGGAACAAGCGGCGACAAGACATTCTCTTCCGGACGCAGATCGCCAAGCTTGAGCAGGATTTCTGGCCGCGCCTGCTGGTGCGTCACGTTCTTTCGCGCGAGCATGGCGGGCCAGGTTTCGGACAGGGCAGGGTCGATGGCGACACGCTTGCCTCCATCCTCGGCGGATGGGCCGTGCCGGTCTCGGTGGTCGATTATGCGCTGTTGTGCGGGCCACCCGAAATGGTCGCGAATCTGAGCGCAGCATTGCAGAGACAGGGGCTGGCCTCCGACAAGATCCTGGCTGAGTCCTTTCGTCCCGCCGCCGCCAGATCAGAACTGCGGGACATCTTGCTCGAAGCGGATGCCTCGACGCGGCATGTCGAAATTAGGCTGGGCGGCCGCAGCACCGTCATTGATGCCCGTCCGGGCGAGACTGTCGTCGATGCTGCCCGCCGGAGCGGGCTCGAGGTCCCATATTCCTGCGGTGGCGGCACGTGCTGTTCCTGCGTCGCCAGGGTCGTCGAAGGCGGCGTCGAAACAGAATCCGATGCCGCGCTCGAACCATGGGAACGGGAGGCAGGTTTCGTGCTCACCTGCCAGTCGCGACCGGCTGGAGATCGCCTGGTTGTGGACTACGACGCCACATTCTAAGCGCCCGTCGCAGCCGGCGACCGCTCTGCGTCGCGGGCGTGCAGTGCACGATGGCGCTGACGACCAGATTGAAACCAGAAGCGCGGAAAGCTTGGCTCTCGAGTGGGCGGTCACGGATTTCACCGCGCTCGTGTAAGAACACATCAAGCTAACTTCGTGCGCAGCCTCGCCTTGATACGGCCGGCCTGACCTCCTGGTCATCGCGCTTTCGCGCGATGCTGTTTCTGATCCGCTTTCCCTGCGGCGAGGGGGACGGGCGGCGCGCCTTTCTCGGCCCGCCGCTTGAGCTCGTAGAACTGGTACACTCTCCCTCCCTCGGGGAGGGCTCCTCGAGCGATTAGCTTGACGGCATATCCATTTGCCTTTGCCAAGT
>NZ_JAMYNE010000066.1:0-13356 GCF_040318915.1 Mesorhizobium sp. M0991
CCGGGACAGGGGCACCGGGAGCACGCCAAGTGCGGGCAGGCCGATGTATTCGATGAGCTGCGAGCTCGCGTTAGTAGCTGGCCGCCCCTGCGACCTGCCCGGTTGCGCCGAGAGCGCGGATCCGTAGGTGGCGCGTCGCCCGCTGGCTCCCGATTGTTGAGGAGAGGGAGCCGATGAGACGTGTGATTGGATGGACATCCACCGCACCTTTGCGGAGGTGGTGGTTTGGGAAGACGGCCGGCTGCGCCATCACGAACGGCTCGACATGACCCGCTCGGGACTGGAAGGGTTCGGCCGCAATTTGCGACGGACGGATGAGGTTGTCGTCGAGGCCACGGGCAACGCCATGGCGGTGGTGCGGGTTCTGTCGCCCTATGTCGGCCGGGTGATTGTCGCCAACCCGATGCAGGTGAAGGCGATCGCCCATGCCAGGATTAAGACCGACAAGATCGATGCCGGCGTTTGGCGCAGCTCCATGCCAGCGGGTATGATCATGACGGTGCCATCCGATCCCCGCTGGAGATGAGCGATTTTCGGCGTATGGTGCGACCATCCGGAACAGGGGCACCGGTAGCACGCCAAGTGCGGGCAGGCCGATGTATTCGATGAGCTGAGAGCTCGCGTTAGTAGCTGGCCGCCCCTGCGACCTGCCCGGTTGTCCCTGACCTCAGCCGCAGTGATCGTGGTGGACCAACCAGCGTCCTGCATGCCGCGGAACTCGCCCCGAGCGATGCCACGAAGTCCATCTCGTTCATCTGGCGGGCGAATCCGTAGAGTCTGGACAGCTCGGTGGCGAGGTCAATCAGAGACTGCTGTTCTTGCGGCGTCGTCGGGGTGCTCGGGCAGATTGGTCAAGTGAGCGTATCTGCTATGGCAGCAAGGTGCGAACAACCACCACCTCGTTGCCAATAAATGAGTTAGGGTCCAGCGACGGCGACTCCAGAAAACCGGCTGTTCTGAAAATAGCTTCGATCGCTGCCCGATCGGCTCCTGGTGCTATATGCACCTCCGCCAAGTCTAGTTGGCATACCGGGTTTGGTTCTCCGATTGGAATTGGCCAATACCGGAATGCACCGTCACTGCAAGTCAGATCGACACCACCCTGATGACGCTTAACGAGCAAGCGGACCTCGTCTTCGATGACCACAGTGGACTTCAGATAGAAGGCGCCGATCTTGGAGATGGTCCAAGGATTGAACGGCGGCTCTCCGGCCGCTTGAGGGCGTCGTTGATCTCTCGTAGGACGGTGACCGAGCCGCTTTGTTCATAGTGGATCGGGCGAAGTTCTGCCACACCAGGGTGAATCTGGAACTGCAGACGCGCGCCATTTCCCTTTGCGAACGCGCCCCACATGAGTTGCGGATCTTCGGAGGCACACGGGTCATCGAAACGTGGAGTGCGCCCCTCGGACCGGACAGGATGCCTTGCTTTGTAAGATGCTATGCAGATATCTATTCCGAAATATTGGCGGGAAAGATGAAGAAAATGGCTAGCCGGAAGAAACGCGGGGCAACGAAAAGGCCGCTCGATGAAGAAGTTCTGCTTCGGCATATGCAAAGCATAGTAGACAGCGAATTCGAGAATCTTGTAGGCGAGGCGCTGTCAGAAATCTGTGGGAGACGCTTCTTTTGTTCGCGAAGCGGAAGCCAATACGGGGGTGACGGAAGTGCACGAGGCCCGTTTGAAACGGTTTTCGAAGCCAAGCTCTATCGAGACACTACTTCTTTAAATCAGCGCAATGTACTCGGTGGCTTCGTTGAAGCGACCCATCGTGAGCCGAAACCTGATCTTTGGGTGCTCGCTGCTAGTCGGCCTGTCCCAGAGCAACTTGAACGAGCACTCCGCCGCGAGGCGGAAGAAAAAGCAATCGGCCTTCTCACGCTCGACGCTCCGCCCACGGGCGGCTCAGACCTTGTCCAACTGATTGCTATGGCGCCAAAGGCCGCTGCCCTACGGCTTCCGGCAGAAGCCCAAGCCGCAATCGACCGCCTTAGACGGGAGCCAAATTTCTCTGGGCGGGCTCTTGAGCTTCGCCAAAAACTCTCGGGACCCGATTTCACGCTTGCGACGTTGCGTGCGGCAGTCGATGCCTGGTGGCGAGAGACGATGTCGGAACCGCAGAAACTGGTCCGTCGCCTCAGGGCTAGACCCGCCCCTGGACGGTTGGGTGACCCGTGGGCCGAATTCGTTCGCCGTGATGTGGTCGATGCTAACAGCGCAAGCATTAAAGCCGCGGCGACAAAGGGAAATCCCTGCTTTTTTGTCGGCGACGAAGGAGTTGGCAAGACTCTCTCCGCTCTTCATTGGCTTTTGGAGAATGCCTCTGAGACCCTCTTGCTTCCGGTTACCAAAGCGGTTTCCGTTTCGAAAGACCCCATAACACTCATGAGTTGCGCGCTCAGCATGATGTTGGGTCGCTCCCCTGCGGAATGGGTCAAGAAAGCCGAGATGTTGCTCAGTTATGACGATATCCAAGCCCCTATCGTGACACTTTTTCTTGACGGTCTCAACGAACGACGAAAGAGCGATTGGACCGAGTTGCTGACGCGACTGCAAGACGAACCCTATCGCCAGCGCGTTCGTGTTCTTGCTACGTGTCGTCCCTATGCGTTCGAGCACGATTTCAATGAGTTTGTTGGACTGAGCCAGAAACCGCAGGTTATCCGTATAGGCCTCTTCGCAGACGCGGAACTCGACCGAGGTCTTAAGAACCACAAAATTCCCCGATCCTCTTTATCCGATGAAATGACGGAATTGCTACGCCGTCCGCGACTTTTCGACCTAGCACTCCGATACCGTGAAGAGCTTGAAAAAGTGGGCGAGTTCACGCCAGCTCGCTTGTATTGGGAGGACTGGAAAGACCGCCTGGCACGAAACCGTGACATCCTTGCGGAACCCGATTTCAAGGAAGCACTCCGGCAAGTTGCAAAGGCAATCGATAAGGCATCGCCGAATCCTTCGCGAATAGCGACGGCTGACCTACATCACGCCGTCCGGAACGCAAACCCTTTTGCGGACAATCCAGAGCGCGTCTTGCAAACACTTACGGAACTGGTTGACGGCGGGCTTGCCGAACGGTCCGGGGAAGATACCCGTCTAACATTGTCATTCGCGGCATTTGCACTTGGCTGGGATCTCTGGCGCCGAGCGCTAGAACTTCCTGCGGATTGGACGATTGGACAGATTGTCAGTGAAGTTCGAAGCTGGATAGAGCCGTGGGGCGGGGCCTCATTCGATTGTGAAGTGCTTCGAGTTGCCAGTTGGGCCGCCGCATTAGCGGACGGTAGGAGAGCAGCCCAAGCCGCGATATTCGCCCTTTGGCTCGATAGGCCAAACCTTTCCGACGAACACGAAGACGACATTCTTGCTATTTCACGGCGCATAAACACAGCTCTTGTGGATGTCGCCGAATACGTCTGGTTCGCAGGCGACGCAGAGGCGTCCGAACGCCTTTCTTATATTATTAGACCCCTCACTGGTGCGAGCGAATTGAGGGTAGCACTGATTGAACGTGCTCGTCATTGGGCCGGCTTGATCGGTCTAATGGAGTGGCCATTCTTGGGGCAAACAGACGACCGGTCTGCTTTGCGTGAAAAGCGACTTGAGCGACTGCGCAAACGCCTCGGCGATCGCTTGGTTTTGAATAAACCGTTCAAGGAGGCCGATGAAACTCTCACCATAGCAGATGGCGAAGAGCCTGATGGATCGCACGCCTTTGGCTACGCCGTTAGCGTTCTTGCTTTTCACAGTCGTGATGACCTGATGCCTTTGATAAGGGTTTGGTCCATAGCCGGGTCTGTTCGGTACGGAGACCATGACGATAAATATATCGCAGCGCTGCTGCGCGGTGCCGAACCCTCCGAGATCGCCCTAGTCGATCAAGCGTTGTCACAAGCGCAATCTTTCACCTTGGGCAATGACATTCTGATGGCGCATGCCGCAGGTTCACTTGGATGGGCAATTGGGACGCCTCAGGCCATGACCGTCGTTGCAGACGCCTTTGACAAATCTGGGCTTAGAGACGAACGACAAGAGTTAATCAAAACAATTTCAGTATGGGAAAGACCTGCAACCGTCGAGGAAGCCATTCAGAAGGTCGCCGACCAAACCGAAAAACCTCATGTTCGCTTGTCATATGCGCGGGACTGGCTACTCCATCCTAAGATGAGACTACCGGAAAGCCTTGTTCGCGAGGCCACGGATTTTGCAAGAAATCTCGACGTTACGGCAATCTATCAATCAAGGGGCCACACTTCCGAATCCCTTGCATTAGAGCATTGGATGCCCGTTTTGGCCCGGGCAGCGCGCGATGATAGAGCAGCCATTACGCGCCGACTTTCGGGTCACGTCGCGGCCGGCCAAGTGTCGCCGGAAAGAGCCATGTTTGTTATCATCATGGAAATGTCGGTACTTGATGCAGCCGACCTTGTGCCGCTTATGTCGATACCTGGAGACGATCCGGATAGCGCGAATCTGCGGATGGCGGCCCAATTTTTGTTGGCAAAGGACGGCGACGAGCAGATTAGCCTGCTCCTGAGCTTGGAACCGTCGCAAGTTATCTATCGTGATTTGGCGCTGACGTTCAGCATTCCGAGTGCCACTGGGCTCGATGCATTGGCGAAAGCTATTCATGGCGGCCTCGAACGAAATCGATTGCGAAGTGCGCTCTTTTTGGTGGCTGCCACGGGTGTGGATTTGACCAATGCCCTGCGCACTGCATTGCTGGAGCGCCTGAGACAATCATCTCCGCATTGCCGAGCGCCCGAACTGGAGATTTTGGCTAAATCCGATGCGCCTGCGGCGGCTGCCGAGTTGATCGCCTTGGATTGGACTGTCGGGAATGCCCGAGACGATGATGAAGCCTTCTGGGGAAGTTTGGTTCTCGCAAAGGCGTCGCTTTCCCTCAATGAGGTGGTTCGGCGTCTTCATCCTCGCCATCTTGTGCGCGCCGCCGAGAATACAAAGGATGGGCCAGCGGTGATCAGTGCCATTTTGATCGCCAAACTGCGGTCAGTCTTGGACGCAGAGAAGCGACCATTGCCGGCGACGTCCATTTCCAATTTTGCAACCGATGACACTCAACTGGAAACTCGAAGTGTCACGCTTCAGCACGGTCTCAATAAATCGGCTCTCACGCTGGCCGAACGATTTCGATTGGGGTTCGATGCCGATGCGCGCCAAGAAATCATTGACCAAGCAATTGAGGCTGTTCAGCGTTCGGATCAATCGACCCTTGCAAGCGGCAGGCGGCGTCCCGACTGGACCATTCCGAGCGCTGGCCTTGAAACGCTCTGGACCGCAGAGCCGACCGCCTTTGAGGCTATTGCGGATTTCCTCTCGATTCAGTCTGCTGACAATCTGAATCAACTCGCTGTCCATGAGCCTGGTCTCCTATATCCGATGGTCTCCGTTGGACTCAAATGCGACCCAATTCGTTTTGCCTCGATATGGCGTAACCTCCTGTCTACGAGACATCATACTGTATATCGAACGAACCTCGGCTCGGACTGGCTTCTCACCATGCCTTTCGCGTGCACGAGCCCCAAGGGGTGGGCACTTCAGATTGAAGCGTTCGACTTCTGTGAAAACGACCGCGAGCTACTCGATTGCACCTTGCACGCAGAGACTCCAGACCTCCAGCAGCGATTGATCGGTTGGACTATTTCTGAAGCCCAATCACCCTCCATCTGGAGACGGGGGCGGGCTATGATTGTTCGGGGCTATCTGGGCCTTTCGTCGCCGCGTGTCGAAGACCTAGAGCGCCTGGACATACAGGCGTCTTGGCTCGGAAATGTCTGGCGCTATGCCGAAGGATGGAGGGAGCGCCGCCGCTCAATTGTTCATTGGCTGGAGCAGTTCAGGTCAGCCGACAATGGCATATCCGCGTCAGCGGATTTCGAACTCCTCAAGAGCAGTGCTGACCGTCGCGTCTGGCGGATGCTTGATGGATGTAAACTGAACCATCATTCTCAGATCATATTCGAGCGACAGCGCTCTGAACTTAAGCGAGCGATAGAGAAACGCGAAAAGGATATGGGGGAGAAATTCCTCGACCAAAAGCTTGTCGACGGCCTCTGGCCTCGCAATATGAAGCTGAATTGAAGCATCCGAACGCGGTTCAGATGAACCAAACGAACTCCGTTCGCGCGTTTCGCAAAATGTGTGCGGGTGTACTACGCTTTTTCCGCACCTTCTTGGCAAGGGGGTCGCTGCGCACCCCCGTTGCATCCCCCGAGCCGCAAGGTCTTCGCGAAAGATCCAGTATGACCACGTCGATGACCCGGCGTAGATCGACCGGCATCTGTTCAATAATAGCGTCCTTTAGCTGTGCCGTCGTCGTTATGGATAAGTCTTTACGCCCCGCGATTTTCTCACCTGCCCCGAACCATAGAACGAGATAGATGCCTTGATCCGCCGCATCAGGGTGCACGCTATAGCGGTCGTGAAGCTGCGCCGAGGCGGCTGAAAAGAGCTTTGAATGCCACTGCCCTTTGACCTCGATGACGAGCAGCCGCCGTCGACCGTCAATAATCACTGATGCTGTGATGTCGCATCGGTTCGCATGCGCCATGTGATGTTCGATTGTGACCGAGAGGTTCAAGGCCGACATTTTCACCTGTAGCCGGTCAACGATCCGATCGCGCGAACTATTTTCATCGAGGTGCTCGCCGCCCGGATAGAACATGTTGAGCGGGTCGGTCTCGGCGCCCTGAACCCATCGCTGGTATTCCACCAGTTCTTCAACCAACAATGCACGCAAATCCTCCACGGTGGCGATCTTGCTATGGTCGAGAAAATTGACGATGTCCTTTGCAGAGGGCGTTCGAAAATCCTGTAGCGCCTGTTTCCGGTGCGCCGCAGCTTTCATGCTGCGGGCATCCCTGTGGAAATCAGCAAAGCGATCATCGGACAAAAGCTTGTCCAGGACCGGGAGGCTCTGATCAGGAGAATCGCGTCCTATTAGGTGAACCACATCGCTCAGAAAGCGATAGGCCGTTTCGCCGGGCGGGTCGCCCGTACCCCACGAGCTGGGTAGAAAGACCTTCGGCCATACATCGACGTATGCGTCTAAGATTGCAAATACCTTCTTGGCCGAGAGCACAGGCCACCCCACCGCGTCATCCCGATAAAACCGGCCCGCTCGATGCTCCAAACGGGTTATCGTCTGCGGATCAGCCTTTAGCGCTTCCCAAACAGCTCCCGGCGGATCTTCTAGGAAGAATAGTGCCCGCAGAAACCAGAATTTTTGGTCGGACTTTTCGTCGTCGGTCGTAGCTTCACGCCCGGTCCACGCCGCACATTGTTGTTCGATTAAGTGCCGTAGTCTTGAGCGATCAGCATGCTCCGCACAGATGTCAAAGAGCGTATCTCTGGCCCCCTTGGGCATTTCCGGAAACCGCTCCAGCCATTCCAACGCCAGTGTTTTTTGAAGAGGTTTGAATGCCTGTTTGTGACGAAGCCAGCCGACATCGGTAGGTGGGTCGCCCGGTTGAGTTAGCTGGGGTTCGATAAATTCTCGCGCATAGGCTTCGACATCCGAAAGATCCCCAAACAGCAGTCGATCGATCTCGGCTTCCAAAGCCTTGCCTTCTCCTTCCCCATATCCACCATACCCCCCCAAATCAGTCTTCACGGCGGCAAGGACTTTACGATCGATCCGCTCAAGAGTTCCTGACCCGCGAAAATATGCGAGACATGCGGCGTGCAGCACCCGCGTGACCGCCTTCCGTTGTTGAGAAAGAGCTGATAGAGTCGGAACATGCTCGTCGAGCAAGGGGAAGCTGTTCAGAAGCGCTCTGTCAGCGCTGCGAACGTCATCGAATATCTCACCCATCTTTTCGGGTTGGAGAAGGTAGTAGTCGGCAATCAGTCGGAGTGCACCCCAGTGCGCACCGGCCTCGATTCTTGCCAAATTTTCTCGAAAAAAGGCTAGCCTCGCTAGTTTGGTTTGATCTTCCTTGCGTTGCCATCTACGGTTTGATCTCGGCCAGCGATACCGATCCTTGTCTATCAATGAACGGGTTTCACGCTCACGCTTGGACCAGATTCTGAGCAGCTCTGATCGTTCGCGTCCTTGCCTGCGCATCAAGGCCCGGAAATCGTCTGGACCTTTCTTTTCCGAATAAATGTTATGCATGGAATAAAATCCGCCCCACAATGCGGCATTGCCCGTTTCAAAGGCATGGTCGAGCAGGGCACGATAATCACGTAGGTTCATCTGCAACCCCGAATGACGCTGGCTCATCGAGAGGCGCATCCGAACGTCCCATACGTCCTTGTCGTCAGCACAACCTGCGAAAGCGAGCCGATGTATCGCCTGCCGTAATTCGTCGTTCTCGGTCAGTGCCTGCACTGCGATGCTCTGATCTGACGATTTGGTGCGATCAAACGTCAGAGATTTCGTCCATCCCCAAATTTTGTCTGGCGCATGTGTTTTGGTCGACAGCTTGAAATATTGGTCAAGCAGTGAGCCGGCGATCTTGCTGACCTCGATACGACAATTGCATCGATGTTCGCGTGTTGCACCGCATGTGCAGGTGAGGCCACGGGTAAGCTCGTCGAGAAGCCATTCTGTGCCGGGCAGGTCGAACGTGCTGATAAACTGCCTCACGTAAAAACGAAGCTCCGGCGCCGCTTGATCGCGTCGTTTCCTGACCTTCCCTGTTGCTGCAATTCTTTGGAGCAAGGCGAGTACCTGCTCCCTTCCGATCACCTTCATACCCAATTCGGTGATGATATCAGTCGCGATACGCAACGAGGCTGTATCGCCCATCGCAATCAGGGTTGTGACATCCGGCCCGCGGTCGCGGTCCGGCAATTCCGTGAGAAGGTGCTGCGCACGCATACGAGACGACAACTGGTTGTCAGCGTCGAGCATGATGCAGCAAAGCTCTTCTTCGAGGGGCGGGATAGCGTCGGATGCTTGAAGAAGTTCGAGAAGAAGATCGCGCAACTCGGGCGCGACTTTGTCGCCAGTCAGCTGCTCTTTCAGGTCATCGACCATATCGACGCTGAAGAGGCCAGCCACGCTAAATCGCCGCCAGGAGTCGCTGCGGCGGAAATACGGATCGATTTTTGAGAGCTCGCGCAGTCGTGTCATGAGAAGATGCTTGGATGACGACGTAAGTTGCGACGGGTCGCCGTTGGCCAGCACCGCATAAGGGTCGACGTCGATACAAGCCCGTTGGATATGGGGACTTCCTACAGCCGCCATCCATCCGAGCATGCCCCGAAGCTCGTCGCGCACTACGCTGTTGGGCGCGATTACCGCGAGACACCGGCCAAGGGAAAGCGGATCGGTAGCATCGTCAATGCGTGTCGCAAGATAGCGTGCGGCACAATATTCTGAAACGATGCGATGCACCGGCTCGTGCCTCGCGGGTGTGGCTGATGGTTTGAAGAGCCGCGTGTCGAGCGTGGATTGCAACAATGACAGGTCAGCGGTGCTGACCGCCCGCAGATACGGGAAATCCATATCGCCTGGCTGCTCTACAGAAGATAAGCCTGTTGATCCCGATAACAGCAGTTTTGCAAAGAGCTCTTCTCCGACGCGGATAATTGCATCAGAGGGCGGCCGTCCGCGCTGTTTTGGCGATGCGCTTCGCTCCGAGGTCAGCCTCTCGACCGCGTCAACGAAAATCCTGCTTTTTGTCACGAACTTCCGACCGCTCTGCACATAGGCGTCAGAGAAGAGCTTGAGAAATTGTGGATTACCTAAAAGCGCCACGAGCTCGAAGCGAGCAGCTTCATTGAGGAACGCTGTGAAATCCTCTCCCGGAAGATAGGCTTCAAAAAGCAGCTTCTGTTCCGCTTCGGAAAACGGCAAAAGCCGTACCACGGCCGGCTCAGAGCCGAAGCACTGTTGCAAAAGCCGGGTTCGTGCCGGGTCCCATTCACTGGAGCGACAGGCCAGCACGACGATACCCGCCTGCGACTCCTTTGCCTTGACGATGATCTGATCAATTGCAGATTGGTCTATACGGGCCACTTCATCGAGAGCATCGATGACCAATGACGGAACCTCGGCTATCACCGAGCGGTGACGGAAGCTGGTTGCTGTGCAGAATTCACCACCTAAATGGGCGGCCATGCTCGTCAGAAGATCGCTCTTGCCAGCACCTGGTTCTGCTAGCACAACAATGAGTGCCTCTTCGGCGAGCAAAGCCGCCTCTGAAATGATCCTGTCCCCGTGATAGAGCGATCGTGGAATATAATTTTGGTCCATTCATGCAGCATAAGCGCCGCCAATGTCTCACCCAAGCTGCAATTTAAGATTGGTGGAACGCACGTGACTGGCGTGTGCCTGGATTCGTTCAGTAGTTCCCGTCAACTCCATCGTGCTGACGCGCGGCGCCTATCGGACGAACACGAAAGAACCCGCTGAGCCTCGCGTATTGAGTAGAGTGCTTGTTTGCAAATATTTAAATTTGCGGCGATCATCGCCGCATTTTTTAAAGATTGTAAATTCACTTTAAAAGTGATAGTTTATGAGAGTCGCAAAATACGGCGATGATCGCCGCATCGAAAGTGTTTTTTAAACCTATGCCAACGAACACCGACCGAAGACAATTGCTGCGAAACCTGGTGCCTGAGGGGCTACCGGTGACGAAGCGTTGGCTGTCCGAGCAGAATCCGGACTTCGATCGCCACGCGCTCGATAATCTGGTCAAAAGCAGGCAGCTCACGCTGGTCGCGTCCGGTGTCTATATACGCCCCAGTACACACCTTACCTGGCAGGGCATCGTCACCGCACTGCAGACCATCTTCCGCACGGATCTAAGTGTCGGCGGATTGACAGCGCTCGAATTGCAAGGATTTGCGCACTACCTGCCATTGTCGAGGCAACGCGCGGTCCATCTTTACGGCAAAGACGTTTTGCCGGCCTGGCTAGGGAGTGCGCTGCCTTCAGTCCAGTTCGTTCGCCACAATCGTCTCTCCTCGCTAGGCGGTTCCGGCCTCGTCAACCGCGAGTACGACACAAACGAGCGAACGCTCGTGGATAGCAGCATACCGGGTCAGCGGACAGGCGCTTGGCCGTTCACCATGTCATCGCCCGAGCGGGCTTACCTTGAAGTCCTGATGGACGTGCCGGGCGCCATATCCTTCGAGCACGCCGACCAGCTTCTCCAGGGCATGACCACGCTCTCACCAAGGCGCATGGAGCAACTCTTGCGCAAGTGCACGAGCGTCAAATTGCGCAGGCTGTTCTACTGGATGGCCGAGCGTCATTCCTACGCCTGGCTGAAGAAGCTTCCCAAACCCGAAGCGCTTGATGAGCTTGGCCTTGGTAGCGGTAACAGAATGCTGGTCAGAGGCGGCAGACTCGATCCAAAATACCGCATAACGGTTCCGGAGGAGATGTGGACACAACCAGCCCTTATTACAGACCAGTCCGACTCCTGACGCGTGTCTTGCCGCTGGTCGCGGCGGAGACGTGTTTCGCCCTCAAAGGCGGCACCGCCATCAATCTCTTCGTTCGCGATCTGCCGCGGCTCTCCGTGTACGCATCCGGTGAAGACCGCAGACGTGCGCATCCGGCAGCCAGGAGAACCTGAGCACCGGAGTGCTGGGGTCAAGCTTTCTTTGGGGAGACGCGATGATATTCTTCGAGGAGGAGTTTGACCTCCTCGATGCCTTCATCGGTGAAGGCCAAGATCCCGTCGTCATCGTTGGCGCCGTAGACCCAGATGACGCCGTCCTCGGGCTCGAGACCGAGGGTCAGGTCCTGGATGAGCGCTTCGCTGACGCCGAGGTCCCTGGCGACACGATCGACGGTGTAGACGTGATGCACCTTATTGCGCTGCATGATCAGGCCGCCGCTGGTTGGGTCCGCAATTTTGCGGATCTCCAATTCCACGGCAGCAAATCATCGATCCGATGGGCCGGATAGGCGGGCAGTCGGGCGAGGACGTCGGCGAGCCAGGCCTGCGGGTCGACATCGTTCATCTTGGCGCTGACGATCAGGCTGTAGAGAACGGCCGCGCGCTGTCCGCCGCGATCGGAACCGCAGAAGAGCCAGGACTTTCTGCCGAGAGCGATGCCGCGCAGGGCTCGCTCGGCTGCATTGTTGGATAGGCAGATCCGCCCATCGTCGAGGAACCGGGTGAAGGATGACCAGCGGCGCAGCATGTAGTTGAAGGCCTTGGTCAGGTCGTGCCCGCGCGAGAGCTTGTCGCGCGTCTTGATCATCCAGCGCTCGAGCTCGGTGACCAGCGGCGCGCTCCGCTCTTGGCGCACGGCGTGGCGTTGGGCCGGCGACAGGCCGTTGATCGCGCGCTCGATATCGAACAGGGCATCGATGCGCTTCACGGCTTCGACCGCCAGCGGATAGACCAGGTTGGGCTTCTCGCCGTGCGCCTTCTTGCGCGCCGCCGCTTCGACATCGGCCAGCTCAAACACTTTGCGCCGGCTGTGGGCCCAGCAGCTGGCCTCCAGAACAGGCGCCGGCTGACGACCCGTCGCATAGAGATCGCCATAACCACCAAAGGCATCGGCCTGCAGAATACCGCTCCAGCCGGCGAGATGCGTCGCGGGATGTTCGCCTCGGCGATCGCGGGAATAGTAGAACACTGCCGCCGGCGGATCGGCGCCGCCGAACGGTCGGTCATCGCGCACATAGGTCCATAATCGGCCGGTATCGGTCTTGCCCTTGGCCAGGACCGGCACCGTCGTGTCGTCGCCGTGCAGACGCGAAGCGGCCAGCACATGGGCTTCGAGCTGCTTGAACAGCGGCATCAGCGCCGCGGCGCCGGCGCCGACCTGGTCGGCGAGCGTCGACAGGCTGAGCGGCACGCCTTCGCGGGCATAGCGTTCGGCCTGGCGGTTAAGCGGCTGATGCTGGCCGAACTTCTCGAACAGGATCATCGCCAGCAGGCTGGGACCGGCCCAGCCGCGCGGGGTGGCGTGGAAGGGCGCCGGAGCCTGGCTGATCGTCTCGCAGTCGCGGCAGGTGAACTTCTCCCGCACGTGCTGGATCACCTTCCATTGCCGCGGCACCACCTCCAGCGTCTCGGTGATATCCTCACCCAGCTTGCGCAGCCGATGACCGCCGCAGCAATGGCAAGCGGCCGGCGCCGGCTCGACCACGCGTTCGCGCGGCAGATGCTCGGGAAATGGCTGGCGCGCCGGTCGCTTGCGCATGTAAGGCGCCACCTCGGTGGTCCGGGCCGCGGCCTGTTCGGCGGCGATCTCGTCTTCCGTCGCGGTGCTCTCGAGTTCCTCGAAGGTGAGTTCCATCTGGTCGTGCAGGCGGGCTGAGCGTTCAGAACTCCGACCATGCAGCGCCCGCTGCAGCTTCCGGATCGTCAGATGCTGATGCGCGATCAGCGCCGCATCATCCGATGCCTTGGCCCTGGC
>NZ_JAMYNE010000067.1:0-13182 GCF_040318915.1 Mesorhizobium sp. M0991
TTTATAAGACAGTGGTCCCGTGCTGCTGTTTTTTGCTGGGGATTTGTCTCATCGCCCACGATATATGCGCGCGCCGGTGATTTTCACGCTCCGTCGTCGCCATCATCTACACCTCGCTGGTGGCGCTGATGCAGGAGGACATGAAGAAGCTGATCGCCTATTCGTCGGTCGCTCACATGGGCTTCGTTACCATGGGCATCTTCGCGATGAACCAGGAAGGCGTCCAGGGTTCGATCTTCCAGATGCTGTCGCACGGCCTGGTCTCGGGCGCGCTGTTCCTCTGCGTAGGCGTCGTCTACGATCGCATGCACACGCGTGACATCGACGCCTATGGCGGGTTGGTCAACAACATGCCGAAATATGCAACCGTGTTCATGATCTTCACCATGGCCAATGTCGGCCTGCCCGGCACCAGCGGCTTTGTCGGCGAGTTCCTGACCATGCTCGGCGTGTTCCGGGTCAACACCTGGGTGGCGTTCTTCGCTGCCACCGGCGTCATCCTGTCGGCGGCCTACGCGCTCTGGCTCTACCGCAAGGTGATCTTCGGCGCACTGACCAAGGAAAGCCTGAAAGGCCTGCTCGACCTGTCGACGCGCGAGAAGGTGATCATCTATCCGCTGGTCGCGCTGGTCATCTTCTTCGGTGTCTATCCGGCGCCGATCTTCGACGCCACGGCCGAATCGGTCAAGGCGCTCGTCACCAATGTCACCGCATCCATCGGCGCCGCGCAGACCGCGGCGGCGAACTGACTGGGGGTTTTGCGAACCATGACGCCGGACCTTCTCTCCAGCCTGTCGCTCTCGACGCCAGAGCTGATCCTCGCCATCGGCGCCTTGGCGCTGTTGATGCTCGGCGCCTATTCGCGCGCCAACACCACCGTCACGGTGAGCGGCCTTGCCGTCGCCGTGCTGGTGGTCGCCGGCGCCTGGCTGATCTTTTCGCCGGGGCAGGGCAATGCCTATGGCGAGGCCTTCATCCAGGACCCATTCGCCCGCTTCATGAAGGTGCTGGCGCTGGTCGGCTCGGCGGTGACGCTGGTCATGTCGGTCCGCTTTGCCCAGGCGGAGCGTTTCGACAAGTTCGAATATCCGGTGCTGATCCTGCTCTGCACGCTCGGCATGATGCTGATGATCTCGGCCAACGGCATGATCGGGCTCTATCTCGGCCTCGAGCTGCAGTCGCTGGCGATCTACGTGCTGGCGGCGATTAACCGCGACAATCTGCGCTCGACCGAGGCCGGGCTGAAGTACTTCGTCCTTGGCGCGCTGTCGTCGGGCATGCTGCTTTACGGCATCTCGCTGGTCTACGGCTACACCGGCAACACCGGCTTCCAGGAGATCGCCGCGGCGCTGAGCGGGGGCGAGCGCCAGCTTGGCCTCGTCTTCGGCCTGGTCTTTGTGCTGGCCGGCCTTGCCTTCAAGATCTCGGCGGTGCCGTTCCATATGTGGACGCCCGACGTCTATGAAGGCGCGCCGACGCCGGTGACGGCTTTTCTGGCGGCGGCACCCAAAATGGCGGCGATGGCGCTGATGGTGCGCGTCACCATGGGCGCCTTCAAGCCGATCGCCGCCGACTGGCAGCAGATCATCGTCTTCATCTCGATCGCCTCGATGGCGCTCGGCGCCTTCGCGGCCATCGGCCAGACCAACATCAAGCGGCTGATGGCCTATTCCTCCATCGGCCATATGGGTTATGCGCTGGTCGGCCTTGCGGCCAACAGCCAGGACGGTGTGCGCGGCGTCGCCATCTACATGCTGATCTATCTGGTGATGACGCTCGGCACCTTCGCCTTCATCCTCGCGATGCGGCGCAAGGAGGGCAATGTCGAGCAGATCAGCGATCTCGCCGGCCTGTCGGCGACCAATCCGATCATGGCGACGATCCTCACCATCCTGATGTTCTCGCTGGCCGGTATCCCACCGCTCGCCGGCTTCTGGGGGAAATGGTACGTGTTCCTCGCCGCCATCAACGCCAATCTCTACGCGCTGGCGATCATCGGCGTGCTCGCCTCTGTGGTGGGCGCCTATTATTATCTGCGCATCATCAAGATCATGTGGTTCGACGAACCGGTCGGCGGCTTCGTGCCGATGGCGACCGAGCTGCGCGTCGTGCTCGGTGTCTGTGGCGCCTTCGTGCTGTTCTACGTGCTGATCGGCGGCCCGATCGGAACCTACGCGGCAGCCGCGGCCAAGACCTTCTTCTAGCGGAATGACGTTCAGGCTGGCTCCAACCGCGGCTTCGGAAGGGTTCCGGCTCGAGGCGCACGATACGGTCGGCTCAACCAATGCGCTGGCGCTGGAGCACGCGCGGGCAGGCGATCCCGGCAAATTGTGGGTCGTTTCAAAAAAACAGGAAGCTGGGCGTGGCCGCCGTGGCCGCGCCTGGGCGACGCCCGAGGGCAATCTGGCCGCGACGCTGCTGGTGATCACCAACACCGAGCTTCGACTTGCCGCGACGCTCGGCTTCGTTGCCGGACTGGCGCTGGCCGACGCGCTCGACGCCGTCGTGCCGAAGGGCAGGATCGCGATCGGCCTCGATGGTGCGAGCCAAGGCAAGAACCGTTTCGAACTGAAATGGCCGAACGATGTGCTTGCCTCGGGCGCCAAGCTCGCCGGCATCCTGCTGGAATCGGCGATGCTGGATGGCGACCGTTCGGCGGTGGCTGTCGGCATCGGCGTCAATGTGGTGGCTTATCCCAGGGATTTGCCCTATCCAGCGACGTCGCTCAACGCGCTGGGATCTGCTTGCGACGCCGAGACGCTGTTCCTGGCGCTGTCGGATGCCTGGAGCGAGAATGCGCGGCTGTGGAACGAAGGGCGCGGGCTTGCCGCCGTCAGGCGGCGCTGGCTGGCGCGTGCGGCGGGGCTTGGCGGGCAGGTTGCTGTCAGAATTGACGGTAATGTGGTGCGCGGCACCTTCGAGACCATTGACGAGGACTGCCGTTTCGTGATCCGCGACGATCAAGGTTCGGTTCTGACGATCGCTGCCGGCGACGTGCATTTCGGCGCGGTTGCCTCGGCCGGCGTTTGACCGGCCAATACGTTTGACTGGCCAGCATTTGACCAGCTTGAATTTGACCGGCCCACAATTTTGACCGGCAAGGAAGGAAAGACCATGGCGATAGCGGAAAACGCCGAACTTGTCTTCGTGCCGCTCGGCGGTGTCGGCGAGATTGGCATGAACTTCGCCCTCTACGGCTATGGGCCGGCCAATGCGCGCGAATGGATCATCGTCGATGTCGGCGTTACTTTTCCCGATGCAACCCTGCCCGGCGTCGATCTGGTACTGCCCGACACCCGCTTCATCGAGGAGAATGTCGCCAATCTGCGCGGCATCGTCATCACCCATGCGCATGAGGACCATTACGGGGCGCTGCACGATATCTGGCCGAAGCTCAAGGCGCCGGTCTGGATGACGCCGTTCAGCGCCGGCCTGCTGGAAGCCAAGCGGCAGGGCGAGCAAGGGGCGCCGAAGATCCCGGTGACGATCTACCGGGCCGGCGAGAAATTTACCGTCGGTCCGTTCGAGATCGAGGCCATCCCCGTCGCGCACTCCATTCCCGAACCGATGTCGCTGGCGATCACCACGCCGGCCGGCGTCGTCATCCATACCGGCGATTGGAAGATCGATCCGGCGCCGACGGTCGGGCCGATGACCGACGAGGCGCGCTTCCGCGCCTATGGCGACAAGGGCGTGCTGGCGCTGATCTGCGATTCCACCAATGCGATGCGGGAAGGAGAATCGCCGTCCGAAGTGGCGGTGGGCGAGGGTCTCAAGAGCGTCATCCAGAACGCCAAGGGCCGTGTCGCTGTCACCAGCTTCTCCTCCAATGTCGGGCGCATCGTCTCCATCGCCAGGGCAGCGCAGGATGCCGGCCGCCAGTGCCTGGTGCTTGGCCGTTCGATGAAGCGCGTCATCGATGTGGCTGATGAACTCGGCTATATGGACGGGTTGCCGGAGTTCATCGCCGAGGAGGATTACGGCTTCATTCCGCGCGAAAACCTCGTCATCATCTGCACCGGCAGCCAGGGCGAGCCGCTTGCCGCACTTGCCAAGCTGTCGCGCGACGAGATGAAGTCGGTGGCGCTGACGGCCGGCGACACGGTGGTGTTTTCCTCGCGCACCATTCCCGGCAACGAGAAGGCGATCCTCGAAATCAAGAACCGCCTGATCGATCTCGGCATCAAGATCATCGAGGACGGCGATGCGCTGGTGCATGTCTCCGGCCATCCACGCCGCAGCGAATTGCGCAAGATGTATGAATGGGTGCGGCCGCAGATCGGCGTTCCCGTGCATGGCGAAGCGGCGCATCTGGTGGCGCAGGGCTCGCTGATGTCGACGTCCGGCATCGGCCAGGTGGCGCAGGTGCGCGACGGCGACATGCTCAGGCTGTATCCGGGTGCCGCCGCCATCATCGACCAGGTGCCGTTCGGCCGCATCTACAAGGACGGAAGGCTAATCGGCACCGACCAGGCGATGGGCATTCGCGACCGCCGCAAGCTGTCCTTTGCCGGCCATGTCGCCGTCAATGTCGTGCTCGACGACAAATACGAGCTTGCCGGCGATCCGGATCTCGTCGCCATCGGCGTCGCCGAGGCCGACGGCGGCGGCGAGAGCCTGGAAGACCTGATGATCGATGCGGCAATCGGCGCCGTGGACTCCATCCCCCGCCAGCGCCGAAAAGACCTCGACCTGGTCCAGGAGGCGGTGCGGCGCGCGGTGCGTGGCGCGGCCAACGAAGCCTGGGGCAAGAAGCCGCTGGTGACGGTGTTCGTCACAAGATGAGGGAGTAGGGGAGTATGGCAGTAGGGGAGTAGGGAAGAACAGATAGTTTGCACTCTCCAAACTTGTTTTCCCTACTCCCGTACTGCCCTATTCCCCTACTCCCCTAACCGGGAGCACCCTATGCTCGGACGCCTCAACCATGTCGCGCTTGCCGTGCCGGATCTGGCTGCGGCTGCGGCGGTCTATCGCGATACGCTTGGCGCCCGCGTGACTGCGCCGCAAGCGCTGCCGGAGCATGGCGTTACGGTGGTGTTCGTCGATGTCGGAAACACCAGGATCGAGTTGCTGGAGCCGCTCGGCGAAGGCTCGCCGATCGCGGGATTCCTCGAGAAGAATCCGTCCGGCGGCATGCACCATGTCTGCTATGAGGTGGACGACATCGTTGCGGCGCGCGACCGTCTCAAGGCCAGCGGCGCGCGTTTGCTGGGCGACGGCAATCCGAAGACCGGCGCACATGGCAAGCCGGTATTGTTTCTGCACCCCAAGGATTTCTTCGGCACGCTGGTCGAACTGGAGCAAGCATGAGGTGGGTTTCGTTTGTCGCCCTGTTCTTCGCCACCTGGTGGGTGGTGTTGTTCGCCGTCCTGCCGTTCAGCATGCGGACGCAGGACGAGGACCAGGACGTGACGCTTGGCACGGTTCCGAGCGCACCGCGCGGGCCGCACATGCTGCGCGCGGCGCTGCGCACGACGATCGCCACGCTGGTCCTCATGGGTATCTTCTACGGCATCACGAGAGGGCTTGGCCTCGGCATCGACGACATCCCGCACATCGTGCCGGATTTCAACCAGAGCCCAGCGCATTAGCCGGCTACCTACTGTGTCCGGCTATCCAAGGCCTATGCCGACGCCCTGAAATCAAGCTGAGCCAGCAAGGTGAACCCAAAGTAAAGGCCGGGGCGGGTTTGGGCTGACGCAACGTCATGTAGTTTGGTAATCTGTCGTGCTAACCAAGTGATTGCACAAAAAAAATGCAAGGCGCGAGGCCTTGCAATTTAAACGCGTCCGATCTGTTTCCGGTGTCCGGCGGCAGCGAGTTACCGCGCCTAGATCGCATCCTCCCAAGACTTTGACCGCGTAGGAGGGCAGATTTTTCTCTACCCTCTCGGTTATGGGGGCACACTAGCCTAAGCCAGGTGAAAATGTCACGAAGAATTTTGCCCGGAAACAAGCAATCTCGTGCTGCAGTGCACAATAGTGCGGCAGGCGTTGCTTGCGAAACGACCAGCCGGCCGCATGCGGCGATCGCAACGCCGTGCAGCGCCTGGGCCGGGTTTCCATTCCGCCATGAAATGGCTATGAAGCCGGGGCAAGCAAGCCTGCGCTGCGCCGATTCCGGCGCCGCCATCCTCTCTCACGGACCAGTTCATGCGTTTGTCGCGCTATTTCCTGCCCATTCTCAAAGAAAATCCGCGCGAGGCCGAAATCGTCTCGCATCGGCTGATGCTGCGCGCTGGCATGATCCGCCAGCAGGGGCAGGGCAGCTTTTCCTGGCTGCCGCTCGGCAAGCGGGTGCTGGACAAGGTCTGCCGGATCATTCGCGAGGAGCAGAATCGCGCCGGCGCGCTCGAAATCCTGATGCCGACCATCCAATCGGCCGAGCTGTGGCGCGAAAGCGGCCGCTATGAAGACTATGGCAAGGAGATGCTGCGCATCAAGGACCGGCAAGACCGCGATATGCTCTACGGGCCGACCAACGAGGAGATGGTCACCGAGATCTTCCGCTCCTACGTCAAGTCCTACAAGGACCTGCCGCTCAACCTCTATCACATCCAGTGGAAGTTTCGCGACGAGGTGCGCCCGCGCTTCGGCGTCATGCGTTCGCGCGAGTTCCTGATGAAGGACGCCTATTCCTTCGACCTCGATTATGAAGGCGCCAAGGCCGCCTATAACCGTATGTTCGTGTCCTATCTCAGGACGTTTACGCGCATGGGGCTGCAAGCGATCCCGATGCGCGCCGACACCGGGCCGATCGGCGGCGACCTCAGCCATGAGTTCATCATCCTGGCCGACACCGGCGAGAGCCAGGTGTTTTGCCATCGCGACTATCTCTCGCTTGATGTACCGGGGGCGAATACCGACTTTTCGAATGACGCCGAGATCGCCGAGATCGTCAAGACATGGACGACGCCCTATGCCGCCACCGACGAGATGCATGACGAGGCGGCATGGGAGAAGGTGCCGACCGGCGACCGGGTCTCGGCGCGCGGCATCGAGGTCGGCCATATCTTCCATTTCGGCGACAAATATTCCAAGCCGATGGGCGCCAAGGTGACCGGGCCGGACGGCAAGGATCATTTCGTCTCTGGCGGTTCCTACGGCATCGGCCCGTCGCGGCTGGTCGCGGCGATCATCGAGGCCAGCCATGACGATAACGGCATCATCTGGCCGGAAGCGGTGGCACCGTTCGACATCGGCCTGATCAACATGAAGGCTGGCGATGCCGAATGCGACCGGGTCTGCGGCGAGCTGCATGCCGCCTTTGCCGCCGCCGGCAAGGAGGTGCTCTACGATGACACCGACCAGCGGCCGGGCGGCAAGTTCGCTACCGCCGACCTGATCGGACTTCCGTGGCAGGTGATCGTCGGGCCGCGCGGTGTAGCCGCCGGCGAGGTCGAGATCAAGAACCGCAGGACCGGCGAGCGCGAGACGCTGCCGGTCGGCGACGTGAAAAAGCGTTTCGGTGCCGCGGCATGAACGAAGCGGCAGCAGCCAAACCTTCGGCGGCAGGACCCTTTTCCGGCTTTGAGCGCATGGTGGCGTGGCGCTATCTGCGCTCGCGCCGCAAGGAGACGGTGATCTCGGTCATCGCCTCGATCTCCTTCCTCGGCATCATGCTGGGCGTCGCCACGCTGATCGTCGTCATGGCGGTGATGAACGGCTTTCGCGCCGAACTGCTGACGCGCATCCTCGGCGTCAACGGGCACCTGATCGTGCAGCCGCTCGACATGCCGCTGGAGGACTATGCGCAGGTCGCCGGCCGCATCAACGGCGTGCCCGGCGTCAAATACGCCATTCCGCTGATCGACGGACAGGTGCTGGCGCAAGGCAATGTCGGGGGCGGCACCGGCGCGCTGGTGCGCGGCATACGCGGCGAGGATCTCGGCAAGATCACAATCGTCGCCAACAACATCAAGGAGGGCTCGATCGTCGGCTTCGACACCGGCGAGGGCGTCGCCATCGGCAGCCGCATGGCCGAGAATCTCGGCCTTGTGCTTGGCGATACGATCACGCTGATCTCGCCCGAGGGCGACGTCACGCCGCTCGGCACGACGCCGCGCATGAAAGGCTATCCGGTCACCGCGATCTTCGAGGTCGGCATGTCGGAATATGACAGCTCCATCGTCTACATGCCGTTTTCGGAAGCGCAGCTTTATTTCAACATGGACGGCAGGGCGCAGACGATCGAGATCTACGCCGACAATCCCGACAATATCGACGCGCTGAAGCCGAAGGTCGAAGAGGCGGCGCAGCGGCCGATCAGCCTTGTCGACTGGCGAGAACGCAACAGGACGTTCTTCGATGCGTTGCAGGTCGAGCGCAACGTCATGTTCATGATCCTGACGCTGATCGTGCTGGTGGCGGCGCTCAACATCATTTCGGGCCTGATCATGCTGGTGAAGGACAAGGGCCACGACATCGCCATCCTGCGCACCATGGGCGCCACGCGCGGCGCCATCCTGCGCATCTTCCTGATGACGGGCGCGGCGATCGGCGTTGTCGGCACCATCGCCGGCGTGCTGCTCGGCGTTGTAATCTGCCTGAACGTCGAGCGAATCCGCCAGTTCTTCTCCTGGCTGGCCGGCGAGAGGCTGTTCAATCCCGAGCTCTATTTCCTCAGCCAACTGCCCGCCCGGATGGATGTCAGCGAGACGATCTCGGTCGTTCTCATGGCGCTGGCGCTATCGTTCCTGGCGACCCTGTTTCCGGCGTGGCGCGCGGCCAGGCTCGATCCGGTCGAAGCGCTGAGGTACGAATGATGGCCGAGGCCATTATCGAGCTGAAGAGCGTCGAGCGGCACTATGTGCAGGGGCCGCGCAAGCTGACCATCCTGAACGGCGCCGATTTTTCGCTGAAGCGTGGTGAGATGGTGGCGCTGGTGGCGCCGTCGGGCACCGGCAAGTCGACGCTGCTCCATACGGCCGGGCTGCTGGAGCGGCCGGATGCCGGCGACGTGATCCTGGCGGGGCGCGCCTGCGGCCGGCTTTCCGACGACGAGCGCACGGCGATCCGCCGCAACGACGTCGGCTTCGTCTATCAGTTCCATCATTTGCTTCCGGAATTCTCGGCGTTGGAAAACATCATGATGCCGCAGCTGATAAAAGGGCTGCCGCGCAAGGAGGCGGCCGAGCGAGCGGCGCAATTGCTCGACTATATGCAGATCGGCAAGCGGGCGCAGCATCGCCCTTCCGAGCTCTCCGGCGGCGAGCAGCAGCGCGTCGCCATTGCGCGTGCCGTCGCCAATGCGCCGCTGGTGCTTTTGGCCGACGAGCCGACCGGCAATCTCGACCCGGTGACCGCTTCCTATGTGTTCGAGGCGCTGGCAGCGCTGGTCCGGCAATCGGGCTTGGCGGCGCTCATCGCCACCCACAATCACGAGCTCGCCTCGCGCATGGACCGCCGCGTGACGCTGGCCGACGGCAAGGTCGTGCCGCTTTAGGGTGTGTCGATATTCAGGTGATGCCGGCCTGCGAACGGGCAGAAGCCCTCCCGCTATATTCCGTGCGCGCGTTCGGCCCGAACGGATCGGCAACCTCCCTCTCAACCCTTTCTTAACCTTGCCGAATTGACCGCGGGCGATTTCGATGATGCCCGGACCTCGGTCGTTGACATTCGAACAAAATTAGAACAAAATACGAACATACTAACAACAGGAGAGAGTTATGACCGATCTTGTTCAGGATGTCGTCTCGCTGGTGTGCATGAGCACGTTCCTCATTTCCATGGCAATCTGGATCGGCGCGATGTGAGGGGCCGCCGAAAAAGTGGCTCGACGCTGATGAGCGAGGGCCGCCTTCGCACCTTGGCGCAGGCGTTCGACGAGTGTTTCAGCCGGCCCTGCGGGACACTTCGACAGGCGACACCGCGGCGGGGCCGAACACGTCCTCGAAAGCGAATTTCAGCGCCAGGTCGAGGTCGGCCATGGTCACGGGAAGGCCGAGATCGACAAGGCTGGTGACGCCGTGATCCTGGACGCCGCACGGCACGATGCCGCTGAAATGGCTGAGGTCCGGCTCGACATTGATGGCGATGCCGTGAAAGCTCACCCAGCGCCTCAGCCTGATACCGATGGCGGCGATCTTGTCCTCGGCCGCCGAGCCGTCGGGCAAAGTGGGGCGATCCGGCCGCACCACCCAGACGCCGACGCGGTCCTCCCGGCGTTCGCCGCGTACGTTGAAGGCGGCCAGCGTGACGATGATCCATTGTTCGAGTGCCGCGACGAAAGCGCGGACATCCTCGCGCCGCCGCTTCAGATCGAGCATCACATAGGCGACGCGCTGGCCCGGCCCATGATAGGTGTATTCGCCGCCGCGCCCGGCGGCAAAGACCGGGAAACGGTCCGGCTCGATCAGGTCCTCGATGCGGGCGCTGGTGCCGGCGGTGTAGAGCGGCGGGTGCTCGACCAGCCAGACCATCTCGCCGGCAGCACCACTGCGGATTGCCTCGGCGCGCGCCTCCATCACGGCGAGCGCATCGGGATAGGCGGTGAGCCCGGGCTCGATGCGCCATTCGACCGGCGCCGAGCCGGGCAAGGGCAGGAACGACGTGGCGATCTGGCTGCGTTCTGTCATGATATCTCGTCTCGCCACCCATATGGCGGCAATCGGTACAAACGTCCAGTTCCGGGCACGCTCGGTCCCTTGAAGAGTTATGCCGATGTCCGGCCGATTATTGCTGGCCGCGCACTTGTTTCACTGGAAACGATTTGCTACACGCCGCGGGCCGGTTGGTTCCGGCTCCTACCACGTGCGGTCGTGGCGGAATTGGTAGACGCGCAGCGTTGAGGTCGCTGTGGGGCAACCCGTGGAAGTTCGAGTCTTCTCGACCGCACCATTAAATTAGTGAACTGACGCTCCTAAATCATTGAAATGTCAGATCGACAGATCCCCCTCTCTCGGGGGATCTTGGAATTCTTGCCGTAATGCGATACAGTCTGCGATACAAACTGAGATACATCGCGAGATTGGCCCATGCGAAAAGAGGCCTTCCCAGAGCCCGCCAGGGACCCGGATCGCTACCTCATCCAGCGCGACGGAATTTTCTATTACCATCGGCGAGTGCCTGCCAAGCTGGCCGGCATCGACGATCGAGGCACCTTCATTCGCAAGTCTTTGGGAACGGACGAGCGCCGCCTGGCACGTGCAATGCGCGACAGGCTTGAAGACGCGGACAAGACCCTGTGGGCCGTGCTTCTTTGCGGCGGCGAGACAAGATCAGCACTTGATCAGTATCGTGACGCCGTTCACCGAGCTGAAGCCATGGGCGTCTCTTACCTTTCAAACGGACAAGTGGCAGGCTTTCACAATGTCGATGCGATCTTGAAGCGTGTCGAGGCGCTGGAGCGCGTCCAAGCGGCCCCCGCCGTGGCCGACGCTCTCCTCGGCGGCGTGCAAGTGCCGCCGGTCAAAATCTCAGAGGCTTTTGATCTCTACGCCGACGAGATCATGGCCCATGAAGTTGTGGGTAAGAGTCATTCGCAGCGCAGAATGTGGAGGAAAGTAAAGCAGAGGGCCGTCAGCAATTTTATCGCCCTGGTCGGCGACAAGCCCATCGGTGAAATCACGCGCGAGGATGGACTGGCCTTCTACCGATTTTGGCTCAAGCGTGTTGCGCCGTCGCCCGACGTCGGACCCGCAACACATTCCGCGTCGGCCGGCAATCGAGATCTCGGCAACATGCGCGACCTCTACAGGCGCTATTTCGCTCATCTGGGCGACGAACAAAAAGGCACCCCATTTGATGACCTCCGATTTTCGGAGCGTGGCAAGCGCCGTCGTAAACGCCCGTCATTCGAACCCAAATGGATATCCGATCAGATCATGAGGCCAGGCGCTTTAGCATCCCTGGATGCTCAAGCGCGCCGATGCGTTCTGGCGCTGATCGAGACAGGCGCACGGCCAAGCGAGATATGCAATCTCGACGAGACCGTGATCTTCCTTGACACACCGGTTCCCTACATTCGCATAACCCCAAGGGAGGACGTCGATGATCCGCGCGAAATCAAGACCGAATGGTCCGTGCGAGATGTGCCGCTGGTAGGCGTCGCCTTGGAAGTTTTTAAGAAAAGTCCACAGGGATTTCCGCGGTACCGTAATCGTGAAGAGGCACTTTCAGCAAACCTAAATAAGTATTTCAAAACCCACAAACTGTTCCCGACTCCGAAGCACAAGATTTACTCGCTCCGGCACAGTTTCGAGGATCGTATGAAAGAGGCAGGCCTCGACAGTGAGCTTCGCAAAATCTTGATGGGCCATACGATCGAGCGGGTGGAGTATGGTTCGGGCGGATCACTGCAATGGCGACGCGACGAGCTCAAAAAAATTGCTTTGCCTTTCGATCCCGAGATCGTTTGAGCCGTTCCTGGACGCGCAGCATTGCGCCCGTCTCTGCCATCAGTTTCTTCCTTTCGCTTTCAAGACGCTCGTAAATTGGGAGATACGCTTGTCCTTTTTTGCCAGCCTTGTGAATAGCAAGCGCCAGTGTATCCAGAGCGCGGTCAATTCGCTCTAACGTCACAGATTCAGGAACCGTGCTGACCCGTGGCAGAGCACAATTCATCCGCGGTTCCCATCTCCGTTTTCGGCTCGGTGATGACACAGAGGAGATAATGGCAGCAGGAGCAGGTGAGAAAAGCGGTTTGGCTCTGGCATAGTGCGGCGGCGCGCTTCGGCGTAGAAATCGGAAAACGGGCCTGCGGCGGCAGCTCTGAAATCGATCGGCGTTAGGCCTTCATCCGCCGGAGATCGGAATCCGCAACCCACCATCTATGGCACGCGACTGCAGATCAGTCGCGGTACGGCACCTCTCGCCGGGGGTGGCGGTCCCGCGTCTCGCCTGTGGCGCCGCTATGCTGACGCTCCTTCGGCACCCGGTTAACCGGTCTCGAGGTCACGAACTGGCTACGTCGACGAAATGAATCCTCCTTAGACCAATGGACATTTCATCGACTGCGCTTTGTACGCCTTTTTTATTGACGAGGCGTTCTTTTGCTACTGTGGGCAAGCGGCCTGACAGCAAATCGACATCGAGTCCCACGAACTCGAAATTGGGAGTCATGACGATGGTTGATGGGGCATGACCTGCCACTGAGTTTTTCCTCCATCTGAGATTAGAGTCCGGCCTCGATTGAAGGACGGACTGATGAAGAGAAAGCGGTTTACGGAAGAGCAGATCATCG
>NZ_JAMYNE010000068.1:0-11819 GCF_040318915.1 Mesorhizobium sp. M0991
ATTCGGACAGGAAGAACGCTAGAGCAGCCGTTGGCGCAACTACGCTACCGGCCGCATTCACCTAGAGAGTTGGCAGTGAACTCATTCAATCAAACAATGACAAGGCAGCGTATTGTCGTCCAGCCGCCACATCCGGAGCCAACAGTCTCCGGCTGGTACAGCACGTCGGGACCGGAGCTGCCTCTGGTGCCGCAACCAGGCGACGTCGCATGCGACTGCTTGGTGATTGGCGGCGGCTGGATGGGGCTTCATGCAGCCCGTCGATTTGCCGAACTCAACCCGCAGGCCTCCGTAATCCTGGTCGACGCCGGCCGCATTGGGGACAATGCATCCGGACGATGCATGGGTTTCGTCATCGATCTCGCGCACAATCCCCGAAAGCGCGATTTCGTCGAAGACATCAGGGGAAACAAAGAAGAGCTGTTCGTTAACCTGGAGGGGATCGCCTACATCCGAAGCGCCGTCGAAGAGCATGGGGTGGATTGCGACTGGGACCCGCAGGGAAAGTACCACAGCGCGGCCACGTCTCACGGTGCGGAAGACCTGGACCGCTTTTCGAAGGCGCTCGATAAGCTTGGGCAGAACTACAGCTGGGTTGAGACCCCCGAAATCCAGGCGCTCACCGGCAGCAAGCACTACATCAAAGCCCTGCACCACCCCGGCACCATCCTAGTCCAGCCTGCGAAGTATCTCAAGAATGCTGTTAAACGCCTCCCCCCGAACGTTACCATTCATGAAAACACCGCTATTGTGGCAGTGCGGTTCGGCGCGCCGAAGCACATCTGCGAGACGCCCGTCGGGACAATCACGGCTTCGAAGGTCGTCATCTGCGCTTCAGGCTATCTGACGAAGTTTGGCTTCTTCAACAACCGCGCCATACCGCTCTACACCTTCGCGAGCATGACTCGACAGCTCACGGAGAGCGAGCTTTCCCAAGTGGGCAATAAGCGAGCCTATGGGCTTATTCCGGCCGACAGCTTTGGGACGACGGTACGGCGCACGATCGACAACCGTCTTTTCCTCAGAAATGTTTACTCGTACGCGATGAATTTCAAGACAACGGAACAAGATGTGCTAAGGGCGCGAACCCAGCAGCAGGTAGCATTCGACCGTCGATGGCCGGGGCTTTCTTCAATGGGCTTTGAGGCCAGTTGGGGAGGTCTGCTCACCCTCGCGCAAAATGGCGGAATGGTTTTCGGCGAGTTGGCGAAGAACGTCTATGGGGCCGCCTTTTGCAATGGAACCGGCGTCGCTCGAGGGGCCGCCTTTGGCAAGGCCGTCGCCGAACTGGCCACGGGGCAATCTTCGGCTGTCATCGAAATCCTGAAGACGCGGGCCACTCCAAGCAGGACATACCCGAGACTTGTCACATCAATGGGCGTCCGGTTCGTCACGGCACTCCGTTTCAAGCAAGCGGGCGCTGAAGTCTAGCAACAAGAGGAACGGTAATGGCGGACTTGAAGGGCATTAATCTCGCAATGCAGACACCGTTCGCCGGTAACGGTGCAATCGACTACTCGGTTTTCGAGGAACTGATCGAGAAGTACATCTCGGCCGGCGTCCATGGCTTGGTGCTGGGCGCGGGGACAGGACAGCATCCCTACCTAACCGAAGCCGAATGCAACCAGCTATATGAAGTCGGCGCGAAGCGCATAGCCGGCCGCTGCAATGTCATTTGCCAGACGTCGGCTCTCAATATGGACGAAGTCATCCGGCGTTCAAGGCAAGCTGAATCGGTCGGCGCGGACGCGCTGATGATTTTACCACCCTATCTGGAAGGTCCGTCAGACGAAGATGGGATCTTCAACTTCTACACGGAAGTCGACGCGGCGGTGGGCGTTGACATTGTCGGATACAACATCCCGCAGGCGACCGGCATCTCGGTCTCGCCACGGCTTTTGGATCGGCTCAGCGGTCTTGGTAATTTCAATTACATCAAGGACAGTGCCGGCGACTTCACCGTGCATCAGGAGTACCTGCAGACGGGAGGCACTGTACTAAATGGCTGCGATACGACGACTCTCTACGCCCTGATGGCTGGCGCGCGCGGCGTTATCTGGGGCGCAGCAAACTACATGCCTGGTGAGGCTGTCGAACTGTACAACCTTGTGGCGGCCAAGGACTACCAACGGGCACTGGAACTTTGGCAGCGAATGCTGCCCTCGCTCCTTTTCATCTGGCGGGCACCCTATACCCCCTCTGTTCTCAGAGCCGCGCAGCTGCGCGGATTCGGAACCGGGAACGTCCGGAAGCCGCTGGCAAAACTCTCGTCGGAGCAGGACATGGCGCTCCGCGCCGCACTTGCCCCGCTGTTTGCGGTCGCCTCCTAGCCGTCGCTTTATCTAAGAGGACCCTATGCGGATTGTCCTAGTTGGTTCGACTGGAGTTATCGGGTCGGCCGTGGCTGCCGAACTTGGCAAGCGGCACGACATTGTAGCGGTCGGACGAACAAGCGGCTCTTTCCACGTCGACATCGCCGAACCGGACTCTATCCACCACCTATTCGACAAGATCGGTACATTTGACGCGTTGGTCTGCACGGCAGGTGCGGTGCGCTACGCCCCCTTGGACCAATTCACGGATGAGCAGTTCGGGATCGGGTTACGCAGTAAGCTGATGGGGCAGGTTAATCTCGTCGTGAGGGGTCTCAAGCGCATCAGCGACAATGGGTCATTTACCTTGACTTCCGGTCTGACCAACGAAGATCCGATCCGGCAGGGAAGCTCGGCCGCCCTAGTCAATGGCGCCTTGGACGGCTTTGTACGCAGCACGGCGATCGAGCTTGGACGGGGGTTGCGGATCAATCTGGTCAGTCCGACTCTCGTACAGGAATCGGTTCACCTATACGGCGACTTCTTTCCCGGCACCCGGACGATGCCGGTGAGAGAGGTAGCGCTCGGCTACGTCAAGAGTGTGGAGGGCCCCCAGACGGGTCGGTCGGGTCTATCGATGGGCTGGGTCAGCGAAACCTAATCTCGCCAGCAATGGCGTCGCACTAACGGAAAGACAGGGATGCGCAGCCAACTTTATATCGACGGAACGTGGGTCTCCCCAGTAAAGGGCGGCACATTCGATGTGATCAACCCGCAACGGAGGAGGTCATTCACAAAGCTCCGGCCGGAACCTTAGAGGACATACATCGATGTGGCCGTGAAAGCCGCGCGCCGCTGCTTCGACCTCGAAGGCTGGCCAAAGCTCTCGGGTGCCGGACGTGCGGGATATCTCCGCAAGATAGCGCTAGCCAATGATTCCCGCTATGGTTTGGCGGCGGCGGTGATGTCGGCCGACGACGTCCGCGCAGAGCGCGTCGCGGCTGCTTTCCGGGCCGGCATCGTCTGGATTAACTGTTCTCAGCCGACATTCTCCGAGGCACCGTGGGGTGGCTACAAGCAGTCCGGGATCGGCCGCGAGTTCGGCCGTTGGGGTCTCACTTCGAAACGAAGCAGATCACCCGCTTTAGCTCCGACCGTCCATGGGGATAGTGCATCAAACCCGAGGAAATTGCCCGATGAATGAGCTGCGTGCCGCTCTCGAAATCCCCTCTCAAGTCGCACCATCGTCGCTGCAGGCAAAAACGTGACCGTGACGCAGGGTGCAATTTCAGCCGCATGGCTGAAGACCGTATTTGCATCAGTATCCCAGCCCAAGGCAGTTCTTGAGGAAGCAGCCTTTCGACTGCGCCGCTTCGCCTCCAGCTACCGCCGCGAGGCCGCATGAACGCGCCGCCCGCCAAAACCATTCCGACCAAGGCCATTCCTCCCAAAGCGCGGGCGGTCATCATCGGTGGCGGCGTCTCCGGCTGCTCGGTCGCCTATCATCTGGCCAAGCTCGGCTGGACCGATATCGTGCTGCTCGAGCGCAAGCAGCTGACGTCGGGCACGACATGGCACGCTGCCGGCCTGATCGGCCAGCTGCGCGGTTCGCAGAACATGACGCGGCTGGCGAAGTACTCGGCCGACCTCTACGTCAAGCTCGAGGCCGAGACCGATGTCGGCACCGGCATGCGCCAGGTTGGCTCGATCACGGTGGCGCTTACCGAGGAGCGAAAGCACGAGATCTATCGGCAGGCGTCTCTCGCCCGCGCCTTCGATGTCGACGTGCGCGAGATTTCGCCAGGTGAAGTCAAGGAGATGTACCCGCATCTCAATGTTTTGGATGTTGTCGGCGCCGTGCATCTGCCGCTCGACGGCCAGTGCGATCCGGCCAACATCGCCATGGCCTTGGCCAAGGGCGCACGTCAGCGCGGTGCGACCATCCTGGAGAACGTGAAGGTCACCAAGGTTCATACCAGGGCCGGCCGTGTCACCGGCGTCTCCTGGGCGCAAGGCGACGAGCAAGGCACGATCGAAGCCGATATCGTCGTCAACTGCGCCGGCATGTGGGCACGCGAGCTTGGCGCCCAGAACGGCGTCACCATCCCGCTGCACGCCTGCGAACATTTCTATCTCGTCACGGAACCGATCCCCGGGCTTTCCCGCTTGCCGGTGCTGCGCGTGCCGGACGAGTGCGCCTACTACAAGGAAGATGCCGGCAAGATGATGCTCGGCGCTTTCGAGCCGGTGGCCAAGCCCTGGGGCATGAACGGCATAAGCGAGGATTTCTGCTTCGACCAGTTGCCGCAGGACATGGACCATTTCGAGCCGATCCTGGAAATGGGCGTCAACCGCATGCCGATGCTGGCCACCGCCGGCATCCACACCTTCTTCAACGGCCCCGAGAGTTTTACCCCCGACGACCGCTATTATCTCGGCGAGGCGCCGGAGCTTTCCGGCTACTGGATGGCGACCGGCTACAATTCGATCGGCATCGTCTCCTCCGGCGGCGCCGGCATGGCGCTGGCGCAATGGATCAATGACGGCGAGGCGCCCTTCGACCTCTGGGAGGTCGACATCCGCCGCGCCCAGCCGTTCCAGAAGAACCGCCGCTATCTCAAGGAGCGCGTCTCCGAAACGCTCGGCCTGCTCTACGCCGATCATTTTCCGTACCGGCAGATGGCAACCTCGCGAAACGTCCGCCGTTCGCCGCTGCACGAACATCTGAAGGCGCGCGGCGCGGTGTTCGGCGAGGTCGCCGGCTGGGAGCGCGCCAACTGGTTTGCGCGGGAGGGCCAGGAGCGCGAATACCGCTATTCCTGGAAACGGCAGAACTGGTTCGACAACCAGCGCGAGGAGCATCTGGCGGTCCGAAACGGCGTCGGCCTGTTCGACATGACTTCGTTCGGCAAGATCCGTGTCGAAGGCCGCGATGCCTGCGCCTTCCTGCAAAGGCTCTGCGCCAACGACGTGGACGTGACGCCGGGCAAGATCGTCTACACCCAGATGCTCAACCAGCGCGGCGGCATCGAGAGCGACCTCACCGTCTCGCGATTGTCCGAAACCGCCTTCTTCCTCGTCGTGCCCGGCGCCACGCTGCAACGCGACCTGGCCTGGCTGAGAAAACATCTTGCCGACGAGTTCGTCGTCATCACCGATGTGACGGCGGCCGAAGCCGTGCTTTGCCTGATGGGCCCGGATTCGAGAAAGCTGATCCAAAAGCTGAGCCCGAACGATTTCTCCAACGAGAACAACCCGTTCGGGACGTTTCAGGAGATCGAAATCGGCATGGGGCTGGCCCGCGCCCACCGCGTCACCTATGTCGGCGAGCTCGGCTGGGAGCTTTATGTCTCGACCGATCAGGCCGCCCACGTCTTCGAGGCGATAGAAGAGGCCGGCGCCGATGTCGGTCTGAAGCTATGCGGCCTGCACACGCTGGACTCCTGCCGCATCGAAAAGGCGTTCCGGCATTTCGGCCACGACATCACCGACGAAGACAATGTGCTGGAGGCCGGCCTCGGCTTCGCGGTGAAGACGGCCAAGGGAGACTTCCTCGGTCGCGATGCGGTGCTGACGAAGAAGGAAGCCGGCCTGTCGCGCCGGCTGGTCCAGTTCCGCCTGAAAGACCCTGAGCCCCTGCTCTTCCACAATGAAGCGATCCTGCGTGACGGCAAGATCGTCGGCCCGATCACATCAGGGAATTACGGCCACCATCTCGGCGGCGCCATCGGGCTCGGCTATGTGCCATGCAAGGGCGAGAGCGAGGCGGACGTGCTGGCCTCATCGTACGAGATCGACATTGCCGGCGAGCGTTTTGCCGCCGAGGCATCGCTGAAGCCGATGTATGATCCGAAGTCGGAACGGGTAAGGGCGTGAGCCGATGCGGGCGCCACGATGAAGCCGCCCTTCGATTGAATCGATGTTGACGATGCTTCCGCTACCCCGCTTGCGAAGGGGCGTGCATTGCCGCCTTTATCAGCAGGAATGAGGTTGGTGTCCATCATCCGATCTCAGCCCACCGCGGTCATCTCGTCGACCGTCTTTTTTGAACATGACACCGGCGTTGTGTTGGAGGATGTCTAAGCCGGCGAGCGCTCGGCGACTATCTGCACGTCCAAGGCGATTTTCTCTGGAATTCGAAGTTCCGCCCTCACTTAGATGATGCGTTCGTTGAGAACCGCCTCAAGCTACGAGTTTCTCTGCGCAACGGCGACTTTTGCTCCTCCTTCGGAAAGGGTGGATGATACAGGCGCCGATGCCTCGCCCACCCCGGGGACGATTTGCAATCTTGGCTGCCAGTCTGTCAGCTATGGTTTTCCTCAACAGTCGGAATACACGTCCGCGACGTCTTCGCGCCGCTATTGCGACCTATCTTCTTTGACTGCGCTGGCAGTTTTGAAACGTCTGCCCGCATCTCGTTTAGCGGAATTGGGATGTTAGCCGACAGATCAACGCGATTGATGACAGGGGGTTGCCCTTTTTACCCGCTGACGTCGCACGCTTTCTTTCAGGATCTCGGAATCGTCTGTCGCAGCCGCTCTCAATTCGTCGATGAGTTCGGTCACCTCCGCTCTTACCAGGTTAGCGCCAAGCAGTCCGCCCGTCTTTTGGTAAGATCGGCTAGACCACGCCCTGGTTCTCGCTCAGCACGTGGCCTTTGCCGTTCGTCCGGCTCAAAGACTGGGTGTTTGGGCAATCGCCAAGTATATAGTTCGTGCGCGAAGCTGGAAGAAGCTTGCCGTGGCGGTGATCTCCGCTGCCCATCCGGCCGCATTCTCCCAATGGAAAAAATTGGCCGGCACCGTCATCGGCTCTCGCGTCACGAAACCAGAATATTGCTCAGGCGAGCATGCCTACCGGATTCTCTATATAACTCTTAAATTCCTGCAGCAGCTTGGCTCCGAGCGCGCCGTCCACACAGCGATGGTCGATGGAAAGTGTAACGCTCATCACTGTCGCGGGGGCCATGACACCGTTCTTGACGACTACACGCTGTTCACCCGCACCGACCGCAAGAATGGTCGCGTGCGGCGGATTGATCACGGCAGCGAACTCCTTGACGCCCATCATGCCCATGTTCGAGATTGACGTGGTGCCGCCTTGATACTCCTCAGGCTTTAGCTTGCGATCCTTCGCGCGCTTGCCAAGATCCTTCATCTCGTTGGAAATGACTTGGAGCGTCTTCAGCTCGGCCTTGCGTACGATCGGCGTGATCAGACCACCACTGATCGAGACAGCCACCCCCACGTCGACATGCCTGTGTCTGACCATAGCGTTCTCGGTCCAGGAGACGTTCGCGTCTGGAACGTTTCGCAGCGCAAGCGCCAGAGCCCTTATGATCATATCATTGACCGACAGCTTGTAGGCCGGCAGGCCGTCCGTGGGCTTGGGCGCGGCATCGTTGAGACGGGAGCGCAGCGCCAGAAGCTCGTCGATGTCGCAATCTAGGCCGACATAGAAATGCGGGACAGTTCGCTTCGACGTCACCAGCCGACGAGCGATCGTCCTACGCATGCCGTCGTGAGGTACAAGTTGGTATAATCCGACTTCAAACAGCTTGAGAACCGCATCGTCCAAGGGTCCTTTACTTGCGGTGGACGCAGCTTCGGCCGTGTTCTTAACTGTAGTGTGAGGCTCGGGTTCGCCACGTTTGTCGGACGCTTGCCGGGGAGCGACGGTAACGGAACCAGATTCGCTTTTGGTGGCGACAACGGCGATGAGGTCCCTAAATTCTACTCGATCAGCGCCTTCCGGGACGACGATCCTTTCCAGAGTACCCCCGGCAGCAGCCTTGATCTGACCAGTATTACCTCCGCTACAAACCTCGGCCAGAACGTCTCCCGCTTTTATGTCATCGCCCTCCTTGAACATCCATTTCACAAGGGTGGCAGCTTCCATATCCAAAGCGAGGGCGGGCATTCTGACGTTGATAGGCATCTGCGCTACTGTGCTATTTTACGTTTCGCGGGAATTATCTACCAGGCTTGCCGGTTGCGGTTATCAGGCTGCTCTGCCTATGCATGGAGAAGAAATCCGAGCGGGCGCACGTTGAGTTCCGAAAGGGAGATCAATCGAGGTGACCAATGATTCACAACAACAGCCCTCCGTCGATCGCGATCTCCGCTCCGGTCATATAGCTGCTCTCGTTTGAGAGCAGGAAGAGGACGAGGTCCGCTATCTCATGGACCGTGCCGGCCCGCTTGAGCGGAATGAGCGCGTACTGGCGCTCTCTGTCCGAAGGATCCTCAGCGAGCAGCATCTCCGTTTCAATCCATCCGGGATGGATGGAGTTGACGCGGATTCCGGCTGGAGCAAGTTCTAGCGCCGCGCATTTCGTCATGCCTCGCAGGGCCCATTTTGTCGCGGTATAGGCCATGGAGGTTCGGCTTCCACGCATCCCGGCAACAGACGAGATGTTTACTATCGCCCCCCCGCCGGCTGCCTTCATGAGAGGCGCGACTTCCCGCATGCCGAGGAAGCAACCCAGCTGATTGATACGGAAGTGCCTTTCGAACATCGCGACGCTGGATTCGGCCATCGGCACCGGTTGGTAGATCGCCGCGTTGTTGACCAGGCCGTGAAGTCCCGTCTTCTGTCCTTCTAGAAAGCGGATTAGGCTTTGCCAGTCCTCCTCGCAACCGACGTCGAGATGTACAAACGACGCTGTTTCACCGATGGTCTCGGCGATCTGTTTGCCGTGGTCGTCGAGGATGTCCCCGATGATTACCCGCCCTCCTTCGGATGCGATCTGGACGGCTTCAGCCGCACCCTGACCCCGAGCTCCTCCGGTGATCAAAACCGTCTTACCTTCAAAGCGTTTGTCGCGTGCCATAGTCGTCTCTACGATCGGTGTATAGTTGAGGTGTCAGGCCGCCCGGAGGCGCCCGCCGCGCCTCATGCGGTTGGACGTCGGCCGCCAGAGTGCGGGCGACCGACGTCCAGCCTTGGGAGTTACTTCTGGAGTTTCGCGACCGGAGCGAAAGAACATTCATTCCAGCCCCGCTCCTACTCGGTCTTGATGCGACAGATGACGGTTCCGACACCCGTTACCGCCCCTTCGTCGACAAGGATCTCAGCAACTACGCCCGCAGTTTCCGCTTCGATCTCGATGTTCGTCTTTTCCGACTCCACTTCAGCCAGAATCTGCCCCGGAACGACGGAGGTCCCGACCGAAACGTGCCACTTCGTGAGATCAACGTCGACTGTCGACGCACCCATCTTCGGAATGCGAACTTCAAGCATGAGCATAGCTCCTTACAGATATGATGGCGTCTTCAAGCTCCTGCGGCTTCGGCAGAACCGCAGATTCAAGCCTAAGGTTGAACGGCATGGGAACGTCAGCCCGCGTGACACGCTTGATCGGCGCCTTGAGAGACGAAAACGCCAACTCGGCTATGATTGCACTCAGCTCGGCTGCGAAGCCGCAAGTACGGTTCGTGTCGTCATAGATCACCACGCGGCCGGTCTTCCCGACCGTCTTCAAAAGCCCTTCCCTGTCGAGTGGCAAGAGAGAGCGAGGGTCCCACACTTCAACGCTGATGCCATTCTTCTGAGAGACGGTCTCAGCGACAGCCAAAGCCTCGGGCACCAAGTGTCCAATAGCAATGACGGTCACATCGGAGCCTTCACGCTTAACGTCACCGCGACCGAGAGGTACCGCAAAGATTTCTTCCGGCACCTGACCCCTTTGCGGAAGGCACATGGCGGATGCGATGAAAACGACGGGGTCGTCTTCTCGAATTGCTTGGATCATCAAACCCTTCGCATCATAGGCGTTCGAAGGGCAAACGACCTTGAAACCTGCATGGAGGAGATACGGGTAAGGATTGTCCGAATGCTGACCCGCGTTTCCTCCCCGCGAGCCGGACACCATAATCGTGTATGTGATTGGCAGATTAGCCTGGCCGCCGAGCATCAGTCGCATCTTCGCGGCTTGATTCACCAGTTGGTCAAACGCAACGTAAATCAGTGACGGAACTTGGAACTGAACGATCGGCCGCAGGCCAGCCAAAGCCGCCCCAGTGGCGAACCCGGTGAACGCAGCCTCGGAAATCGGCGTGTCGAGCACGCGGGAATCACCGAAGGCGCCATGCAGGCCTTTCGTCTCACCGCGAATTCCGCCTCGAATGTCCTCCCCGATGATGAAGACGCTCGCGTCTGCGCCCATAGCCTGATGGTAGGCCTCATTCATGGCCTGAAGAAATCTCAGCTGTCTCACGGCTCTACTCCCCACGCCGGAGTGTTCGGGTACGACATGGCGTACATGCAATCGAGCGCCTCCGCCGGGTTCGGCTGCGGGCTGCTCCTTGCGGACTCGACGCCTCGTTCAATCTCAGCGTTAACTTCCGCGTCGATCGCTTCGACGTCTTGTTGCGTGCACAATCCGCCTTCCACCATACGGGCTGCCCAAATCTTGATGGGGTCCCGCAACTTCCAGCTTTCGAGCTCGTCTTGGGGCCGATAACTCATCTTCATGTGACGCTCGCCGGTATAGTGCCCGAAGTAACGATAAGTCTGGCACTCAATGAAAGTCGGGCCTTTGTCTGACCGAGCGCGTTCCGTGGCGGTGAGGGCAGCGTGATAGACTGCCTCCACGTCCATGCCGTCGACGCTCACCCCAGGCATTCCGTAGGATTGAGCACGAAGATAGGGCTCGAGGATGGTGACTTGTTTGAGCGGTGTCGAAATCGCGTACTGATTGTTCTCGCACACAAAGACAACGGGAAGCTGCCAGATCGCCGCGAGGTTCATCGCCTCGTGCACAACCCCTTGGTTGATTGCACCGTCGCCGAAGAACGAAACGGCGACGCGGTTTTCGCGAGCGGCTTTGAATTTGTGAGCCGCGCCACAGGCTATAGGAGTTCCAGCGCCGACGATACCATTAGCTCCGAAGATCCCAAGTCCGATGTCGGCAATATGCATGGATCCGCCACGACCCTGATTGTATCCGGTCGTTCGGCCAAGCAGTTCAGCGAACATCTTGCCGGCGTCTCCCCCCTTCGCCAACGTGTGACCATGCCCTCTATGGGTGCTAGTGATGATGTCTGCGGCCACTAGCGCGCCGCAGATGCCGACAGCCACCGCCTCTTGCCCGCTATACTCATGGGTCACGCCGGCGATCTCATTGTCATCGACCAGAGTAATAACCCTGTCCTCGAATCGCCTGATGCGAGCCATGTGGTAATACAACTTACGCGCGAATGGTGCAGGCATAATATTCGACATCGATGCCTCTACTTTGTGTCCTAAATTGATCTACATCCTGTCAATTCATTGTCCATGCGAGTACTCGATTCTTGTAGCCAAATCCCCTCTTATAGCCAATCTCGCAACGACCTTTCCGGCGTCTTTCTGCTTCATCCGCGGTAGCTTACCACCTTTCATGGTTCATCTACCCGGGACTAGCCACCGAGCGTTAAGCTATGAGTTCACTGCCAACTCTCTAGGTGAATGCGGCCGGTAGCGTAGTTGCGCCAACGGCTGCTCTAGCGTTCTTCCTGTCCGAAT
>NZ_JAMYNE010000069.1:0-11502 GCF_040318915.1 Mesorhizobium sp. M0991
ATCACAAGGTGTCCACCTATTTTGGTGGACACCTCATGCATCAGAGCACTCAACAGCAAAAGGTGCGGGGAAATTCGCGCTTACGAAATACTGGCCTACCGACGCAGTGCTCGACTGCCTGCCGCCCCAACATGCCTTCGCAGAATGGCCGGGCCGTTTCGACCCGCCTGATGAATGAAGAGGCAACATCGACGAGGAAACGTCACTTTTGGCAATCCTATCATGGCAGCGGTAGCGGAACTGGCCCGCCTCACCATTTCTCGCCGGCCAGGCTCGAATTCCGGCCCCTGCCACAGGAACCCCGGCAGCGCTGCCCCGATATGGGCCGCCCCAGGGGCCGCGCCCGGCAACTCCTCTATTGCCCACCGCAGGTGCAACGCAAGGAGCGGCTCGGCAGACCATCGCCTATTTCGATGCCCGGAAGGTATCCGTGCTGTTGTGCGCGCTGCGCCTCATCACCCTGGCCCACACCCAGTCGCCACTGCCAGCTGTGGCACGTTGCTCCTCAAGCTGGTGAAGCTCGGGCGCTGGTCAGGATCAGCGCGCGCCGCGTCAAGATCGCCTTCTCCTCGGCCTGCGCCGTCATCCCAAAATAGCGCTGGTCGCGGCGCCCCCCTGGGCCCGCGGTTCTCCCGCTTGAAACGCCGCGCCCCCGCGCCAGACCGGCGGCACCACCCACGCCCCACGGGAGACCAAGCCCGGCAACTCTCGCGGCCCGCGCATCCGCCGCCACGATGGTGCTGGCCCGCAGCCCGGAGCGGCTGAAAGCCAGGGCTGGCACCCCTCACCAAGGCCTCAGGCTTGAGAATCCGGGGTAGCCCTCGACGAAGCTACCCTACGCCTAAAGAGGGTGTTCTTGTCTAGGGTTTTCCTGGCGTAAGGTAAGATGGTCAAAAAAGAAACTATGCGAGGAGCGCCTTGCGAGACGCGCGTACCTCAATCGCGTCAGGGGAGGCTACGATGACAACGAAATCCTTGATGACCACAAAGTCTTTTATAACAGTGCTTGTCAGCCCAAGCGAGTTACTCCGAGAGGGCCTTGTTCTAATTCTGGATGCAGCAAAGTTTCGCATTCTTTTCTCTGCGGCTTGTGTTCACGACCTTCTGCAGAAGCCGCTACCCAAGCACCGGTCCATCTTGCTCATCATGGATGTCGACGGTACTGACGCGGATGCTGGATTCGCACAAATTTCAGAATTTAAAGGGATTTATCCGACCAGCCATGTCGTTGCGCTAGCCGATCACTGTCGACCGAACGACATAGTTTCAGCCCTTCGTGCGGGGGCGGACGCGTATTTGACAAAAGTTGCCGCTCACGACACTTTCATCAAAGCTCTCGAATTGGTTATGCTAGGTCAGACGGTGCTACCTGCAGAAACTTCGACGTTTATTCAAGATATAAGACATGGTCTGAAATATGATGCGGTACATGATTTTACAAATGTGGCTGTTACAATGGAGAGCGCTGATCGAGAACCATCAATGTTGTCAACTCGGGAAGATTGTATTATACGTTGCTTGATCGGAGGGGAATCTAACAAAACAATCGCGCGCAAGATTAACATCGCCGAAGCGACGGTGAAGGTGCACGTGAAGGCCATCCTTCGAAAGATTCGGGTCGGCAACCGCACCCAGGCTGCAGTTTGGGCGATGAACCATGGTATGCTCACTTCCGCTCCTAGCAATGGCCCGTCAGGGACCGAAAAGACGGCAACTCAGCCTTCTCCCCATCCGCAAGAGCTACTTGAAGCACAAAAGGAGTACCACCTTGTCAAGAACACTCATCCGATGTGACCGCCTCCGCGTCTTGACATATCGTCCTTCGGGCTGGTGACCTGTACGCTGCATTATGCTGCCGCACGGAGGAGACCCCGGTCGACCGATGCGACGAGCTACCAGTACATTAAATCCCGATGCTGAAAACCGCAATTTTGAGATGTCTCGGGTCCCAGCAACCACACCTTTCTACGACGCACTTTCCAAAGCTACGCCCTGATACGAGGTTCCGCGGTCAAGAACGCGTAGGTTCAAATCACCCCCGGCGATGTAGCGTAAGGAGGGTGCAGCAGAGACAGGATCGCAATGGGGGCGCTGCGGTGGACCCGCCAACGGGACCACGACCCGGCCTTTTGTGATTGCCGTCGCGGATTTCGAAGACAGCTACTTCCCCGCCCACAGCCGATCGATAAAGCAGCGGCTGACCGATGCAAGATCACGGGTTCATCCCGACGTGGTGTTAACCCAGGCCAGGTTCGACGGCCATCAGGGCCAGCGGAAGGTCAACCAACTGACCTGGACGTCTTCCGTGATCATCTGGTGCTCGAATACGAGATCCCGAAATTGGGACTGCGACCTTTGCCACCCCAATGCCTACGTGCCGCTCACGGCCGACGTGCTGGAACGCAAGATGAGCCCCTCGACACGCACTTCGGAACGCTGCGCTCCAGGACTGGTTCGACCGCCAGACACTCGCTGGGCTTGCGAGGTTGCGCGGGATGGAATGCCGGGCACCCGAGCATTTCGCCGGGGCTTTCACGCTCCGGAAGGCTAAAATTCTTTAGCAGTTTGCACACATTCTCTCGCAAAAACTTGCGGAGCGACCATCGAAAAATGGAGTGGGCCTTGAACTCATCGGGCGATCTGCTAAATATTCGTCTACGGCGGTCCGGCAAAAAGACGTCTACAAGGAAAGATAGTACAGAACTAGCCATTCAAGCCGACCGTTTTACTATCCATTTTGAAGTTGAGGGATTCATCAAAGTGGGCAAGGCAAAAATTGCTCCTGGATTTTCGTTCAAGAAAGCCCGGATCGGAACGGTCGAGGGCGGAGAATCCGGGATTCTGGTGTGGAAATGGGACCAACTGGTCGCGGTCCTTACCCGGATCGACGAGGAAGCCTACTCCACGAAAGGCAAATGGTTCCTCGAAACAGGCTTCGGGCTGCTGAGCGGGCAGCACAAGAATTTCGATACGATCGAAGAAGCCATAAGATGGGTGGCCAGACACACTTTCCCTGACACTGCAGATGGATCGGCGGATTCAGCGGCAGGAAGTTAACCCGAATCGCAGTCAGCTTCCGAGCTGGCGGAAATCGCGCATTTCCCTTTTCAAGCGGTCGTCCTCCAGGCCAGTTTCCTGTCGGCTGGAATCTTCTTGGCTTTGCGTGCCGCCCTGTGCAGGTCCCAGCGAAGCCCTTTGGCGACATCCAGACCCGTTTGTCAGACGGCCGTCACCTTGTTGGTCCGCAACCGAAGTGAGGTCCTGCTCATCACCGCCAGTCACCGTCGGCGGCCGCCTCGTCGCGGCTATAGCGATTCACCCGAGGCTGGCCGTCTTATTGCTTGGGAGACGCTTCAGCAAGAGTTTCTTCCGTGAAGAGATCGTTGACTTTGTAGGCGACTTCCGTGCGGTTGGTCGCCTTCAGCTTCTTCATGATATTTCGGATGTGGACCTTCACGGTGCTTTCGCGCAGGTTCAGTTCGTAGGCGATGATCTTGTTCGCCTTTCCGCGCCGGAGCGCTTGGGCGACCTCGGCCTGCCTGAGCGTGAACATGCCTTTCAAAGGCTGCGTGTCGGGGCTGTCCGAACCTATCAGGTGGCGCATGCAAAGGACACTGCTCGCAGGGACGAAGATGCCTCCCGCTGCCGCGAGGTTGATAGCCTCGACACAGACGTCGATTTCGACCGAGGTCGGAATGTAGCCGCGTGCGCCGCATTCGAGAGCGGTCAGTATGTGTGCAAGATCTTCGGTGTCGGCCAGGATAACCACTGGGACTGATTTGAATTCGGACGAAATATGCCTAATCTCGTCTGCGATGCCATGATCGGTGACCTTCCGGCCGCCAAGGTTGAAGAGTATGGCTGCAAGGGGAGGTGCCGAGCCCTTCTTCACGCGCCATTCATCGATCGAACCCATGGCGGCGATCTCCATGCCGAGTTCGTGGTCCGCGAGAGCCGATGCGAGACACTCGCGGCCTAGAGCCCGTCCGTCCAGGATGAGGAGGCATCCCCTGCCTCCTTGGCCGTGGACACTTTCCGTTCCGCTGGACAGCACTCCTGACCGATTGGCCGTGTGTTTATGCCGTCCTGCTGTGGAACCCATGTCAATCCCCAATCTTTTCGCACAAGCCGCGTTGCGGCTGCCAAAACACCCCTCATTCTTCGCAATCTGAAAGCTTGAATACGCTGCCCTGTGTTTGAATGCGCTTGTGAGTGAACACCCAGCCCTTGTGAAAGCGTGAGGCTCACCCAGCAGTTTTCAGCAGTTCTTCGCCCCTAGCCGAGAACAGCTTGTGCAGCCTATCGTCTATTTATAAGCGTTCTCTAACATAAGTTAATTTTTAGAAAATTTCGCGTCGACGGTCGCCTGAGGGCATGTGTTGAGACCGCGTCACCCCGCCTTGAAGCCCCCGCGAGTTTGATCGTGACGCGCGGGTACGGTCAGATTCAATCTCTTTGGCCATGTGCCAACCGTTGAAATGATTCCCGACTGCTCAAGGAATGCCAAGGAGTGGGATACCTCTACGAGGTTGATTAACCGGGTGGGCGATGATGCCATTCTCAGGACGGGGACCGCTTAGCCAACCCCAACCCCAACCCCAGCAGCCATTCGAGGGAGGATCGGTAGTTCCTCGCGATTGTAGACGAGAATTCCTGAAGGTGGATATTGGCATGACCAGGGGCAGTTTGTGGCATCCGTGGCCCAGCGCTTTAGGTCCGAGAACACCCGGCTGTATCTGCCGTAGTGTATGGGCAGCTTGCACGTATTTCGGCAGCACGTTCTCCTCATGTAATAGGCCATGGTTGCCGTCGGTCATGATAGTCGGGCCTTTGCGGCTGCCCTCGTCAAGATAGACTGCGGCCCCACCAGGTAAGCCGCGCACTACCAGCCCGGAAAACATCGTCTGGAACTGCTCCAGCGACGGCGCACTGTCGTCTTCCAGCAGAAATTTTGCTGATGGCCTATGCGCTGGCGCCCAGCACCGCGCCGCAGGGGCGACGCGAAAGCCCCGCTAGAGACGGTTGAACCCGAGCTAGAGGGAACAACCTTTACCTGAGGTACTCGCTGTCGAATCCGGCTGTTTTGACCAGCTTCTTGCGGTTGATCACCTCTACATGGCCTGCCCTGAAAGCGACGAGATCGGCCTTGCGGAGTTCCCCCAACGTCCGATTGAGGTGAACGGTGGTCATTCCGAGGATGTCCGCCAATTCGTGCTGGGTAAGGGGACACTCATATCGTCCATGGGCCGACAGGCCAACGCTCGAGAGCCTCTCCTCCAACTCGAGCAGGAAATGGGCGGTGCGGCTCATCGCGTTCCGCCGCCCGGCATTCATGAGATGTTCGGCAAGGATGGCGTTCAGGCGGGCCAGGGAGCAGGCGATAGTCTTGCCGAGGCGGCCTTCCGACAAGATGGCCTCTACCAGTTTCTTGCTGGAAATTTCATAAACAGCTAGTTCGGTTATGGACGCCAGGGACGCTAAACGGGGTCCGTCCACGGAACGGAAACCGACAATGTCCCCCCGCAGAGGAGTGTCGATGATCTGCCGTTCTCCGTCCAGCAGTCCGCGGTAAAGGAGGGCCCAACCCGATTTTACGATGAATATCCCATCGTTGTTGTCATCCTGGCGGCATATCACCGAATGGGGTTTGTAAATTCTTGCGGTAACACCGAGAAAATCGTTATTACCCCAATCGTCCTTCGAGAATGTCCCCCCTACGGGATGCGAGTGTATGAACTGCAACAGTGTTTGCATGTTGCTTCCCGCACAACCTACAATAATTGCTCCCGCACGAGTTTGACAGAAGGACCACCTACGGTAGAGGCAGGATGGCCTACTGTCCTCGTCTGTTTGAATGAGGTAGACGGGGTTAAGATCAAGGGGGCGAGCGGATTTCGCGGCGCTGAAGCGCAGACCGCTGACCAGCAGTCGGACCATCGGCGCGACCGGAAATGGTTGCTGTCGCTGCTCCGGTGCGGCTCGTATCGTTGGGCGTAGTTAAAGAGACCAAAGCGACCACGGTCCGAATAGCCGAGTTCAGAAGCCGTTTGACAATCATTGCGGACACTCAGCCTCTGATGTACTTTAGCACTTGATAAATGAGGAATATGCCCGCTGTCGCGACGGCTTTTCTCTCTTTCTGTCTCGGCAGATTGCATGCCCTCTAACGGACCTTGCTACCACATGCTGTGTTCTCGTGGTTGCCAGGTAACAGCGGTTAGGGATTTGCCATGCTCCGACTTTGCGGATTCATCGCAGCCTTCATCCTCACGAGCTTCACGATCTTTGACGCTTGCGCCGACCGAAGGGTCGCTTTTGTCATCGGCAATTCGGACTACCGACAATTCCCCGCTCTCAAGAACCCGGCCAGGGATGCCGAGGACGTATCCAAAACGTTTCGACTGGCCGGTTTTGAGGTCTTCGTCGCAAGCGATCTGACCAAGCTGCAGTTCGAGGAGCAGTTCCGCAACTATCTTGCCGCCGCTGACGGCGCCGACCTGGCGGTCGTCTACTATTCCGGTCACGGCTTCCAGATCGGCGGCGAAAACTTCCTGATTCCGGTCGATGCCTCCTTGAAGCAGGCGGCAGACATCGAAGTCCAGGCCATCAAGCTCAACGATGTGCTGGAACAGTTGCGTTCGAAATCGAAGATCCAGGTGATCATCCTCGATGCCTGCCGCAACAATCCGTTCCCGCGCAAGAATTACTGGCTGAGAGACCAGCTCATCACCGCCGGCAATGCCGGGCTCGCGCAGGTCAGAAGCTCGCTCAACACCCTGATTGCCTTTGCCACCGAGCCCGGGGCGGCGGCTTATGACGGCGTCGGCGAACTCAGCCCGTTCTCGGCGGCGTTTTCCCGTCGCGCGCTGGCCCCGAACCAGGAGATCCGCACCGTAATGGCGGCGGTGCGCCGCGATGTGGTGGAAGCCACAAACGGCCTCCAGGTTCCCTGGGAGAACTCGTCGCTGATCGACGAAGTCGTGCTGATGCGCCGCAGCAATCGCCCCTCGCTGCCGCCGGTGCTGGAGAAGGTCGTGCTGTCGGGAGTGGGACCCGTCGACTTGGGCCTGCCCGAACCGATCGACGTCGACGGCGGCACGATCACCTTGAGCATCGAAAGACCGCCAGCCCTGGGGCGCCTGATGCTGGACGGCAAGCCTGTCGAGGTGGGCGTGCCGATCCAAGGCAAGGACCTGCCCCATTTGCAGATGGATGTTCCCAAGGGTGTCGCTACGCAGGAAGAGGTGGATATGCTGGCCTATGCCACGCATGACAACTGGGGCGGCCAAACCCAGGGCATCGTGGTATTTCGGGTCAAGAGCGGCCAAGGTGCGCAAGGCAAGCAGATCATGGCCTCGCTCGAAGCCGAGCAGAAGCAGAACGTGCTGGAGCGCGGCATTCATATCACCGGTGCGGCCGAGGCGCTCGAAAACCGAAATTTCAACGTTCCCGTGGGTGTCGGTCCGGTTGCGCTGAACCTGGACTTTCCGACCGATGATCCCGCGGTCAGCCTGAAAGTTTCGGGTTATCCGGCAACGGGAACGCTCTCGCTGCCCGATCGAACCCTGGCGCCCGACTCGAGCCTGAGGTCAGGTGAAGTCGACCGGCTGCGCTACGAACCCCAGATCGGCGCCGAAGCCACGGTCGAGGTTGGCTTCGAAATCCGGGCGGACAGCAGATCATCCAAGCCCGCCACAATGAAACTGTCGCCAACAGTGGATCCGTGCGATACGGCTGCCGGCGAGCCCCTCGACCTGCAAGGCGTCGTCCCCGGCCTGCTCCCAAATGAAATTGGCGCCAGCGCGGTAGAGCTTTGCGAGGCCGCCGTGAAGGCTTATCCCGCCGTTCCGCGCTTCCGCTATGAACTGGGGCGCGCGCTCCTTGCGGCAGGCAAGGTCGACGAGGGCAGGACAGCCATCGAGGAAGCCGCCAAGAAGGGACACGTCCGTGCCGTGTTCGAGCTCGGCTACATGTATGCGACGGGAACCGGAATGGCCGTCGACCGCGCACAGGCCAATGCGCTTTACGCGGCGGCGTCCGACAAGGGGGATCCCTATGGCATGACCTCGTGGGGTCGCGCCTTGTTCAATGGCTATGGCGTCAAGCCCGACACCAGCAAGGGTTTGGACCTGCTGCTCAAGGCGGCGGCGATGGGGCACACCTATGCCATGAACGATCTGGCCGCGATCTTCACCGAGGGCCGCAACGGGGTGACCGCTGACCCGGCCCGCGCCGTTGCCTTCCTGGAGGCCGGCGTCCAGCGACAGGACATGTATTCTATGAACCTGCTCGGCCGCAATTACTTGTCTGGGCAGGGCGTGGAGAAGGATCCGAAAACGGCGCTGGCGCTTTTTCAGCAGGCAATCGACCTCGGCCAGCCCTACGCCCCGGGCAGCCTCGCACGCATGTATCGGGACGGCGTCGGTGTGGAACGGAACCTCGCCGAAGCGCAAAGATTGTTCGACATTGGGATCGCGCGGGGCGATCAGTTCGCAGCTTACGATCGCGCGGGCCTCGAAATGCAAAAGGGCGACAAGGCCGATCAAGGTCTTGCCGTGCGTTTCCTTGCATTTGCGGCTGCGCTCGACGTGCGCAAGGAACTGCCGGACGCCAAAGGAACGCTGGCAAAGTTCGGACCGAAGCCAAAAACAGCGGCGTTGAAGCAGCTGCGCCAGGAACTGAAATCTAAGCTTCCCGGCTCCGGTTCACTCGATACGCAACTGGTGAACGCGGCCAGACGATTGTGGGAAGAAGCCAATCCGCGTCGGGACTTGTTTTGATCAACGAGGAGGCACTGGTGGAAAGGACATTGAAGCGAGCAATCATCGGAATAACGCTATCCGGCGTCCTGGCGGGCCTCATGGGCTGCAATTCCCTTACGCCCAAAGTTGAACCGTCGCCGCTGGTCGCCACGCCTCCGCCAAAGGTCCTTCGCAGGGTTCCTCCGCCAAAGGTCGTCAAGCCCGCTCCCAAACCGAGGGCCGCCAAGAAAGTGATTATACCGGTTGAGGAGGAGCCTGTTCCTGCGCCTGTCGTCATTCCTCCTTCGGGCGGGAGCGGCGGGAGCGGAAGCGGCGGAGGCGGGGGAGGCGGCTGGGGAGGTTGATCAGGTCAGGTTATGAGGGCCGAAGAAGGATCGCATGAGCCTAGCGTTCCGTGGCCTTTGATCGATTCAGGAGGACCAGTAAGGCACCGCCAGACGAAAGGGGCGGCAAACAGACATGTTCAACTTACCGCCGTCGCGCCACACCTCGACTCTACCAGCTGTTCCGGTTCCTGAACCGGGGAGTTGCGCCATTACCTGACGCCTAGGGAAGACAGACAAAGTCCGGATCGGCACACATCATTGTCATTCGCAATGTCGTCCCGCTGGATGCTTGCCCAGCTGACCTCGACTCGCACATTGCCAAAGCGCTTCTTTCACCTCACATGTCTATTTGCGCGCTGTCGCCGTCATCATGCCCACCTGAAGCGACATGGAGCCGTCCACCACGAACTGCTGCCATTGCGCGCAGATGTCCCGCTCGAGCGCATCGCGTTTCGCCGGGTCGGCTTGAGCGACCAACACGCGCTTTATGATTGCTTCAAGCTCTGATCGGGCGCGTTGCCCGACCGGCTCGTTGTGCGGGAAGGACTGATTATGGCCCAGCAGGAGCAGTCGCAGCCGGAGGGCAGCGCCGCGGGACTCTACGCCCGCTAGTGTTATGACGGCAGGAACGAAGAAGCAGCAGTAGTCATGGACCGAGGCTATGCCTTCAGTCACGCCCAGCATGGCGCGGACAAAGGCGAACTGCGGCGAAAGGTTTGACAGCGGAGATCAGCGCAAGATGTCCGACAGGCTCTCGGGCTTCTTCTCGCCAAGCGTCAGATCAAGGCCCGACAGCAGGTCGACGAGATGGCTTCGCATCAGGTCGGACGCGTCTTTTGCGTCGTGTTTTTCGATGGCATCGACAAGGGCGTGATGGGCCTGGCTTTCGCAGGTGGTGTCGCGGCGGCGCCAGTAAAGCGCGATGATCAGCGACGACCGCGACAGCAGGTCTTTGACGAAGCCGGTTAGGATCGAATGGCCGGCGATTTCGGCGATGCCGACATGGAATTTTGCCGACAGCATGATGGCGTCGCTGTCGCGGCCGGCATGCAGGGCCTCGTGCTCTTTTTCGAGATGAAGCCGCAGTTGCGCGATCTCGGCCGGCTTTGCCACGTCGGCGGCAAGCGCCGCGACCTTGGGCTCGATCAGCGCCCGCGCTTCGAACACCTCGCGCGCTTCCTGCCTGGTCGGCTGGGCGACGAACGCGCCGCGGTTCGGCTCGAGCCGAGCCAAGCGGTCATGCGACAGCGCCTGCAGCGCCGCGCGTATCACCGCGCGGCTCACCGAATAGATCGAGGCGAGTTCGTCCTCGGGTAGTTTTGTGCCCGGTGCGAGGCGGTGGCTGACGATGGCGTCGCGCAGGCCGGCATAGACCGGAAACCAGCGCATCGTCGGCTTGTCGCCATCCCGTGGCTTTGGCCCAAGCAGGTCCATCGTCTCATTGTCCCGGCGGCCGGATCGCTTAGCGGCGCGAACACCGCGTTTCCGGCCGGACATCGAACATCCTGTGTGGGAATGTCAACAAATTTGCACGCATCAGGATACACGGCCGGAGGGCGAAAAGGACGCAAAGATTCCGGCGAAGGATTTTTCGAGTGGAACCTGATAGCCGCCGCGCTTCGAGGTCGACAGGCCAAGGCCGACGAGGCTCTCGCACAGTTTTACCGCGCAGGCGACGCCGTCGAGCACGGGAACGCCATGTTCGCGGCTGAGCGCAGCGGCGAGATCGGCCATGCCGGCGCATCCCAGCACAATCGCTTCGGCCCGGTCGTCGCGGATGGCGCACTCGATCTCCTCAGAAATTCGATGGCGGGCGTTGGAGCCGAGCACTTCGAGCTCCAGAACGGGAACGTCGCTTGCTCGCACCCTGGCGCAGCGGCTGGCGAGGCCGTAGCGCACCAGATTGTGCTCAATCGCCGGCACCGAACGCGACAGCGTCGTCACGACGCTGAACCTGCCGGCAATCAGGCTCGCCATATGAAACGCCGCTTCGCCGATGCCGACCACCGGCATCTCCCCGACGCAGCGCGCCGCGTCTAGGCCGGTGTCGTCGAAGCAGGCGATGACGCAGGCGCTCGCCGCCGGATGTTTTTGGATCTCGCCGATCATTCCCGGGATGGCGAAGACCTCGTCGAAATAGCCTTCGATGCTCGGCGGCCCATCCTTCGGATTGGCCGCGATGATCCTGGTGCCGGCCGAAGCCGCGCCGCGTGCCGCCTCGCCGATCTTCTCGGTCATGGACGCGGTGGTGTTGGGATTGACGACGAGTATGTCCATTTGCGCTTTCATATTTCGCCGCCGAGATAGAGTTTCTTGACCCGATCATCGTCAAGCAGCTCAGCCGAATGTCCGGCCAGCGCGATCTTTCCGGTCGTCAGTGCGTAGGCGCGCTGCGAGATGCGCAGCGCCATGCG
>NZ_JAMYNE010000070.1:0-9621 GCF_040318915.1 Mesorhizobium sp. M0991
GACGGCATCATTGGCGCAATCAGCACCCACTCTGCATCGGTCAGATCGCTTGCGTAGCGGGCGCAACGCCGCTCATAATGCGCACGGGTGATTTCAGTCCAGGCCATCGTGAATCTCCATCGAATCTCGCAAATCCGACAGAATCACAACCTGCTGAAATCACTCAACTCTTTTTGGAACGGACACTAAGGATTCTGCGTGCGGTAGAAGGCGTAAATTACAAACGCGATGCCGATGAGGCGCATCAAACCAGGGAATATGAATAGGCTACGAACTAGGCGACCCCAAGCACAGCAGTAGCTATCAACCACCTGCCTGTGTGCTTGTGCGCAGACGCCATTGCGGCTTTGGTGCCTGCAAGTGATTCTCTTTTTCGAGATTCATACTCCTGCTGCCCGCCCCGCGCCATTTCCCAGCGGAAAGTCAAAGCGTTTCGGGATTGGCTGTTTGCTGAGATGGATCCAAACGACGGCCGTTATGGCAAGACTGAAATGTGCCCAAGAAGAGCCACCAGTTCCGCCTGACGTTTCGTTTCGGTCTTGGCGAACAGCGAGGCAAGCTGGGAGCGGATCGTGGTGCGGCTGAGGCGCCAATTGCGGGCGATCTCCAGCGGCGCATCGCCCTGAGCCAAGCGCAACGCCAGGTGCGTTTCCGCGCTCGTCAAGCCAAACATCTTTTGCAGTGTCTGAGGATTTGGCCCCGACCTGTTCTCGCGGTCCAGTAACGCCACAATGCTCGTTCCGTCAGGAGCGATAAACCCGTTCTCGTTCAATATCACAGGCCTGTCGCCGCTGCTGCGGATCACCACCCACGATAGTGAGCCCGGCAGGAAATGGGCCGGAACATTCGCGATCAGCCGCCTCAAGGCCACCGAAAGCCCGCTGGCCGTACCGGCCACTTCTCCCTGGCGCTCCAGCGTGGTTTGAGCGGCTGCGTTCCATTCGACCACTTTCCTCTCGCGGTTCAGCACGAGATAGCCGCAGCCGATGCGATCAAGCATGCCGGTTACGGATTCCAGGCTGCGTGCTCTTGGCTCCCCGACCCCTGCGCCCGATGCACGATCTGGAGGAAAAGCATAAGAGGGCCGCGTCGTATGCGCCTCATGGTTATACTTGGTCGTTATCGCAATGTATCGGTTACCCGAAACAGCATCACTGTGTCTATCCATCAGAGTCATTTTCTACCCTACCCAAAGTTTCACCAGCCTGAAGCAAGTTATTCGGGATTTACAGAAAGTTTTTAAGTGATAATATCGTCCGGATTGTATTGTAATAACCTTACTCGAAACCTGATGATTGCACTGTTAATAGTCCCAAAATTTGCGCGCAATCGCGAAATTTATACCGTCCATAGATCATCAACTGGTTGTAATCTTCCCGTTTGTGTTCCGGGATATGAAAGCCACGCCGAAATTCCGCCGCCTCCGTCGGGGTTCGAGTGCAACCGAGTTTACTGGCGCTGACTCTTAAACTCCCCAGTGAGCATCCGATCTTGGTCGCAATATCTTTCAACGGTTCGTTATTAAGGTATCCATCAAGAATTATCTTGCGACGGGCTTTGTTTTTGAGCTTTGCGTTCATTTCGGGAGCTCCTCAATTACGCGTTCACAACACGATTATATACGAACCAAATTGAAGATTGTCGTTAGCTTCACATCCAGAAACGTATCTCGGAATGCATTTCTTAAGATTTCTTCATGCCGCCAAGCTGCCGATAGTATTTCCTGCTCACCTGTTTCCGACACCACACAGCCCTCCCACGAAAGGGCAAGATTAATAACGAGCGAGATGGCGAGAAAGAAAAAGTGGCATAGGGGTGGTCGCCGATCTGGAGCGACGACAGTAAGGACCGGTCGCCAAGTCGACTGTTATCGCTTATACAGGAATTCCCCCGCGCGCGCGCAAGCGCGCAAGGGGGTACTGCAATCGCCAGTGAGGCCGATACGCGCACCAGCTCGGCCCAACAGCGATGCTAATTCTGTATAAGAAAGTTTTAGGGGGGGCATCTCATTCCGGAAGAAGCTGTCCTTCACGCCAGCTAAGGCCATCAAGGACGCGCTCAACGGCTGATCCTTTGCCGGTATATACCCCTGACAGAAAGAGCCCCGCGGTCTACCTTGTGGGGATCAAGTGTAGTGTAGTCTTCCCGGCCTTCACGGCCGCCCCCGACAGCTTGCGGTCAAAGCTCGCAAGTTGGCCGCCATGCGCCTTGGCGAGCGCAAGAAGATAGGTATCGGTGACCTGTGCCGAGGTCAGGATTTTCGCCGCATCGATGTCGACGGAGCCAACCAGGCTCACATCGTCGGACCAGAAGCTGTGCCCATGCAGGGCTCGCAACTTGGTGACGATTTGCGCAACGACGGCAGGCGAGCCGGGAGAATTAGGATATTTTTGGTTTCCGACGATGCGCATGACGCCGTTTTCGGTAGTGGGACAGGTGGCCCATGCGGCGTGACCGGTCACTTCGAACCAGCCATGGGCGTCGTCATGGGCGACATGGCCGGGATCGATCAGCGCGATCAACACATTGATGTCGAGCAGGAAGGTCACAGCAACTCGTCACGCAAGGCATTGACCGTCTCAAGCGTGACAGGAGGTGCACCCGGCCGAGGCGACAGCAGAGGTATCCCGTTGCGCTCGCCGCCGGCTTGCGGGCGGCGCAGCGAGCGCCGGGCGAGATCGGTGATGATCTCGCCCACGCTGCGGTCCTGCTGCCGGGCCATGGCCTTGGCCGCGACCAGGACGTCGTCATCGATCGCCAGTGTCGTTCTCATATCGCCCTCCTTGGTGCGCATCAATCATCACGCATCATATAGAGTAGCGACGATGGATACTCAAGCGGTAGCGCACGAAAGGTGGCGCACGAAATAGAGGCTCGATGCCGCCCCCGACAAGCGGGCCTTCCGACCGGGCGCCCATCCGTTGGCGTTCGACCGGCGACATAACATAGCCCGGCACCAGCGCGTTTCTTTCGCCCTTCGTGCTGCCGGAGATCCCATGTGCACGTAGCGTGCGCAACGCCCGGCCTGGCGCCGGTGGAAGCAAAATCGGACGGTGTGGGCACAGGTGGCCTGCTGATTGCCTATGCGACGGATCCGGGCGCCATAGCTTTCGAGGGCAACGGCTTTGACACTCCTTACTCAACGGCGCTCGCAAGGCACCTGACCGAGCCCGCGTTGAAATCCAGTGCGCGCTGACACGCGTGCGCGGCGAAGTGACCGAAACCACGCAAGGTCGGCAGAGGCCATGGCATAATGCGTCGCTGGGCGGTGAGGTCTTCCTTAGAAAACCGCTGAGGCAGCGGCGCCTGCCGCAAAGCCAGCGGCCGACGCGTCGACCCCCGCAGCGGCGCCCTCTCCTGTGGCCGCTGCCAGCCATCCTCCATCCTGGGAAGTCGAGCAACGCCTTTGGGATGAGGCTTCGAAGCGCGTTTCGGACGAGGTGAAGCAAACAGCGGGCACCGAATTGACAGAAAGTGCGATCGGTCTTGACCGCCAGAGCCGCATCGACCTGCACCTGCGCATCGAGGCGTTGGGCAACGAACTTGGCCGCATTGACGGAAACATAGGTCCGCAGACCCGCCGGGCGATCGGCATCTCTGGCAAGCCAAGAATGGTCTTGCGCCGACCACCTATCTGACGCGCGAGCAATTGGCATTCCTCGAGGTTCAGACAGATCCGATGATGGAAGCCGTGTGTGCCGGATATGCTGCCGATCAACCCCGTGCAACGCAGCCGAAAAAGCAGATTGCGCAGAACGTCCGCACCCAGCGACCGGTGGCGCAGAAACCCGCAAACAATAGCAGGTCATTCAGAAACGCCGCTTCCGCCAGACCGTGGTGCGGCGGGACGATCCTGCGCCGCCCCAGGATAACGACTTCCTGACCAAGGCGTTGCTCTTCGGCTCCGGTGTGGTGGTGGGCGGCGTGCTCAAGAACTGACCGGGGTCGTTCCAAGCCCATTCGCCTGGCCTGCCGCTGCGCTTACCACTCAGTTCCTGACGCACTGCTGCACAGTTTCAGGCGGCATGCACCAGCGTACGCTACTCGGCCTTTATACGCATTTCCACGCGGCGGTTGACGGCGTCGTATGGATTGGGGCTACGCGGATGCGCTTCGCCCAACCCGATCGCGTTGATGCGGTCAGCCTCGATGCCACTGGATGTGAGGAAGGACGTCACCGATTGCGCTCGTCGCTGCGACAGCCGCTCATTGTAGTGCTCCGGACCGGAAGCGTCGGTGTAACCTTCGACGACGAAATGGAAAGTACTGATCCGGCTGTCCTTCAGGGCCTTGGCAAACTCCTCGAGTTCAGCGCGTGCGGTCGCGTCGAGTTCGGCCGAATCCAGCCCGAAATTGATCAGCATGTCGAGACTGGATTTGTCGGCCGGCCCGTCTTTTGCCTTGGTCTTGCTCTTGCACTGCTCCTCAGTGCCGACACAAATCCCACGCGACTTGCCGACGTCGGCCGCGCCAGCAAAAAACTTGACGATGTCTTCTGATTTCTGGACAGGGTCGGCGGAAACATGGGTCGAGAAAGCCACGACCGCCAACACCAAGGGTGAACTGGCCCACCGCATAGCGGTTACTCCTGTTGAGCATCGGATGTTACCAAGGTGAATATACCAAATTCCCACGCATTTGTCTGTCAATAAACGCTGAGCCCGTGGCTGTGTCGGCCGATCTCCCGTCCCCACGAGTTGAGACTTGACCGCCGCCACGCCGGAGGCTTGAGTACCGACTGGTTCTCGATGAAGGCGTGGCGTCATGGCCAATGGGCTCCGATTCAAAACGGCACGGGATCTTTTCATGGCTTGTCCCGCTGTCGCCAGAGACATGAGAGCCCTTCCAACCGAGCAGCGTTCGATCGAGTTTTGCCGCGATCTCCTCGCCGGGCCCATTCCCGAAGAGGCGATCACGTTTTGTGCCTACCTGCTTCCTGATCGGGCTGCGGTCTGGTGGGCGCATGAATGCCTGGGGCATCTGAGCGAGCTGCTCGATAAGACAGATCAAGAGCTGCTCGCGCTTGTTCGCGACTGGGTCAGCGAACCGGACAGTCCCCGCCATCGCGCCGCAGTGAGCAAGGCTGCGGGAACCCCGCCGACAACGCCGGGCGCCTGGATTGCCTTGGCTGCGGAATGGCGTGACAATGGTTTTGGCGTTGCCGGATCTGTCGTCGGCGCAACCGCGCCAACGGCCTTGCAGCCACATCCTGCCGCCCATGCAGTCAATGCCGGTGTTCTAGCAGGGCTGGCGCGCGTCGCACTGGCCGACCGCTTTGCCGTTCTCTCCGCCTTTGTCGAAATGGGCCTCCAGTTGGCCGAGATCGAGGCGCAGCGCCAATCGGCGGATGCGTACTAGACCCGAACCATTCCAATAGACGCAGCTCCATCGTCTTGACCAGGGGTTTTCGAACCCAAGGGCCCAGATCTCACTTGCAGCCGCCTTGCGCCCATTTGGCCAGCGCCACCTTGAAGCGTGTCCCAAGCGGATGTTGCAGGCGTAGAACGGAGACATCGTTGGCGGCGAAATTTTTCGCCTGTTCGCATAGCCGATCCTCATTCCACTCATGGCAGCCGTTGCAGTGCTTGCCCTCCCACACCGCCTTGTCGAGCCCTTCCACGGGAGTGAAGAGTGGTTTGCCTGTGATCAGCTCAGCGATACTCTTGCCGTCGATTGCTGGATCTCCGAAATCGACAGGTTGGTCGAAAAAGATCGGCTCGTCCGAAGCCAGTCTCGGGATTTTCTGACGCAGCACATTGAGCGCAAGTTGGGCATCGTCAGCGCCAGACGGATTTGCGGCGGCGTTGCGCCCGTCCGAGCCGCCTTGCGGTTGTTGCGGAGCGGTCGCCTCACCGACGATCAGTGGCGCGTTCAGATCCACTTTGTGCAACACGACCTCGGTGGTTAGCGAGACATTGATCCACGGGCGCTGTTTGCCGGCCGTTGCTTTGAACACGTCGGCGGTAACCCTGTTCATCGCGTCGGTGATGGAGACGTTCGAGGCCCCGATATGGGCAAGCAGCGCCGACGTGAACGGTGAGTGTTCGCTCGATCCGTCATAGGCGACCTGATTGGGACTGGTGGAAAAGGCGACCAGCGTGCCAGCGCCGCCATTCTCGATCGGGATTTCGGCAAGGCCACTTCTCGCTCCCTTGACGCCTGCGGTCTTTGCCAACACCTCGGCCAAGGGATTGTCGCGACAGGCGTCGAGGAAAATCAGTCTTATGCTGGTCTCGCGCGACATTTGCCGCAAGATGAAATCCACCGGCACGGCTTCGAAGTCGAGCGAGGTCTCGTCTTCCAGTGCGGCATCGACCGGAAGCAGGTAGTTGCTGCCTGAAACCTGCAAGCCGTGGCCCGCGTAAAAGAAAAGGGCAATGTCGGCGCCGCGCACCTGCTTTGCGAAGTGCGCAATCGTCGTCTGGGTCTGCAATTTGGTCAGATCGAACCCGGAGACGACTTCAAAATCCAGGCTCTTGAGACGTTCGGCAACAGCCTGCGCGTCGTGTACCGGGTTGGTCAGCGCCGGCGCATGCTGATACTGGGAGTTGCCAAGGACCAGAGCAACACGGCGTTCGGCATTGGCCGCCGTCAAGGTCAAGAACAGCGAGAGCATCACCAGCCCGATCGCGCGCGGGACACCACCAAACCAAGCAATCAGATCGGAGCCCCGCCGGAACAAAAGGCCCTTCCTCAGTTGAGGAGCTTGGTGGCGGAAAACTCAATCCGCCGATTGAGCGCCTTGTTCTTCGGCGTGTCGTTGGCGGCAACTGGCCGCTCCTCGCCGTAACCGGTCGCCGTGATCTGCGTGCGAGCAATCCCGGCGGCAACAATGGCATCAGCAACTGCCTTGGCCCTGCGCTCCGACAGGAGCTTGTTGGCGGCTGGCGACCCATCGGAATCGGTGTGGCCGGAAACCTCCACCTTCAGGCCTGGGCACTTGCCGACTACGCCAACGACCTCAGCCAGCAGCGGACGGCTTTGGCTGTCGAGCCGCGCGCTCGCCGTCCGAAAATAGATGGCTCCGGTGCGAGAGAGCACCGCGAACCGGTTGAGGCACTCCTCGTCGCTGAAGTTCGCCTTCGCGGCATCGGTGGCAACGGGCCCGACGTCGGCGGCGCTTGCCGCGACGGTCTGGACGGCCGCGGGCTTGGTGCCATCGGCGTTGAACACGAAATCGAACGAGACCGAAGCGGCTGGAACAATGTTGGTCACATTGGCGGCCTGTTGCAGCTTGTCGACATTCGGCAGCAGTCCGAAATCCTCGACATGCACGGCGACGGGCGCTTCCGAAGCGACGGAGACCATGCTGTCGCTGATCATGGTCACCACGACATTGGCCTCAAGATCCTTGTCGACCCCATGCAGGTTGAGGCGGAATGGTAGCACTGCCTTGACCCTTCGCTTCGTCGCAAGCTCGGCAAACGCCGCAGGATCCACCTTTGCGGTCAGTTCTGCGGTCGGATACTTGAATGTCTCAAAGAAAAGGAACCGCATGCGGACGTTGCGAAGGTCGACACCGGTATCGACGGAGTTGAGGTCAAGCTTGATATTGGCCTCACCCGTCGAAGAAAGAGTGCCGGCGATGTTCCTGATCTTGTTGGTTTCAACGATCGTGTTCTTCTTGACCGACTGATAGGTGAGCACCGAGGCGGCCGGATCGAGTGTCCAGTTCGTCTGTGCATTCGCGCTTTCCAGTCCGGGTAAAAACAACACCGACAGCGCGACGATGAAGCCGAGGATATTTGTGGCGAACCAGCTTCCTGGCCCCGCTTTCCTGCAGGATGCAACGACTTCGAACATGGCCCCCTCCCCTGCCTAAAGCGACAGACTGAGCATCGATACCTTGCACTATCCGATGCCACCAGAGACCATAGAACACTTGCCCCCGCTTGGCGAGTATCTGTCCACTTGAGCGCAAGGGTGTAAATTCGGCTCAGGCCCGAGCTGCGGAAGCCCAGCAAAATGGTGATGCACGAACACTGCCTCCGCAGCAGCCTTGTTGGCGGATATTGTAGCTTGTTGGAGAATATTCACTACGGCAGAGCGCCACCTGCCAGCTGTTTTTAAGGCCGGTCACGCTAAAACTAGCCCAACCGAGCGAAACGCCCGCATACTTCATCCTGCTTGCCCCGCGGACGTACCTGCCGGCTCTTCGATGGAAGATTTCGACCGTATGAAGGAGGCCGTTTCACGACGGCAATTTTTCAGCTTGCTGCCGCCGATCGTTTGAAGACGATGGTCACCTTCGTCCCTTTGCTGGCGCTAGAGTCGACTGCGAACTGCGCCTTGGCGTTCTCGGTCAGCGAGCGCGCGATCAGCGCTCCGAGCTTGCCTGGCTTGGGCCACGTCTCGCCTTCCGGCAGGCCGATTCCGTCGTCCGCCACTATAACCCGGCAGCCGTCGCCATTGACGATGCTGTGCAGCGTTATCGTGCCGCCGTCGCGTCCCCGGAACGCATGCTTCAGTGAATTGGTCAGCAGTTCGTTCACGACCAGTCCCGCCGGCATGGCGACGTTTATTGACACGGGATATGTATCCACCTTCATATCCAGGCGGATCCCCTCGACTGCATGCGAGCTCATCACCGCGGACGCGATCTGGCTGAGATAGATGCCAAGATCGACCTCCTCCTTCGGCTCGTCGGCGGTTAGCGTCTGGTAGAGGATCGCCAGAGCGTCGACGCGACCGGCGAGCCGCTCAAACCGTCTCCGGTCGGCCTCGGTCGCGTTGCGGCTTTCCAGCCGGATCAGCGCGGTGATCATCTGCAGGTTGTTCTTCACCCGGTGCTGCAGTTCGCGCAGCAGCGTGTCTTTCTCGCTGACACGCTCCTCCGCCGAGCGCTCATCTCCCGCCTCGCCATGGGCGGATACGTCGACCAGCGCCACCAGTCGGAAGCACACCTTGCCATTGTCGTCTTCGATCACGTTGGAATAAACGTCGACGATCGCCGGCTTGTCCTCGTTGCGCTCCAGCCTGAAGGTGCCGACCAAATCGGTTCCCTCGGCCACGGCCTCGGCAAGCGGCCTGTCCTTTTGCTGATGGAGGCCTATGCCCAAAAGGGCCGCCCAGTTTTCTCGCGTGAGCCTGGCGGCGCTCAGGCCTGAGAGTTTCTCGAATTCCGGATTGGCGTAGACCACACGCTCCTCAGCGGCAAGGTCCGAAACGGCTATGGCGATCGGGACCTGGTCAAGGAATTTTTTGAACTGTTCGCTTTCCAGTGCGGTTGCAAGGTCAGGTGTATCAAGCAACTGCTCGACCGCTTCGGCCTTCTCTGAATCAGATGTCATTTGCGCGCCTGTTCTGTGCGTACGATATCAACAATGCAGCGCGCCCGCCATCGCCAAGGCTGCATTTCACGCACCGCGTCATGCACCTGACAACAAGCCTTGCGTCGGGCGCAACGGCCATACGTCTAACATTGCGACCGGCCGAAGGAGAGCGGCAAGCGCCGGCTGCCACTTCTAGAGCCCTTGAAGGGGTGAGGCGGCCCCGGGCAAGTGGCTCCGCTGCATATTAACCTTTTGGTAACTCTCTAGGTCGTGAACCCATAAATGGGAATGAGGGAGATGGGTGAAAAGCGATCGTTGCGTCGTTTGACAGATCGCGCATATTGTCGAG
>NZ_JAMYNE010000071.1:0-9301 GCF_040318915.1 Mesorhizobium sp. M0991
ATCACGAACGGCTCGACATGACCCGCTCGGGACTGGAAGGGTTCGGCCGCAATTTGCGACGGACGGATGAGGTTGTCGTCGAGGCTACGGGCAACGCCATGGCGGTGGTGCGGGTCCTGTCGCCCTATGTCGGCCGGGTGATTGTCGCCAACCCGATGCAGGTGAAGGCGATCGCTCATGCCAGGATCAAGACCGACAAGATCGATGCCGGCGTTCTGGCGCAGCTCCATGCCAGCGGCTTTCTGCCGGAGGTCTGGGTACCTGACGAGCGGACCGAGCGGCTTCGCCGCCTCGTCGCGCGGCGCAACCAGGTAGTTCGGCATCGCACGCGCGTGAAGAACGAGGTGCATGGCATCCTGCAGGCGCACCTAGTGCCGAAGTGCCCGCATGCCGATCTGTTCAACAATCGCGGTCGCGCCTGGCTCGAGCGGCAGGTGCTTCCCGATGACGAGCGGGCCGCTATCGCCCGCCACATCCGCGAGATCGATCGCCTGGCCGAGGATCTGGCCGACCTCGATCGCGACATCGCCCGGGAAGCGATTGATGATGTGCAAGTCCGGCGGCTTCAGACGATCACCGGCGTCAATGCCATCGTCGCGAGCGGTATCATCGCCGCCGTCGGCGATATCCGGCGGTTTCGCGAACCGCAGAAGCTGGTGAGCTACTTCGGCCTCAATCCGCGTGTGCGCCAATCCGGTCTTGGCTTGGCGCAATATGGCCGGATCAGCAAACATGGTCGTTCCCATGCCCGCGCCATGCTGGTCGAGGCCGCCTGGGCGACGGCGAAGGCGCCCGGACCGCTCAGGGCCTTCTTCCTACGCATCCGTAACAAGCGCGGCCATCAGGTCGCAGCCGTGGCACTCGCCCGCAAGCTCGCCGTGTTGATCTGGCATCTGCTGACAAAGGAGCAGGACTACTTCTGGGCTCGCCCGGCGCTGGTGGCGGCAAAGCAGAGGCAGCTCGCTCTCAAGGCCGGCGCGCCGGGCGAGCGCGGTGTCGGTCGCCGCGGTTCGGCTTACGCCTACAACGTGAAGGAGTTGCGAAACAGCGAGAAAGCCGCGGCCGAGAATGCCGAACGTGCCTACGAGCTAATGGTTCGGCATTGGCGGTCACGCGGGCCGAAGCGGCGCACGGACGCCACAAACGAGGAACGACTATAACGGCTGCGTGGCGGCACTCTCATCCTCTCGCACCACTCTTTGCCACGTGGTCGTCCGTGCCGGACAAATATAGCACAAGGAAATCTGGCGGCACGACCGACGCCCTCGGTCCGCTCCAGAATGGCGCCGTGCTCGACGCCGTCAAGGCGTGGCCTGGAAACCTCGCAGCCGGCCGTGGCGCCATCGCACCGGCCAGCCTTGACTGCGTCTCGACACGCTCGCGTGGGAAATCCTGTGGGCCGGGACGAAGAAACAGGCTCACCTGAGCCGAACAAAGAAACGCAACAGGAATCGAAAAAGTCGAAATCAGGGTTGTCGATGTCATCCGTCGACTTCATGTGCTTGTGGTGAGCTAGCGGCAGCCCATAGAAGCTCAGCGTCTCCTCGATGTTATCTTCCACCCAGTTGACCAGCTTCGGGTATTTGGCCTGCCATTTGGCGATCCACTGCGCCAGGTCGCGTTTGACCTCGGCAAGGTCGCGCCGGTCGTAGAACCATCTGAGCTCCATCAGGCAATCGTCGTCGACCTTGCGCGGCACGTAGTCGAGCGCGTTTCTGAGGAAGTGCACGTAGCAGCGCTGCCAGACCGCTTCGGGCAGCACTTCGCGGATTGCCGCCCTGAGCCCCGGATGGTCGTCGGAGACGCGGTCTCACCGTTAGCGCCAGCGAAGCGATGACACCGGGGCGGGACAGGCGAGGCCGCTACAGCTCCAGGCTTGCGCACGGCGTCGACGACTTCGCGCATCGAGTCGAGGACGAGCTGCCGACGATCCGCATGCGGATCAGCAACTCAGGGTCGATCGAGGGACGGCCGATCGGGCAGGCCGCACCATAATACCCAAGCGGAAAGGCCACGCCCACGCCTGGACACTGCCAGTGTATATCGGCGGGCTGCTTGCCAATGAGCTCTAGTGATGTCGAGCGCCCGCTGCGCCGATATGAGCGTGGAGGCCATGAACAGGCGTATCAAAGGCGGGGGTCCGTCGCCTCTCCTTGCTGGCGGCGGGCTCCGCAAAGCGCGGTGTTGGTCGGAGACAATAGAACCTTATACCGCAATCCAACTTAGCTAGTTGTAATGTCCCCTCCTCTTTTGCAGCAGCCAGGAATGCCCTGCAGGCCTCCTCCGGCTCCATCTGACGCTGCCCCCAGTTTCTATCCATTTTTGAGTTCCTCAGCCCTCCAGGAACGCCAGAAGCGCCGCATTCACCGCGTTGCTCTCTTCGCGTTGAACCCAATGCGTCCCTTTCTCGAAAGTCTGCACGCGGCCATCGTCGCAAAGGGCGAGACTGCGCTTGGCCAGCCCGGATTCTAGAGCCTGGTCCTGCATCCCCCACATAACAAGAGTGGGCGTCGTGATCCGCTCCTTCAAGCTCGGGCGAAAGGGCAAGGCGCGATACCAGTTGAGCATGTTGGTCAGCGCCCCCGGCCGCTCCCAAGCCTGCCGATATTCTGCAATCTCCTCTTCTTCGAAGGCGCCTTCCCGGCTGGATGTCCTAAGTGCTCGTGCGAGCAAGGCGGAGCGCCGCGCACCCAAAACGGCTTCGGGCAGCAATGGGATCTGGAAGAAAACCACGTAACTGCTCCGCAGAAACTGCGTCGGAGATCGCAGGGCATGGGTAAACACAACGTCGGGATGGGGCGCATTCAGGATGACGAGCTTGTCCAGGCGATGAGGCAACTTTGCCCCGGCGGCCCAAGCGACGATGCCGCCCCAGTCATGTCCGACGAGGTGAAACCTTCCGATGCCGAGCGCGTCGGCCAGGGCGAATACATCGCCGAGCAGCTTGGGGAGCGTGTACTCGCTGATACCCTCTGGCTTGTCGCTGGTGTTGTAGCCCCTCTGGTCGGGAACGATGACCCGATATCCGGCGGAAGCGAGCGTACCGATCTGCCGTCTCCAGCCGATCCAGAAGTCCGGGAAGCCGTGCAGGAGCATGACCGGCTTACCCCCGGCAGGCCCGGCCTGAACGACATGAAACCGAATGCTTCCGGCGTTGACGAACTGATGTTCAGGCGCGAGCGAGACCATGGCTGGTAACGCGGGTGTCCTAAAACTGATCCAGTGCAATGAGGATTATCAGGCTGTCGTCCCGACAACATGCACGCTCAGCCGTCGCATCCCCCGCCAGATGAGCATGGGAGCCGAAGGGCCAAGTGGGGATCGCGCAGTTGTTGCTGCAGGCGGCGGATGTTTATTTGTAAGCGCAGGTCTGCACCTGCATCCTTTGGCGATATTATACGTTTGCCCCGCGAAGAAGATGCTCCGGACCGGCGGCCATGTCGAAGAAAACAACCGAGGACGCTTACGAAGGTCAAGTGCAACTTGAGCGGCGGGCCGAACGGGAGAGCCGCGGACGCAATGCCGAATGGCCGTCAGAGATTCCCAGCCGCGGCTGGAAGGACGTGCTGTGGCGGGTCTTTGCTGAGGTAACCGAGGACCGTGTTATGCTGATCGCGGCGGGGGCTGCATTTTATCTGCTTCTTGCCCTCTTTCCAGCGCTTGCCGCGTTCGTGTCCATCTATGGTTTCGTCGCCGATCCTCAGACCATCGCTGAGCACATTGCGTTCCTTGGCGGCGTACTGCCTTCGCGAGGTCTGGATATTATCAGATCTCAGCTTGCGTCCTTGGCCGCTCAGAAGGCTGGCGCGCTCAGCTTCGGCTTCATCTTCGGCCTTGCCGTCGCACTGTGGAGCGCCAGTAACGGCATAAAGACGCTATTCGAAGCCATGAACATCGCCTACGAGGAGAGTGAAAAGCGCGGCTTCATCCACCTGAATCTCCTGGCCTTGGGCTTCACACTTGGCGCCATCCTCATTGGTATCGGCTTTATCATCTCGGTGGGGATTGTGCCGGCCGTGCTTGCGCTGCTGAACCTCGGCGGCTGGACCGAAGCCCTTGTGCGGATCTTTCGGTGGCCGATGATGCTGATCATGGTGGGCGTCGGGATCACGCTGATTTACCGCTACGGACCCAGCCGGGAAAGGGCAAAGTGGCAATGGGCGACATGGGGCGCCTTCCTCGCCGCTGTGGTCTGGATCGCAGTCTCGATAGGCTTCTCCTATTATCTTGAAAACTTCGCCAACTACAACGCCACGTATGGGGCTCTTGGGGCAGTCATCGGCTTGATGATGTGGACTTGGATTTCTGTGATTATCCTGGTTGTAGGTGCGGAGCTGAATTCCGAGATGGAGCATCAGACAGCGATGGACACCACCACAGGTGCGCAGCAGCCGATGGGTGCGCGAGGTGCCACGGTTGCCGACACGCTGGGCGGATCGGCCGATGCCGCCGACCAGCAGTCGCGTTTTGACGAGCGCAACGAGTAGCGCGCAGATCACTTTGGACATCATGGTCAAGCGGCTGTAACCAACGCCGCGGCGCGTAGCCCAGAACGGCTCAAGGCGCTGGTCGCCCGGCTTGCCCAGGTGACTGGCGATCTCACCATCCAGAAGCAACGCAAAAGCGCCGTCGCCGATGCCGAACCCCTCGCCAGCCTCGACGAGGTCATTGTTCTGCTCAAGCGTCAGAGCCGCCGACTTGAAGGGCGAGATCGCCTCGCTAGCGACGACGACCCGCTGTGGGCCTGTCTCGATTAGGTCTTCCGTTCGGTCAACGGTGTCGCCCGCGTACTCCTGATGGCCGAGTTGCCCGAGATTGGCACCCTTTCCAATAAGGCCATCGCCAAACTCGTAGGCTTGGCGCCGATCGCCAGTGACAGCGGCAGGCGCAGCGGTCGAAGACCGGTGCGCGGCGGCCGTGAAGGTCCGCGCTCCAGCCTCTCCTCGTCGCGCTCACCGTCGCCAGATATGATCCCCTCGCGCCTTCAGACAGGAAAGGAAAAGATGACTATTCGCATTGCGCCCGCCCGCAAGCTACCCATCATTCCCAATGCAAAAGCACGCGATGCGCGCCTCGAGTTCGCAAACGCAACTTGAAACCCCAGATAGTCACTCATTGGGAACCAACGGGCCTTACCTCCGTTTGCTCCTCGAATGGAGGAAACCATGAACAACCGGAATTCTGAACGGCGTCCCCCGACTGCGGTAAGAGTTGGTGACGGTACCTCGGAAGACATAGGAGCGACTGTAAGCGGCACGTTATCCAAAGCGTCCGACATAGCGCAAGGGGCAGCGGAAACCGCCAAACGGGCGGCCGTTGGTGGCGCGTCCACCGTGACCAATCAGGTGAAGGAGATGTTGGACCGTCAGGTCGGCAGCGGCGCCGAGGTGATGGGCCAACTGGCGAGTTCGACCAAGCGTGCGGCCGAGGACCTCGACGCAAACGCACCGATAGTCGCTGGGGTCGTGCGCACCTTCGCGAATAGGCTTGATGGATACGCAGACGACCTGCGAGACAGGTCCGTCGATCAGCTGGTTCTTGCAGCGTCCGATTTCGCGAGGCGCAAGCCGGGTTTGGTGTTTGGGCTGGCCGCCGTAGCGGGCTTTTTGACGTTCCGCACACTGAAGAGCGCGCCTCCCGCACCAGAGTCCATCAAAGGAAGGCGGCAGGGAGCGAACTGATCTGATGGCACAGGAACATCTGAAGAATTCGCCTCTCCCTCAAGCACTGTCGGCAGTGTTGGCGGACGTCGCGGACCTCTTTCAAAAAGAGTTGCGCCTGGCGCATGCGGAGCTGTCCGCCAACGTCTCAACGAAGCTCCAAGCAGGTGTGTGGATGTCTGCTGCTGGCGCGCTGGGAGTGGTCGCCGCTCTGCTTCTAATGCAAGCCCTCGTACTTGGAATCGCCAGCTTAGGGATAGCCCTGCACTGGTCGTGTCTGATCGTCGCGGCCGCAACGGGCGTCGCCGCTGCTTTCGCCTATTATAGGGGCCGGGCTGATGCGCAAAAACAACTTCTGCCGACACACTCCATTAGCCAAATAAAGCAGGATATTGCGACAACCAAGGGCAACTAACATGAGCCGCAATTCACAGGTCCAGGATTTTGGAACGAAAGAATGGCTTCTCAGCTCCGCTAGGAACAATCCCGAAGGCCTTCTGCTCGTCGCAGCAGGGTGCGCGCTGCTAATGCGCAGCCGCGGTTCAAGTGCCGGGCATCGCGAGCAATCCCGTGGAACCAACGGGCGCCAAAATGCTCCGCACGTACGCACCGCCAGCGGCGGGGCGTCAAAAACGCAGGAAGAGGCTAGCGAGACAGCTGAGGCCATGCGCGACAATTTAGCCGGCATTGGGGAGAAGGTGAGTGAAACCGCAAGTCACTACGCATCATCGGCCGCGGCATACGCAGAACAGGCCGGTCGCACCGTATCCGAGAAGTCAGGGCGCGTGGTGCAGCAAGCCCAATCAACGTTCCAGGACACGATTGGCCGCATGGTGGAAGAACAGCCATTGGCTTTTGTCCTGGCCGGCTTCGCAGCCGGTGCCGCTATAGCTGCTGCTTTACCGGCCAGCGATGTCGAGAGGCGCACGCTCGGCCCTGCAGGAGAGCGATTGACGGATGCTGCTGAAAAAGCTGGGGACCGCTTGAAGTCTTCGACAGCAAAGGCGGGCGAACGGCTCAAGAGCGTCGCCGAGGAACGTGGGCTGAATTCGGACGGCCTCAAGGAGGTGGCGAGGGACGTTGCGGGCGCCTTTGGAAGCGCCTTGTCAGAAGAGCAATCAAGTGAACCCGTGCAGCCGCCTTCGCCAAGCCCAAGTGGATCGAGCGGTTCATCCACTCCGGCCGCCAAGCTGCAACCGGGCAGCGCCACCCCTTCGGAAGGAATAACGGCCAAATCGCGGTCGGGCAACGCTCGGTCGAGCAAACCTGCCCGCCCCGGTGGCAAGAGAGATTTATGATGGCCGATCCGCAACTTGAGCATCTTGAATACGAAGTTGAGGCTGCCCGGGCTAAGCTCGCCGAGGACTTGTCGACACTTCGGTCGCCAAACACGCTCTCCGAATTTACCGATGATTTGAAACACGAAGCGCTTGAGGCAAAGAATGCCCTGGTGGAGAAAGCAAGAGCCTCAATGCAATCGGTGGCGCAGGCGATTATTGACGATCTCAAGGCCAAGGCGGCTGCCAATCCGAGCGCTGCTTTGGCGATTGGGGCCGGTTTGGGGTGGCGTTTCCTCCGCCATCCGCCGATCGCAACCGCACTCGTCGGAGCGGGATTGATCAGCTTGTGGCGGACCAATTCAGCCCGGCCACCCGGCGAGCAGCAGGTGGATCACCTATCGTACGCCAAGGAGCGCCTGAAGGAGCAATCTAGTGATTTGGCGGAAAGCGTCAGTGATTTCGCTCTTGAAACGGCTGGTAAAATAAAACGCGAAGCTGCCGAGTTGACCGGCGTGGCCAAGGAAACTGTTAAGAAGACAGAACGTCTAGCTGCGGGTATCCGCCATAGCGGCGCTGGGGCGCACGAGGGCGAGACTGCCGCAAGAGCATCCGCACCCTTCGATGAAGCTTCGTTAGCTATTCAAGACGCATCGGGCAATGAGCATACCGAGGACAAACTCCTTCTGGCGGCGGCAGGTTTGGCAGTCGCCGCGGCTGTCGGCTTTGCCTATCAACGACGTCTGAATGAGCAGATGGACACCGACCGAACTGGATGAGCGTAGACAGAGGTCATTGCAGAGAAACAGTCGTCCTGAAGGCAAAGTATGATGCCGCGCTGACATTTATCGAGTCCCGACGAGTTCAGCCATCGGATTGCATATTCTGGAACCACGGACGGCGCGATGACGATGCGCACGGCGGAGAAGACAAAGCGGTCAACCCCTTCGAGCATGATGATCGTCGGCCGGTCGGTCACGGCCTTCAGCGAAACCGCCAGCGACCGGCTGAAGCGGAATTCACCCCGAAAACCGTGCAAGTGCTGCCGACCCCATAACGTGAGCGCAACGGCGCGCTCTGTCCGCTGTCAGGACGAACTTTCTCCGATCCGGCTTGGCGCTGCCGGTGCCCGCGCACGCAACTGCTCAGTCATCTGGGGCGTTCTCGGGCATTCCGCTATCGCGACCTCGTTTCGAACGTTTTAACACGCCCACTCGAGCTTGATCGCGGAGCGCTGCGCTAGCCCTTCCGATCTGGCTATTGCCAATGCGTATTTAACCAGGCTTGCGCAGGCGAACGCTTCGACTCGACCAGGCTTGCGCAGGCGAACGCTTCGACTCTCTAAGTGACGACGCCGCAATATTAGCATCGCTCGTCGTTGCAATTTCTCGAAATGCGCAACTCGACGACCGCTTGCTAGGCGTGTTCGTTGCCCAGCGTTCACGAAGGGGGACGCGCTAGCGGACGAATCCCGATCACCCAGTTTACGGTTACTGCGTTCCTACCCGATCACCGCTTGGCGCTGTCACTGTCCGCTTCGGCCCGCACAAGGAACTGCTCGGTCGTGGAGGGAAGACGGGATTTCAGCCAATCCGCCATCGCGACTTCCTCTTGCAGATTCTCTTCGCAAGCCCGAAGAACCTCGGTTTCGCCGAGCGATCGAGCGGCGGCAATCAGGATCGTGTAGGAGGCGATTTCCATGTGCTCGAACGTGTAGCTCGCGAGCGATCCTTTCATCACCTCGTCTTCAGCGAAGACGCCGCTCAGCGATTGCGCCATCGCCGTCAGCTTACCGCCAGCATCCTTCATCATGGATGAACCCTCGTCCATCTGATCGAGACAAGTCTTCAGCCGGGCAGCCTGCTGTTTGGTCTCGTCGAGGTGCTGTCGGATCCGGTCGCTCAGTTCGGGATAATTCTCGATACGGCTCAACTGCCCGTTCAACATCGTTTCGGCCTGCTCTTCCATGGCATGAGCATCTCTAAGCCATTGGACAAACCATTCGCGGCTTTCTGACATCTTGAATCTCCTTTGCGATGTAAGGAAAAACTTTCAGAAGAAGACATTGTTCCGGAGTAGAGCCCGCCGAACGCCCCTGACAGTCGTGGCGGGTCTCAATTCACCTCGCGAAAAATCCTGCAGCGATGCGTGGAAAAGGCCAAGATCGCGGAAGATCGGCGCAAGGAAAACGGCCCGTGGACGCTCGCCGCTGCGCCGCTCCATCACAAAATCCAACTGGCACTGGCCGCTCCTGGCCATCCGACGCGGCGACATACGGCGTACGCATCCGGTGAAGACCGCAGACGTGCGCATCCGGCAGCCAGGAGAACCTGAGCACCGGAGTGCTGGGGTCAAGCTTTCTTT
>NZ_JAMYNE010000072.1:0-9024 GCF_040318915.1 Mesorhizobium sp. M0991
ATGGCTCCTTTGCTCGGGTTGCCTGACAGCAAACCCACTGTGGCACTCAGATGCCGGGAGCGGGAGCCATCCACCTCATCTGCTTTGGTCGGCGGTCAAGTCGGGAATGGCCGCCATGCGGCGCGAAGCGGCATCCATTGCAGCCCAATGGCGGGCGTACAGGTATCGAATGTGTCGCGCAGTTTTGGCGCGCACAAGGCGCTGGACGATGTCTCGATCGACCACGCTGCTGCGCCAGATCGCAGGCTTCGACTTTCCCGACTCTGGTCGCATCTCCATAGGCGGCGAAAGTGTTGAGCGGGTACCGGTGGAGAAGCGGCGCATTGGCATGGTGTTCCAGAAGACGCGCTGTTTCCCAATATGAGCGTCTCCGACAATGTCGCCTTCGGCTTGTCAGTGCGCGGCGAGCCCAAGGCGGTGATTGCCAGCGAGGTGCAGCGCGCACTCGACCTGGTGCAGCTCAGCAGGCTCGGCGGCCGCCGGCCGCACCAGCTGTCCGGCGGCCGATTGCCGTCGGCCCGGGTACCAAGCTTGCCGCAGGCGCCAAGGCAAGCTGCGCTGTGCGACCCGAACGCATCCGCATCTTCACTGATGCCGAGGCACCGGATGCGTCCAATGCGAATGTGCTGCGAGGGAAGGTGTCAAAGCGCATCTTCGCCGGAATAGCAGCACCTACTTTGTCGAGCGTGCTGACCAGACGCTCAAGGTGATTGTGCAGAACACCGGTGCTGGCAGGCTGACGGAAGGTCAGGATGTCGTGCTGTGTTGGTCGCCGGAAAGCACGGTCTTGATTGCGGCGCGGTAGCAAGCCACAGACGTGCCACTGCCCGACCCAGATGGGGAGCGTGGATGACATGCGTTTGTGATGGGAAAAAAATTGCGTGCGGCAGCCTGGTTGAGGTCGGCGCCAGAAACCCCGATACGCCCGCCTACGAGACCATCACAATGTTTGGTGACTAGTCGCGAGACCGTTCGCCCATGCCAGAACTCTTGCTACATGCTCACCAGCCAAAAAGGGATGCGCCGTTAACCAGATTTTCTAACCCTCCAATGCTTAATCGCGAGACTGAATGGGTGAGGTGATCGGTGTCAAACATAAGGGCGTTTCCGCTGTATCGGCGGCGGAAGTTGGTCGAGGAAATTGCCCGCGTGCTGGAATCCAAGAACGGGGAGGATGCGAATGCGTTCTGGCGCAGCACCGCCAAGACAATTCTCCTTCAGTTGTCCGAATCAGGAGTTGCGCTCAGGCTCGCCGAACTGGAAGTTGGATCGCTTCTTCATGCCGTCTTAGGCGATATAGCCAGCCGGAGTGCTGCGAAACGCGTACATTAGCGTCGACTCACGAGGATTGATTGCCCCTCGCAGACTCGACTAGGCTTGGCATATGTTACCAGCACTGCTTCCGTCGAACGCAAGGCCTCTCTATCCCCATTGGGTCTAGGCTGGTAGATTCGGCAACCGAGCGGGTGACGCTATTTTGCGTGATTTCGCAGTCCGCATCCAATGTCAGGTGCGGCTCGCAGATTGTTTCGGTCGCGTGGGCGGAATTCGTCTTGGAACTACCAGCCAGGTCGACAGTGCAGGCCGAATTTGGTTCTCGAACGCACGCTGGCCGCTATTCGTAACTCGAGGCCGCTGAAGGAACGGCGGGAGTTCGGCTACACTTTCTCGGCAGGTATGGCACGGCGCAAGTGGACGATCCGGTCACCGATGTGCTGGGGCACGCCGTCGCCGCCAACTATGCCGCAAAGATGGCTGGGCGCAATCGCGTCCATCTGGCGGAGGTCAGGCTTTGGCGTCTGCCAACTCTGACCGGACGCGCTTAGACCGTAGCTTTCCGCTTTGCGGGGCCTTTCCCTGGGGTGGTTTTGCAGTCGCTCTGCGGCCAAGACCGCTAGCTTTAGCCAGAGCAGACCGCTTGGCCGCATAGTTAGGCGCCACCATAGGGTAGTCCCAGGCCAGTCCCCACTTGGCTCTATACTCGTCAGGTGTCATGCCCAGCAAACCCAGGTGACGCTTCATAGACTTGAATTTCCGCCCATCCTCTAGGCTCACGATATAGTCAGCAAATATCGACTTCTTCGGATTTATGGCCGGAGTAAATACCGGTGGCGGTGCCACGACCGGCTGGACTAGGGCCGATAACGCAGAATTGACGGTAGCAATCAGAGTTGGCAGATCGGCCACGGGCATTGCGTTGTTCTGGACATAGGCCGCGACGATGTCCGCCGTCAGGCCCAACAAACCAGTGCTTGTCTGCTTAGTTGCTTGAGCCATCAAGGTCAGTCCCCTCATTAGTCACACGTTCCTATTCCGGAATTTTTACCAACGCAAATCCTAACGACGACTATTTGTTTGGCAGGTAACTACGACAGCAATGCGTGCTCGTAAATGAACGCAGACGCCAGCCATCGCCGACGCATTTGCATTCAGCCCACGCTCAACTCCCAGTGGCTGGCGCCGCCCCTCGGCGGCGGTCCTTCGGAGTCCGCTGCCCGCCAGATATTGCGAGAGCAGGCGCGCGCCGCTGCCGGTATGCGATCGTTCTAGTCGGCTGGACAACTATCCTTGGCCGACTCATCATCCATTGATGCATCTCGGAGCAACTCGAAAAATCCTAGGCTACTTTGATATCGGCCGTCAGGAAGGCGCCGAGGTGCTGACTGGCGGCGGGCGCGCCGAACTTCCGGGCGACCTTGCCGGCGGCTACTATGTTCAGCCGACCGTGTTCAAGGGGCATAACAAGATGCGCGTGTTCCAGGAGGAAATCTTTGGACCGGTGGTCTCAGTCACCATGTTCAAGGATGACGGACAGGCGCTGTCGATCGCTAACTATACCCTTTACGGCCTCGGCGCCGGTGTCTGGAGCCGCGATGCAAATCATTGCTACCGCTTCGGCCGAGCCATCTAGGCGGGCCGCGTGTGGACCAACTGCTACCACGCTTATCCCGCGCATGCTGCGTTTGGCGGTTACAAGCAGTCGGGCATCGGCCGCGAGACCCATAAGATGTGCTTGACCACTATCAGCAGACCAAGAACATGCTGGTCAGCTACAGCCCGAAAAAACTCGCTTTTTTTGATCGATCCGACTGCGCTACCACAACGGCGGGGTTTCCGCCTTGGCTCCGCTGCTGTGTTAGCTTTGTTTGGCACATGCCGTATTCGCCCTAGGAGAACGCTCCGCTATCCTGAGTGTCCGACAAGCAGGTTGACATGGAGATGAGCCGCGCCAAATCGCGTTCGCGGCAGGAGTTGGATTTCACCCTAGCGGGGAAGTCCGCAGCGACTCATTTGGGAGTTGGCAAGCCGGCAGTGTTCTGACGTTGTCAATGAGCCGCGTTTGGCCGAGCCAGGCGGCTGCGAGCAGGCGGGTCGGCCGATCGATGCTTGCTATCGGTTGCAGATCTGCTTCGCCACGGAGTTCCAGGTACTCGACCTCGCGATAGCCTGCGGACAGGATCGCTGCACGCGCTTGGGCAAGCGCTGGGAGGACGGGAGAGCCGTTCGAGAGCCCCTCCGCAGTATCGAGCAGGACCGATGCGAGCCTTGGGGCAATGGCCCGCTCCGCTGGCGAGAGCCGAACATTGCGCGATGACAAAGCCAGACCATCGGGTTCCCGGACTGTCGGACAGGGGACGATGGTAATTGGCATATCCAGGTCCCGGACCATGCGAGTGATAAGTAGAAGCTGCTGAAAATCCTTCTCTCCGAAAAAGGCGAAGTCAGCGCCGGTCTGCAGGAAGAGCTTTGCAACGACGGTCGCCACCCCGTCGAAATGGCCAGGCCGGGACGCACCGCACAGGCCTTCGCTGACGCCGGACACGGACACGGTCGTGGTGAAGCCGTCAGGATACATCTCAGTCGCATGCGGAACGTAGAGCAGGTGTGCGCCCAGTGGAGTGAGTTTTGCAGCGTCTTCGTTTTCGGTGCGGGGATAGGCTGCAAGATCCGCGGCACTGTTGAACTGCTTGGGATTGACGAACAGCGTCACGATCACACGATCGGCCTTCTGAAGCGCAGAACGCACGAGACTCAAATGTCCTTCGTGCAAGGCTCCCATCGTGGGCACCACGGCGATGCTGGCACCAGAACGGCGCCATCCCGCCACAACGGCACGAAGTTCGACAATGGTGCGGACAATCGGCACGCTCATGGGAAATCTCCGGCCTTGGGCGCATCGGCGAAGAGATGTTCGGCGGCTGGAAAGCGCCCTTCCCGCACATCAGCCGCGTAGGCCGCAATGGCAGCTTCGGCCGCTGAGCCCAGTTCAGCATAGCGCTTCACGAATTTCGGCCGAAAACCAGTGAACATGCCCAGGATGTCGTCGATCACAAGGATCTGCCCATCGCAGGCGTCCGAGGCACCGATGCCGATCGTGGGAATTGTGGCTCTCTCGGTTATTCTCCGTGCGAGCGGATCCGTGACCTTTTCCAGCACTATGCTGAACGCCCCGGCCTCGGCAACAGCAATGGCGTCGCGAAAAATCCTGTCGCCGTCTCCGCCCCTGCCCTGGACTTTATAGCCGCCGAACACATTGACCGATTGCGGCGTCAGCCCGACGTGGGCCATGATGGGAATCCCGCGAGCAGTGAGAAAGCGGATCGTCTCGGCCATGCTCTCGCCGCCTTCCAGCTTGACGGCGGCGCATCCGGTTTCCGCCATGAGCCGCGCGCCGTTGCGAAAGGCCTGTTCGGGGCCTTCTTCATAGGAGCCGAATGGCATGTCAACGACCATCAACGCGCGCTCAAGACCGCGTCGCACGGCCTTGCCATGCATGATCATCATGTCGAGCGTGACGCCGAGGGTCGAGGGCAGACCGTGAAGCACCATGCCGACACTGTCGCCGACCAGCACGACGTCGCAATATCTGTCGACGAGCTGCGCAACGGGTGTGGTGTAGGCGGTCAAGCAGACGACCCGATCCTTGCCCTTGCTGGCCGCGATGTCCGGCGGCGTCAACGCCTTCGTTTCTACCGCCACACTCATCGGCACATTTCCCCGGCGTCAGGTTTTAAGCGGTCAACGGTTTTGCATAGTTTTGTGCAGGTGCGAAGGCCAAAATCAAACTGCATCGGAAAAGTTGGTGCATTGCGAAGCGCTTCAAACCAAGGGCTAGAGGCCGCCATTTTCTGCTGCTTCGGCCGAGTTTCGCAGTACCCTTATTGTGATTGTTTTGAGCAAGAGCGTGGTGGTGGTCTCAAGGGGTGTGCTTCAGCTCGAACGGTTTGACTGCCGCAACAGCGCGGTTCACGTTCAGAATCGATCTCAGGCCACAAGGCGTACCGAAATGCATTGTGGCGAAAAAAATAGGCAATGACTGAACACGGGACCAAAGCTGTAAGGCAACGCATAAAAGCCGGCGAGCGCCATGCTATCGCCGCGGAACTGATTGCGGTTTTGGTCGCGGTGACGGCTGGCCAACCGCGTATCATAACGATTGGAGACGGCAAAGCCTTGCCTTCCGGCCCGTTCGAGCTTGGACATCGATCCTGCAATCCGGCCTGAGAGACTGGGTCGAGCAGCAGACGCGCCATCCGCTGGGCTACATCGAGCAGCTCTACACCTTCGCCGACCGCGACCGGTCAGGAGACGGGGGCGCGCAGCGGGGTGATTTCGATTAGCTATCTCGCCCTGACCCGCGAGGAGCAGGCTGAACCTGCCGATAAGGCCGCCTGGCGCAACTGGTACGCTTATTTCCCATGGGAACATCATCGCGCTGGCGCTCCGTCGACATTGCCTGAGGCGTTTGTCCCACGCCTGAAGGCGTGGGCCGAGGCAGCCGATGATCGCGCAGTGAGCCACGATCGCTGGCGGCGCGCGGTGATCGCTTTCGGCCTTGAGAACCACGCTTGGATGAGGACTTGGTGCTGCAGCGCTACGAACTGCTTTACGAGGCGGGGTTTGTGGAGGAAGCCCAGCGCGGTCAAAATGACGCTTACGCCCCATCAATCTTCGGCCGAGCCATGCAGAAGGATCACCGCCGCCCTTCAGGATCGGTTTTCGCAAAAGTCGGCTTGTAGCATCAATTTTCATCAGATAGAATCGTTTTTCATAGTATTTGGCTGAGCTGCACCAAAATTCGAGGAAAGGATCCCCTTTTCATGCCTGTGGCGCAGAAGCACCAATTTTCAGGTCCTGTTCTCGTTTTTCAGGAAATCCGCCTTCCGGAGATGGTGACCCCGGCCGGGTACAGCGCCCTGATCGGAGCCTACGAGCTCGCCGTCCCCTTGCCCCGGACGCTGTCGGCCACTGGCGAGCATCATCGCATTACCGAACGGGATGGTTGGCGGATCATGACGCCCCGCCATGCCCCACATCCAACACTCGAAGGCCACCTGACCTTCGCGCTCAAGTACGAGGGGCTCGACCTTGCCGTCCTCAAACGGCTGTTCCAGGTGACCGGTCCCGCACCGATCGAGGCGCTCGTCCGTGAAAGCCCCACAGGCAGCTATGCCCGCCGCATCTGGTTTCTATATGAATGGCTGACGGGCACGCGTCTCGATCTGGCGGACGCGGAGGCCGGACGATACGTTTCGGTTGTCGATCCCGAGCTGCAGTGGCCCGGATCCGAGAAGACCGCTTCGCGCTACCGCACAAGGGACAATCTCCCCGGCACGCCTGAGTTCTGCCCGCTGGTGTTCCGAACCAAGACTCTCGAAAAATTCATCGCCCTTGAACTACCGCGGCGCGCGGAGGCAATCGTAGCGGACGTGCCGCGCGACCTCCTTGCTCGGACCGCCGCCTTTCTTTTGCTCAAAGACTCGCGATCAAGCTATGCGATCGAGGGCGAGCGCCCGCCGCAAGATCGCATCCAGCGCTGGGGCCGCGCCATCGGCGAAGCCGGCCGCTGGCCGATCGATCGCGATGAGCTGCTGCGTCTGCAAAGAATTGTACTTGGCGACGCCCGTTTAGTAAGACTTGGCTTCCGAAAAGAAGGGGGTTTCGTCGGTGAGCATGACCGAGACAACGGCACGCCCCTGCCCGATCACATCAGCGCTCGGCCCGAGGACCTGCCGCGGCTAATCGATGGAATGGCGGCCTTCGATCAGGGCCCCGCGCAGAACCTTGATGCAGTCATAGCCGCCGCAATCCTCGCCTTCGGCTTTGTCTACATCCACCCGTTCGAGGACGGAAACGGCCGCATTCACCGCTACCTAATCCACCACGTCCTTGCCATGCGCGGCTTCAATCCGCCGGGAGTGGTCTTTCCCGTCTCGGCCGCGATCCTGGACCAGATCAACGAGTACAGGGGCGTGCTCGAGAGCTATTCGCAGCGCCTTCTGCCGTTGGTGGAATGGGAACCGACGCCGCAATTCAACGTCCGGGTGCTGAATGACACCGGTGATTTCTACCGGTTCTTCGATGCAACCCCGCACGCCGAATTCCTCTATGCCTGCGTTCGGCGGACGATCGAACGGGACCTTCCCGAGGAAACCGCATTTCTGCAGCGCTACGATCAATTCCGGCAGCAGGTGGACGCCTTTATCGAGATGCCCGAGCGGTTGACCGATCTGCTCTTCCGTTTTCTTCACCAGAATGATGGACATCTGTCGAACCGCGCGCGCGAAAAGGAATTCGCCGCGCTGACCAGTGACGAGGCAGGAAGAATCGAGGCGATCTACGCGCAAACCTTTGGTGCCCATTGAAGGCGTGATCATCAGGATCGATTTTTAGTCCGACCGTTTGCGATTCCCTTGTCCCTGCCTTCATCTCCCACGCTTGACTTGTCGCCGAGACATGCACGATTTTTTCCGCACGGTCTGACCGGCCGCCGATCGGCCGCGGCCAGAACGCGCTTGACAAACCGGCGCCGGCCCGTTCAACCTGACGCATTCACCAGGGGAGTCCCGGCAAGGGGCTGAGATACTGCTTGCTTTCGCGGCGCAGTGACCCGTTGAACCTGATCCAGTTCATACTGGCGTAGGGACGGTGCAAGCGCTTTGCGGGAGTTTACGCCCCAGGTCCTGTTTCGGCAGGTCGACAGAAGCGTCTTTTCATCCTTCCGGCACAGAACTGGGTCTCCAATGCATGAGCAAAGGAGCCTCAAGATGAATGCCCTCACTCCCGCCGTCTCGACGGGACCGCTGCCAGCCTCGCGGAAAATCCACAAGCCCGGCGTCCTCCATCCGCAGATCAGGGTGCCGATGCGCGAAATCTCCGTCCATCCAACGGCCGGCGAGCCGCCCGTCACCGTCTACGATCCGTCCGGCCCCTATACCGACCCGGCTGTCGAAACCAGCATTGAAAACGGTCTTGCCCGGCTTCGCCACGAATGGATCACGGCGCGCGGCGATGTCGAGGCCTATGACGGCCGCCGCGTGCGGCCGGAGGACAACGGATTTGTGACCGGTGAGCGCCTGACGCCGGAATTTCCCATTCGCAACCGGCCACTCAGGGCCAAGGCAGGCAAGGCGGTGACCCAGCTTGGCTATGCGCGCGCCGGCATCATCACCCCCGAGATGGAGTTCGTCGCCATCCGCGAGAACTTCGGCCGTCAGATGTTGCGCGGCAAGCTGCAGCGCGACGGCGAAGCCTTCGGCGCGGCCATCCCCGATTTCGTAACGCCGGAGTTCGTGCGCGACGAGGTGGCGCGCGGACGCGCGATCATTCCCGCCAACATCAATCATCCCGAGAGCGAGCCGATGATCATCGGCCGCAATTTCCTGGTCAAGATCAACGCCAATATCGGTAATTCGGCGGTCACCTCCTCGATGGCCGAGGAAGTGGAAAAGATGGTGTGGGCGATCCGCTGGGGCGCCGACACGGTGATGGACCTGTCGACTGGCCGCAACATCCACAACATCCGCGAATGGATCGTGCGCAATGCGCCGGTGCCGATCGGCACGGTGCCGCTCTACCAGGCGCTGGAGAAGGTGGGCGGCATCGCCGAGGATCTGAGCTGGGAGGTCTATCGAGACACGCTGATCGAGCAGGCCGAACAAGGCGTCGACTACTTCACCATCCATGCCGGTGTGCGGCTGCATTACATCCCGCTGACCGTCGACCGGGTCACGGGCATTGTCT
>NZ_JAMYNE010000073.1:0-8612 GCF_040318915.1 Mesorhizobium sp. M0991
AAGCTCCTCGGCTCCTTGCTTCAGTGTCAGTATGTCTCGCTCATCACCTCAAGCCGCGCCAGATGGGGTCAGCTTGGCGCTTACGATTGTCCAATGACGCTGTTAAGGGAAACCGGAGCGGCGGTCACCTCATCGGCTGCTTTGGAAGCTGCTTGGTTTCGTGCGAATGTCTTGGAAGGGTGGGGAAGTCGACACTGGCGACCCTTACGATGGGTGACTTACAGAGCCCGATCTGGCCAGGAGACGACCCACCTACCCTAGTTCCCAGAGACTCCTCGTAGGAAGACGCGAACATCGGTTATCGACCTGCCGGCCGCAGCCGCATTGTACTCCACCCGGTGACCGTCTGCTCGATTCAGATGTCCGGGTCATCGAGAATGCGAGAGATCGTGCTGCACCCCAGCGCACTCATTGCGGGGTTGGTGCGATGGTAATACCAGACGAGACCCATTGCCTGCTGGAATGCCCAAGCGACACCGCGCTTCCACCAAAGATCTTCAACTTGAAGGACGCGCCGAAAGGTCGCCCTTCGCTCGCGGTCTAGAAGATGCCACGCGGCTACTAAATCCAGCGACGGGTCGGCTGGCCCGAAACTGCCGCCATCAAGCACTCCGACAAGACGCCCGCCCTGCACGAGAAGGTTTGCTGGGATAAGGTCCCTATGACTCATCACGACAGACCCAGCGGATGGCAACTCCCGGAAGCGAGTCCACAAATTGCGCAGTCGAGCCACATCAAGAAGACCCTCGCTGTTTTCAAAGCAAACACTCATCCAATCGTCATGATCCGAGAGATGTCCACCACGTCCTTGCCCGTCGAAGCGTCGGCCCCGTGTGTCCGCTTGGCGCAACGATGCCACGAGGTGTGCAAGGTCTAGCGCGAACGCCGAAGAACCAATTAGCCCGTGCGGCGTGGCAACCTCGCCTTCGATCCACGTTTGTAATGCCCATGGCATTGGATAGTGAGGACCTGGCTCGCCGAGCCCAATTGGTTGAGGCGTCGGAAACAAGCAATGTTCCCCAATTTCAACAATAGCAGCGGCCTCTGACCGAAGCATATCGGCGCATTCGGTCGGATTCATCGCCCTCAGCGGGAACCGGGCAGTGATCTTCGAGCCAACGCGGAAGATCGCATTGACGGTTCCCGACGATGTGACTGTGGTGAGGTCCTCATGACGGTACTGGGGAAATTGATCGCGGATCAACTGGCGGGCGATATCGATGTCGATATTCACTTGATCGTCATGCATCATGAGTTCGTGTCCTGCCGAGCTCGGTATGAAGGGCAAATAGTTGTTCGTTGTAGCAATTGGACGGAACAATGTCCGCTTTCTAGTCTTCGCAGTCAGATCCCAATATGTCTGCAACGCGCGCATTGTCGCCCGGCCGGTATGGGGACGGAAGCGGCCGTTTCATGTTGCGGCCCTGGTGGGAACTTCTTCAAGCCGTCTTTCATTGGCGGAGGGAACGCGCAATTTCACCCCTTCCCTTCCTTTTTGCTGACGGCGTCTTGGCAGCCGGCGTCTCCTTCGGGCAAGCGGCTTGTCCATCCGCTTTCCGTGGCAGATGTTGCAAATGCCAAACTTTGGTGCAGGAAACCAGGAATTAGTCGGAACTATAGCGACACGCCGAATCAGCCCGGCAGGAGGTCCAACTGAAGTGCTCAGATTTCGAATAAGTTGGCCCGCCGTACGGGAGACATTCAGAGAAACCACGAGGCATCTTAACATACTACTCGCGGCTTCCGTGAGCAGACTATCATATCCAAGGACTGCTCGTTGAGCGCCAAACCAGTGGGCCTCAAACCGTACTGCGCACGACTAGGCTCAGCGGCCCGGCCGGCAACATCGACATTATCCGTAAGTTGCGGATTTCTTCCTGGCTGAGGTGGGCATTTACCAATTCACCCGGTCTAGAATCCCTCACGCGAAAGGTTCGCGAGGTCCACGTCTGATAACCCTTCGATCCCAAGGGCAGGAAGAATATCATTATCTTCCTTGAGGTCGCGACCATAGGCCGCCGATAATATCGAAACTCCAGACTCGTGGAGTATCGCCGGATTCCCGCTAATCTTGCCCAATAGTACGGTCGACAGCAATCCGAACGGGACATCCTCGAGAATGTAGCGGCTTTCGATGGTTGTCGGGCCAAAGCCGCCGCGGCCTTGGCGGTCCATCTCCTGGTTCATCTCCGAAACCGTTCCCATCGGAACATGGAACGATAATGAAAAATGCTCTTTGACGGTGCGAACGGCGATGCCGAAATGGGCAGCGATGGCCAACCGCTCGGCATCCAGAGCCTCGATAAGGCGGCCGACGGCAGGAGTGACATTTCCCCCCTGGCTCCATTGCTCGGCCTTTTCCATGCGTGTCAGATTAAGAAGGGCAATTCCTAGATGGTTTTGCGGATTGAGGTTGCTAAGTGCGATCGCAAGCATCCCGTCGCGGTTGACAAAACGATCGCCGAACACGGTCGTGCAAAGTTCGTGTCCTTGATCCTGGCAACTGAAAGGCAGCGTCGCAACATCAAGCTTCTGGCGAATGGTGGTGACATGGACTTCAGTTGGTCCGAGCTGGCGGCCAGATAGGAGCGTCGTGCCCCAAACAACGATCGGCAACCTGACCTTGCGCTCGGCTAACCGCTTGGAGAGATACAGCGCCGCGAAGGAACAATGCGAACTGATGATGACGGGAATTCCATCAGCCAGGTGAGGGACCGCCGCATCCATCACCATCTTGTGGCCGTAAGCCGGAAGCGCAATCACCACCACGTCCGCGTTGACAATGGCGTCTTTGCAATCCTTGGCAATGCGCACCGGTACCGTCGCCGCGATATCCCCCGTCGCTTTTAACAATTCGCCAGTAGCCAAAGCCCTGGTGCGGTGTCCCGAGGGTGACCAAAGCATTGGCGAATGTCCCGATCCTGCCAAATAGGCGGCAAAGCCATAAGCAACTGCTCCGGCGCCCAGAATACTCACGCGCATAATATTCCTCCTGTTGCAGGCTTTGTGGTTTGAGAATTCTTGCCGTCGTCACCTGAAAGTTTTTCATCAGGTTGGAGCCCGCGTCTGCCGTCCTCGTCCGCCTCCGCCAGGGATTCCGGCTCTGAAGCCGGCCAAATGCAAAAGCCGTAACGAACATTGGTTTCCGCTTGACATATATCAAAAACGAATGAGACGATGTCAATCATACGGATTGCGCATGAAGGAGAGCATGGAAACCCGAGACCTTCAGACCTTCCTTGCGGTTGCTGCCAGCGGCAGCATCACCAAGGCGGCTGACATGCTCGGGCGCTCCCAGCCTGCGGTGACGCGCACCATTCAGGATCTCGAGGCCGAGCTTGGCTTCGAATTGCTGCATCGGATCGGTCGACGGGTGCAGCTGTCTGAAGAGGGAGTCGCCTTTGAAGAGGAAGCGCGGCGCCTGCTGATGTCCTTCACCGAACTCGCAGCGCGAGCCAAAATGATCGCCGCCGGCAGGGGACGGATCCTGCAGATTGTCACAACCTCTGCGATCGGGACCGGCTTGATCCCGACGGCCCTAGCTGAGCTCCAAGGTGCCGAGCTTCCGCACGAGACGCATCTCGGGCAATTTCTTCCTTCGATCGTCGCCCAGGAAGTGCGCAGCGGACGCGCCGAGATCGGATTTTCAAGCCTGCCGCTCGATACGCCCGGTCTGGATGTCCTGCGGCTGTACTCGGCGCCTGACGTGGCTGCCGTGCGGGAGGACGATCCGCTGGCTGAACTTGATGTCGTGCCGCTTTCGGGTTTTGCCGGTCGCCGCGTCGCCACGCTGCTCAATCCACTGCGTTTTCAGTTGCATGTCGCCAAAGCGCTGGCGTCTCGCGGCATCGACACTGGCCCAGTGATCCGGACCAATACTGCCTATGGCGCCTTGCAGATCGTGCGTCAGACTGGGGTGGCGGCTGTCATCGATCCCCTCACCGCCTATGGCGTTCCCCTGCCCGGTGTCGTCATTCGCCCTCTCGACGTAACCGTTCTCTTTTATTGGGGTGTTGTGGCTGCCGCAAACCGTCCCCTCCGTCCAGTTGCGCAGGCGCTGATGGATGCGGTCGAAGCGGTGGCTGAACGGTCAATTGCCGGTTTCAGGAAACTCGATCCAGCTTTGGCCGGCCAATTGGTCACCGATCCCGCCTCGGACACAAATAACGGGACGGGAATATGAAGCATATTCCCACCCCGGCAGCTTCGAGCGGCCTTGCCGCGCTGGAAGCCCAGCTCGCGCAGGATCTCGACTTTCTCGAGCTGCCCGCCAAGCCTTGGGTCCCCAAGCGCACGCACGATGGCGCCCCAGTCCGTGACGTCGTAGTGATCGGCGCCGGCATGTGCGGACTTGCTGCCACGGCAAAGCTTGTGCTGACCGGGATAACCAATGTCGTTGCCTACGATGCGGCTCCGGCCGGGCTCGAAGGACCATGGGTAACGTTTGCGCGTATGCAGACGCTGCGCTCGCCGAAGACCCTCCACGGTCCGTCGCTCGGGCTGCCGCAGCTCACGTTCCGCGCCTGGTTTACGGCACAATGGGGACCTGAGGCCTGGCAGTCGCTGGACAAAATCCCCAAGGGCCAGTGGATGGACTACCTGGTCTGGTACCGGAAGGTTCTTGGTCTGCCGGTGCGCAACAGTGTACGCATGACCGGCGTCGCAGCCGTTGGTGATCTGATTGCAATCGATATCGAGGGCGCGGAAGCCGGCCGGGTTCTCACCCGTCGCCTCGTTCTGGCCACCGGTCGGTCCGGTCTCGGCGGTTTTGCCGTGCCCGATTTCCTCAGGGGCATCGATCGCGCCTATTGGGCCCATTCTGCCGACGACATCGATTTCGACGCGCTGAAAGGTAAGCGTGTAGCGGTCATCGGCGCTGGTGCCTCGTCCATGGACAATGCCGCAACGGCACTCGAAGCGGGTGCCGGCTCTGTCGACATGTTAATCCGGCGCAAGGAAATGCCGCGCATCAACAAGCTGACCGGCATAGGTAGCCAGGGTGTCGTCCTCGGCATCTACCACCTGCCCGATGCCTGGAAGTGGAAATTCTTCGACTATACCGCCTCGACCCAGACACCGCCGCCGCGTTCATCGACGCTTCGCGTGTCTCGCCACTCGAATGCCCGGTTCTTTCTCGACTGCGGCATAGTTGCGGTGAAGGAAGATGCGGGAGGCCTTCTGGTCGAAACCACACAAGGGCCGATGCGATACGACTTCATAATCGCGGCAACCGGCTTTTCAAACGATTTCAGCGACCGCCCGGAGTTTGCAGCACTCGCCCCACACATCCGCACCTGGTCGGATGGCCGATATACACCGGATATGGGGTCGCCACGTGCAGGCATGTCGGAGGCGCCGGACCTCGGTCCTGCCTTCGAGTTTCGCGAACGCGTTCCCGGCTCCTGCCCGGTGCTGGCGCACATCCATTGCTTCAACGATGCCGCGATGCTGACACATGGCAAGGTCTCCGGCGATATCCCAGCCGTCAGTGCCGGTGCCGACCGTCTCGTCCGCGGCATTGCGGCGTCGCTGTTTGCTGAAGATGTCGAAACCCACTTCGCCAATCTGATCGCCTACGACACCCCGGAACTTCTGGGCGACGAATGGGTCGATTCAACACCCTTGCTGCAAAAGGAGGCCGCGCTGTGATCGACGCAATGGACAAGGCCGCCGGTATTTCGCCGAACGATGCACTTTTCGCTGCGCGGCGGTTTCGGCCCGAATTTGTGCAAGGGGCGGAGGAATGTCGCCTCTCCGTCCTGCAGCCGGCAAACGATCAGGGGCTGGCGCCGAATTTGAGGGTTGCTCTGGCCCGTCGCATGGCCGCTCTGAATGCCGATCCCGTCCTGATGGCCGAATATGATGTGCAGCTGGCCCAACTTGGTCCGACAGAGCAGCTCAGGGCATTGGCTCGGGGCGAAACGGATCTCGATGAGCCATTGGCGACCATCGCCCGTCACGTCGACCTGATCACGCTGACGCCGAAAAAGGCGGAGGCGAACCACATCGCCCTCCTCGCCGCGGCCGGACTGAACAATCCTCAGATCGTCGCGCTCTCCGAACTGATTGCATTTGTAAATTTCCAGACGCGGGTTGCGACCGGCCTGCGATTGATGAGATCGGCATGATTTCCTCGGTTCGCCTGAAGCCGCTGAATTGGCGTCCCTACATCGCACCGGTCGAGCTATCCGAGGCCACGCCGGAACAACTCGAAGCGATGAAGGTAACGCCGTCGGCCAAGAAAGTTTCGGAATATGTGCGCACCCTTGTGCATGACCCGGAGAGCTACCTCGCCCGCACGATCTTGTTCAACGCAATCATGTATGTCGAAGGCGGGCTTGCCCGTCCTGACCGCGAACTTGGTGCATTGGGTGCCTCGATCGTCAATGGCTGCAAATTCTGTGCCGTGGTTCACGCCCGCCGCCATGCAGAGCTGACCAAGAGCGACGAAGTGGTCACCGCGCTCTACCTCGACAAACCCGAAAAGCTTGGGCTGCGCGATGCAGCAATCTACAGCTTTGCCCGCCGTCTGTCGGCGGCGCCGTCGGAAGCAACGGTGGACGACATCGCCGCGCTGCGTGCCGTCGGCATGAATGATGCTGAGATCATCGACCTGATCCACGCCATAGCGATCTTCGGCTGGGCAAACCGGCTGATGCACGTTCTCGGCCACGCGGAGAGCGGATGATGATGACCCACATGTCAAGGCAGTCCGTCCCACACTCTGAAGGGCTAACCAGAAATGCTTGAACTCAAAGATATAAGGCTGTCCTACGGAAGCACGCAGGTCCTGAACGGCGTCAATCTCTCGGTAAAGCGGGGTGACGTGGTGTCGATCATCGGCCCCAGCGGCACCGGCAAGACCACGCTGCTGAAATGCATCAACTACCTGGCCAAGCCGTCGTCCGGAACCATCGCGTTCGACCAGATTCGGATGGACTACCAGCGCGCCGACAAGACCGCTGTCCAGGCGATCCGGCTTCGAACAGCGATGGTCTTTCAGCAATTCAATGTCTTCAAGAACATGACAGTCCTCCAGAACGTGATGGATCCGCTTGTCGTCGTGCAGCGCAAGTCCGCGGACGAGGCGCGTGAAATCGCGCTGCGAGAGCTTGACCGGGTCGGCCTCTCAGCGAAGCGGGACAGCTATCCGTCCCAGCTGTCGGGCGGCCAGCTCCAACGCACCGGCATCGCGCGTGCGCTGGCGGTTCGTCCCGACGTGATGCTCTTCGATGAGCCCACGTCATCGCTGGATCCTGAACTCGTCGGTGAAGTTCTGAAGGTGATCAAGGATGTCACGTCGTCAGGGATCACTTCGCTGCTTGTGACCCACGAGATGCAATTCGCAAAGAACATCTCGAACCGGATCGTCTTCATGGATCGTGGCGTGATTGCCGCCGATGGCAGTCCAACTGAGATCTTCGATGCGCCATCCAGCCCACGACTTGCTCAATTCCTGCAGTCAGAACTCGCTTTTCAATAGCTCAACAAGAAGGGAACCAAAGAAATGTCTGCAATCACATCCAGTTTCTCCCGTCGCGCTGCCCTGGCTGTTGCCGGCGGCATCGCAATTGCCCTTGCAACCGCAGGGATCAGCTATGGTCAGACCGTTCGCACGATCAAGATCGCGACGTCTGCCGAATCCAAGCCGCTGGCATGGGGCGCGATCGGCGTCGAGCCGCAAGGCTATGAGCCCGATCTTCTGAGAGCGATCAACGCAAAGCTCCCGCAGTACAAGTTTGAAATGGAAGGTGTTTCGGATATCGCGCAGGAAACCGGCCTGGCCACGGGCAAATACGACATCGCGGTCGGTGGCTACTACAAGTCGCCTGAGCGCGCCAAGCAGTTCTTCATTCCGGAAAACCCCATGGGCGCCAGCCTGATGAAGATCTATAGCAAAAAAGGCAGCGGCATAAAGGAAATGAAGGACCTGGTCGGCAAGAGGATCGTTCCGACCACGGCCGGCGGTGGAACATACAAGTTCATTATGAACTGGCAAAAAGAAAATCCACAATACAAGCTTGATGTAACGGCATCTAGCGCCGGTATTCCCTATCCGAACCGACTGGACGAAGTTCAGAACGGCAAATTCGACGCGCTTGTTCTGCCTTCGAATCTCGGTGAGCAGACCGTCATCGAGGAAAAGAAGCTCGATATTGTGGCGTCCGATCCGGTCTTCAGCAACAACACCTACATGCTGATTCACAGGTCGGACGAAAACAAGGTTTTAGCCGACGACGTGAACAAGGTTCTCAAGGAATTAAAAGACGATGGCACGATCGAAAAACTCTCGCAGAAATGGTTCGGCGAGGACATCGTCAAATACATGAAGTAACAGGACATTTCCCCAAAGATGTAGCGATAGCCAGCGGTAAGGCTGAATTGAAAGAAGGAGCGTTTCAAAGTGGATGTTTCTGCTATGATTCCCGAGCTGCTCTCGGCGTTGCCGCTAACGCTCGCCATCACCTTTACCGCTATGGTCGTGGGCTTTTGCTTGGCTCTCGTCGCGACAACACTCCGGGTTCGGAGGATTCCGGTGATCAGTCATCTGACTGACCTCTACGTGTCCTATGCCCGGAGTGTTCCCGTCGTCCTGCAGTTGTTCGTCGCGT
>NZ_JAMYNE010000074.1:0-7788 GCF_040318915.1 Mesorhizobium sp. M0991
CCTCGTTTTCGATCGCCCTGCGCCCGATTTGGGTGAGCATACGGTCGAGATTCTGCGGGAGACCGGCATCGATCAAGAGCGCATCTATGCGCTGATTGCCGGCGGCGCAATTCGTGTTTCCCGGCAGGCCGGAGGATCGGAAATAGAATGCAAACCGAGATGCAACATCAGGAGATCGCGTCAGTACTGATCCTGAACAAAAGTTCCCGGTGCCGTTTTCGCAGCGGCACATTCGAATTCTCCGCGCTATTGTTCAGGCCCTTATCGCGGTGCTCGACTTGCGGCATCATCTGAGTCTTGCCGCGCCATAGGAGTGCAGGTTTTTCGGTGCTCGTGCACCTAGGTCAGCAAGCGCTTGGCAGCCTTGGCATTGCGGCGCAGTTGGACGATCTCGTCGAGCACATTAGACGCAGCAGCTAGCGATCAGCATGCGGAAGTTAGCCGTCACGATCAATCGAGCTTACTCGAGTTGCGATGAGGCGGCCACAAGAATTATCACGTGTTCGCGGGTGCGGTGTCCCGAATGCCGCTTGCGCGATAGTTACCCAAGGCAAGGAGCGAAAACATGTGCGGCATATGTGGATGGATTGATTTCGATCGCGACCTAGGAGATCCCGACGCGCGAAGGGAGCTTGCCGACATGACCGCCACGATGGCCTACCGCGGTCCGGACGACGAGGGGACCTGGATCGACGGGCCCGCGGCGCTGGGGCACCGCCGCCTGGCGATCATCGATGTCCAGGGAGGTCGCCAGCCGATGACGCTCCAGGGGGACGGCCGAGCCGCGTTGGCGCTCGTCTACACGGGCGAGACTTACAACTACCGCGAGCTGCGTCAACGGCTCGCCGCCCTAGGCCATCGGTTCGACACGAATAGTGACACCGAGGTGGTGCTGCACGCCCACCGGGAGTGGGGCCACCGCGACCCCCGCATTGCCGTGAGCGAACTCAACGGGATGTTCGCCTACGCACTCTGGGACACCGCCAAAGGCGAGATGCTTCTCATACGCGACCGGCTCGGCATCAAGCCGCTTTACTACTACCCCACCAAGCACGGAATTTTATTCGGCTCCGAGCCAAAGGCGATCCTCGCCAATAGTCTCGCGGAACCCGCCATGGACGCCGAGGGGCTTCGTCGCGCCCTGTGCTCCAGCTCCATCGCCGACCCGCACAACACCGTGTTCCGCGGCATGCGCGAGGTACGGCCCGGCCACATCGTCCGTGTGACCCGCGGCGGGATCCAGCAGATGAGCTACTGGCAGCTCACAGACAGCGCGCACAGCGACGATGTGCCTACCACTGTTCGGCGCGTCCGCGAGTTGCTCGATGAAACGATCCAGCGTCAGCTCATCGCCGACGTACCGCTGTGCACGCTCTTGTCGGGTGGGCTTGATTCCTCGGCCATGACTGCACTGGCCGCGCACTTCAGCGACGATCGGATCAGGTCCTTCGCCCTCGACTTCGTCGGCTACACCGACAACTTTACCCCCGGCCCCGGGCGCCCCACACCCGATGGGCCATACGTGCAGGAGGTCGCGAAGTTCGTCGGCACCGACCACACGGATATTACGCTATCGGCTGACGAACTCATGGACCCGAGCGTGCGGGCAGCCACCCTCCACGCCAGCGATTTACCGTTGACCTTGGGCAATCTTGATAGCTCACTCTATCTGCTGTTCCGGGCGATCCGGCAGCACTCGACGGTGGCCCTGTCCGGAGAGGCGGCCGACGAGCTTTTCGGCGGCTACACGTGGTTTCACAATCCCGCGCGCGTTCAGGCAGACACGTTTCCCTGGTACGAACTCAGCGAAGATGTCGCACTGCAGTCCCTAGACCCCGGCCTCGTCGAGAAACTTGACCTCCCCGGTTATGTCGACGAGCAGTACCGCACGGCACTTGCTGAAGTACCCGTCCTGACCGGGCCGGCCTCGGCCGATCGGCACGAGCGTCGCATGCGTGAGGTCTGCTACCTCGTTTTCACACGTTACCTGCCGACTCTGCTCGACCGCAAGGATCGGCTGAGCATGGCTTCGGGTCTCGAGGTGCGGGTCCCTTATTGCGACCACCGCCTCGTCGAGTACCTGTTCGGCACCCCATGGGCCCATAAGACTTTCGATAGGCGCGAGAAGAGCCTGCTGCGGGCCGCTACAGCAGACCTGTTGCCGCAGTCGGTGGTGCAGCGAGTCAAGAGCGGGTATCCGGCTATTCAGGATCCGACTTACGACACAATGCTGCGCAACCGGTTTACCGCACTGCTGAATGACCGCAACGTGGCAGTGGCACCGCTGCTGTCCGTCGACGGCTCTCGAGCGTTCCTCCGTGCGACCGACAACCTCAGGGTGGTGGAGCAAATCCTGACCCTCGAGGACTTCCTGACCGATTACAACGTGAGCCTCACGGTCTGAAGCGGCGGAACACGCAAAGGAGGCCCCGGGGGCGCAGCGTCCGTAACAATACGGCGTGGAACGGCCTGGCCGGCGGCAGACGCCGTTTTCCGAGTGTCAAACGGCTTCCAAAACTGACCCCCGATTGGAGTGCGCCCCTCGGACCGGACAGGGTCAAGCCGCAGTTTTGACCATCTGCCGGGCGTGTTGGTCCTCGAACTGTTGCGGGCTGAGATAGCCGAGCGCTGAGTGCAACCGGCGGGTGTTGTAAACCTCATCAATGAAGCGGGGAAGGTCCTCAGCGACGTCGGCGAAGGTTTCGTAGGCCATCGGATAGACGGCTTCGACCTTCATCGTCTTCATGAAGCTTTCCGCTTTCGCATTATCGTAGGGATTGCCGCGCCGGCCCATCGATCCAATAAGATCGTGCTCGGCGAGAACGTTGCGGTAGAGGAGTGCGGCATATTGCGACCCTCGGTCCGAGTGATGGACGCAGCCCGGCGGGGGTTTTCGTCGTTCGATTGCCGCCTTCAATGCTGCAACGGTCAAGCGCGCGTCGATCGACCGACCGATGGCGTAACCAACGACCTTGCGTGACCAGGCATCCAAAATGACCGCGACGTAGACGAAGCCCGCCGCAATCGTCACGTATGTTATGTCGCTCACCCAGAGCTGGTTCGGGCCGTCGGGTGTCACGTTCTTCGCCAGGTTCGGGAAGATCGGCAACTCGTGATCGCTGTCCGTAGTGACGATGAAGCGCCGCCTGATCCTGGGCTGCAGATCGTGCTCGCGCATCAACCGTCTGACCTTCTTGTGGTTGACGACGATGCCGCGCTGCCGCAGCGCCGCCTGCATGCGGCGATAGCCGTAAGCTTCGAAGCTGTCGGAGATCTCACCCATCGTCTCGACGAGCGCTGTGTCATCCACGGCGGTTTCGGGCTGATCGTAGTAGGTTGATCGCGCGATCCCCATCAGCCGGCATCCTTCAGCGACGGAGACACCGCCGGGCCGGTGATCACGGATGTAGTCCCGCTTCTCGGACGTGGTGCGCTTTTCAGAGCCCCCTTTAGAAACTCAATTTCCAAGGCTTGCCGGCCTACCAGCCGCTCCAGCGCTGCGATCCGCGCCTCATAGGTCTGCATCGTGTCGGCCGCCGCCACGTCTTCGTCGAAGGAGCCGGCCTCGTATTTCTGAACCCAGATGCGGATCAGGTTACGCGGCAGTTCGTGCCGCCTGGCGAGACCATGCAGCGTCTCGCCGGACAGGAACTCCTGCACTACCTGACGTTTGAACTCGATGCTGTGCGTGCGATAAGTCACCATGGGCTTCCATCCTTCGAAAGCCCGGCTTCCAAGTCAATTCTGCTTGTTCATCCTGTCCGGTCCGAGGGGCGCACTCCATTATGGGGTCAATTTTGCACGCCGATTCACATGCGATTAGGAAAGGAGGAGTCGATCTGCGACCAACTCGCCCTTACACGGACTTGGCCTGATCTCAAGTATCCGGTTCTGCTCGATGATAATGGCCGCGGGAAAGGGTCCTTGTCCCTCGTCCTCTGACCGCAGAGGGGCGATGGCACTTGACGCGAAGGCGCTGCTCGCCGACCTCCGGAAAATCGTCCAGAACGCGAGGGCGCGACAAAGTCTCGTCCGCGTCAATACACTTGACCGACGCGCGCTAAAAAGTTACAGCAACACCATCCTCTTTGGAACATCATTTCGGAGGCTAGTGTGCGGGTTGTCAACTCTCTTGTGGAGCGATGTTTTGCTGTTATTGAGTTGCTGGCGAACGAGGCATCGACCCTCCGGCTCGGCGAAATTGCCGAAAAGCTCGATTTGCAAAAAAGTGCCGCCCACCGAATGCTCACCACTTTGTGCGAAATAGGTTGGGTTGAGCAGGAGCCAGTCACCGGCTTTTACAAGCTCACTCTCAGGCTGGCCATTCTAGGACAACGCTTTCTGGGCGCCACGCACCTAACTGACGTCTGCCAGCCAGTGTTAGAGGAATTGGCTGGCGAAAGCGCGGAGCTTGTTCGGATGGCAGTCGTGCAGGGCGAAACGCTGACCTGGATTGCACAGGTCCAAGGCGCTCGGAACGGTTTGAAATATCAGCCCGAACTGGTTGCGAGAGTTCGCTTGGCGACCACAGCTAACGGCAAAGCTTATTTGTCGACGCTAGATCCGACAGACGCAATTCGCATCGCCGTCAATGACGGCCGCCATAATGCAGGGGAGCGATCTATCACCTCCGTGGAAGAGTTTATGGGGGAACTGGCGCTGACTAAGAAAAGAGGTTGGGCAATTTCAGTCGAGGAGGCTGAGCCTGGCGTGATCGCCATTGCTGCCCCGATTACTTTGGAAGGCGGCCAAACGGTTGGGACCGTCAGTGTCGCAGGTCCGAGCTCGCGCTTAACTGCAGATCGGCATCAAAAAATAGCGTCGTCTGTATCGTCAACAGCTGCCAAACTCGGAGCGCTGTGGCCCCTGAGGCAACGATTCCAGGATAAAAAATAATTCAATACTCCCAAGAATCCGCCTCTTTTCTGCACATTCAGCTCCGATCGACGGCGGGGTGACGATCTCGACTGCCCATCTCTCCGGGATTCACTGGCGAGATCCGCAGGAAACTGGCGCCCGAGGTCGATGGGAGAACGGTTTTGTCTTTGCGATTGGGGGCGAGCGGGGGAGGATGTGATTCGCCCGCGCCTGTGAAATCGCCCCTGATTCGTTCCGTCCGACCTTTGCAAGCGCCCATGCAATGATCCTGGCCGAGCGGGCCGCGCGCATGGAGCCGAAGGCGGCGCGTGCTCAAGCCGTGAGCTCCTCGACAGAGCGTTGATTGCATGCCTCAAGCTGGAATCGAAAGCTGCGGCGAACCTACGGCAGCCGCTCGGAGCGCAAGGAGCGGCTCTTGGCGCGGATGGAGCTGCAGCTGGAGAATCTGGAGGCGTCAGGCCCCGAGGATGAGCTTGCCGGCGAGAAAGCGGCGCGCGGACGCAGTCGGTCAAATGGTTCGAGCGCAAGCGGCCGTCGCGCAAGCCGCTCCGGCGACCGGCCACAACTGGACTTATATCCGTGACGAGTGGCCCCTTCGGCGGTCGTGCACCGCCCGCCGCGCTGTATTTACACTTCGCGCGATCGACGACAGGATCACCCCGAGTGCCATCTGCAAGAATTCACCGGGGTCCTGCAGGCCGCCGCCTATAGCTATCGCCGCTCAGGCCAATACTGGCTGACCGGCGAGTCTAGCGCAAAAAATCACATGCCCCGGCCACTGAGATGCAGCTCTTCAAACTCTCCTCAACAATACCGTCGCGTCTCCCATCGAAAGCTTGGCCCAGCACCGCAGTGGTCAGGTGCTCATGGCCGGATACGTACGTCTGCCGTCTTCACCGGATGCATACTGCATCCTCCTCTCTCATGCCGACGGCTCGGATGCTGGTTCCTTCCGCGGCTTCGGCGTGCTGCCGTCTATCCCCCTATATTGGGTCGCATCAATCCGGGTTGCCTCGAAACGGCGCGGCTTTCCCTCGATCGCGGCGAGGCAGTCCACGCAAGCATCGTAGAAGCAGCGCTCATGTTGGTAGAACGGTTCGCCAGCTATATGCGGCGTTGGCAGCACGTTGGGATAGAAGCGGAATGTGCATCCGGGGACACCGGCTCGGCGCCGAAGACATCGATCGCGGCCCTAAGGCCGCGGTTGTTGACCGCATCCCACAGCGCCGGTTCGTCAACCACGGCCATGCGGCTCACGAGTACGAACAGGCCACCGATGGGCAGAGCGTCGAAGACTGGTTTGCTGATCGCGCGTAGCGATGATTTCAAAGGTGGAATGCCTACGACGAAGATCTCCGAGGCGGCCGCGAGCTCCTCGAGCGAACCCGTGTATGTCAACCCAAGCTGCTCCGCCCGGGAGGTGTCGAGCGTCGGATCGTAGGCAGCGACCTGGCAGCCGAAGCCGCTGATCAGCTGGTGATACCGACTGTTGATGGCGCCGTAGCCAGCGAGCCCGACCTTCTTGCCAGCCAGATCGCCATGGACATGCGCTAACGGGTCTGCCTCAGATGGCTTCCAGCCGCCCGCCCGCATGAGTGCAATCGCTGTGGGAATGTCGCGCAGCAGGTTGAGAGTTCGAGCCAGTGCAAATTCCGCAATGCTTGGCGACATCGAGCGCGAGGTATCGATCAAGACAATTCCGCGCTCGGTGAGTGCGTCGATCGAACGAAACTAGAAAAACGATTGTCGTAGGTTCCTCCGATTGCCTTTAAACGAGACGCGCGGTCGAGCAAAGCGTCATCCAAGATGATGTCGGGCAGCAACCAGGGAGAAACGAGCAGAATATCTGCATCGATCAAAGCCGAAAGCAATTCGTCACGCCACGAGGATGGCCAAGCGATATCGTGGTCGTGGTCCATTTGGTCTCCAGTAGCGCGGCGCCACGTTTTATCCATTCCAAGCTGGACGGGTGATCGGAAAGGATGACACTATTCAAGTTACTCACGGCCATTTCGATAGGCTCCTGGATGTCGAGATGATGCGCAACGGACTCGAGAAGGCGGGCGTCGCCGGAGGCCGCAAGGTGGAGGCAGGTTGATATACGGGCGGCGTAGCGGTGGGTCGTGGCGACGAACTCAATCCAAATCCCTCCCTGGCCGAGCAGTTCGCCATACTGGCGTCATGACAGCGGCCGGTCTCGACCAACCTTCATGACACAGAAAAAACTTTGCAACACAACCATGCTAAGCACCTGCGCCTTTGTCTTTGCGGGAGTGGCAGAGGCGTCGATGCGGTCACGTTGCGCTGTCGACCGTCTCGGCGAACCCGACGATCATGCCGGCATGCGTTGAACCCGTGACCGTGCAAACGACAATGTAGTCGAAGGCAAACCCAAGCTGTTTCTCCCGGGCGCGCACCTCCTCCGCGAACCCGACATAGCCGAGGCCGCCGTTCGGGTGAACAGACGCCCCGGCTGGTATCGCATAAGGTCGGCCGCCCCTTGCCTTGACCTCATAAAGCGCTTTTCCCCAACTATCGCGGATACCGATGTCAAACCCTTCGTCGACTAGGCGCACACCTCTGCTCCCAAGATGCGGCTCAAAAGAATGTTGCCGACCCGGTCATAAACGGCATCCTCATGTGGGACCCAGCTCTCCTGAACCAGGAGGCATTTCATGCCAATTCTGGCGGCGACCGCGGCGACGATGCGCGTGTGGTTGGACTGCACGCCGCCGATGGAAACAAGCGTATCGGCATCTGAGGCGATGGCAGCGGGAATGATGTATTCGAGCTTGCGCAGCTTGTTTTCGCCAAACGCAAGTTCGGAGGTAAGCGCTATTTTCGCTGCACGTTGACGCGGGCGCTTTCGACGGATGGCCTTCGAATCGGGAACGGTATCTGGTCTGATCA
>NZ_JAMYNE010000075.1:0-7751 GCF_040318915.1 Mesorhizobium sp. M0991
TTCGAGGAACTCGAGAGCACCGCGACGGAAGACGAGATCGCCGCCGAACAGGCCGCGGCCCGGACCACCGAGGTGGCGCCTTACACGCGCAAGCGACCGGCGCGCCAGCCATTTCCCGAGCATCTGCCGCGCGAACGCGTGGTCGAGCCGGCGCCGACCGCTTGCCATTGCTGCGGCGGCCATCGGCTGCGCAGGCTGGGTGAGGATATCACCGAGACCCTGGAGGTGGTGCCGCGGCAATGGAAAGTGATCCAGCACGTGCGGGAGAAGTTCACCTGCCGCGACTGCGAAGCGATCAGCCAGGCTCCGGCGCCGTTCCACGCCACCCCACGCGGCTGGGCCGGTCCCGGCCTGCTGGCGATGATCCTGTTCGAGAAGTTCGGCCAGCATCAGCCGCTCAACCGCCAGGCTGAACGCTATGCCCGCGAAGGCGTGCCGTTCAGCCTGTCGACGCTCGCCGACCAGGTCGGCGCCGGCGCCGCGGCGCTGATGCCGCTGTTCAAGCGACTCGAAGCCCATGTGCTGGCCGCGTCACGTCTGCACGGTGACGATACGACGGTGCCGGTCCTAGCCAAGGGCAAGACCGATACCGGCCGATTATGGACCTATGTGCGTGATGACCGACCATTCGGCGGTGTCGATCCGCCGGCGGCGGTGTTCTATTATTCCCGCGATCGCCGAGGCGAACATCCCGCGGCGCATCTCGCCGGCTGGAGCGGCATTCTGCAGGCCGATGCCTATGGCGGTTATGGCGATCTCTATGCGGCGGCCCGTCAGCCGGCGCCTATTCTGGAAGCCAGCTGCTGGGCCCACAGCCGGCGCAAAGTGTTCGAGCTGGCCGATGTCGAAGCGGCGGCGCGCAAGAAGGCGCACGGAGAGAAGCCCAACCTGGTCTATCCGCTGGCGGTCGAAGCCGTGAAGCGCATCGATGCCCTGTTCGATATCGAGCGCGCGATCAACGGCCTGTCGCCGGCCCAACGCCACGCCGTGCGCCAGGAGCGGAGCGTGCCGCTGGTCACCGAGCTCGAGACCTGGATGATTGAGACGCGCGACAAGCTCTCGCGCGGACATGATCTGACCAAGGCCTTCAACTACATGCTGCGCCGCTGGTCATCCTTCGCCCGGTTCCTCGACGACGGGCGGATCTGCCTATCGAACAATGCAGCCGAGCGAGCCCTGCGCGGCATCGCGAAGACCGATTCATTATGCACCTCCTTTTCAAATGGCGGAAAACAGCGATTCTTGGTTGTCGTCGTGGATGCGACGCGGAGTATTGCGCGTCAAATCGGCCTTGATCCGTTCGTCTTCGAGGTCGCTGGCGCGGATCTGGTAGGGCGCGCCGCGCATGACCTGCTCGGCGGGCAATAGGCCATCCCTGATGAACCGGCGGATTTTGACGTGTGAGACTCCAAGCCGGGCGGCCGCGTCCGACATGGTAAGCCACTCGCCATTCTTGTCGGAAGAGCGATAGCCGCTGATCTTGTGCACCGTGCGCAGCGATTGGACGCGACGCGCGGTCCAGGTCTTTCCCTGACCGGTCTGCATGCCCATGCGGTTGAGTGTGGCAGCGATTTCGGCATCCGACCACCGGGTTGCCATGGATCGCATGATCGCCAGAGCCTCCTCAGGCGTACGCTGGCCATGCTCTCCGGATTTGGGCTTGCGAACCCGTACCTGCGAGTGCTGGCCTCCGTGCCAGTGGATGGTCAAGATCACGTCGCGCGCATCGTCATCGACATCGGCCACGATGTCCTTGATGAGCGCGCGCAGCAGTTGCTGACGACAGCGCATGTCGACACTCGGCGCGTTCCAGGTGGCCTCGAGATTCTGGGCGAAGCCCGTGAAGTCCGGAACCGCGTCGACAGGCTCCACACGCTGGACTTCGCTCAGCCGCGCCTCGCACGTCTCCACGCGCCTGAGCGTGGCTTCCCAACTCTTCTCGATCTGGGCCGCAATAAGCCGGTTCTCCGGGTCGCAAGCGGCATAGCGGCGCTCGGCGAGCGATGCCTCATAGCGCGCCTGCTGCAGGTCCATCTCGATCATCTGCCGCCGCTTGGCTTCGCTCTCCAGCTGCATGCGTTCAGCCTCCAACGCCGCTTCGATCGCCATCGGCGCAACCGCCTCCAGCGCTTCGCGGGTCACCGCCGCGTCGGTGCGAAAGCCGTTGAACGACATGCATCGCGCCTGGGCCATCATGAGGTTGCCGCGCTCGCAGCGATATACCGGATAACCTTGGCCGCGTCCGGCATACATGACAACCAGTCTTCGCCCGCATCGACCACAGGAGATGAGACCCGGGAGCAGCGCGCGACCGCCGCGGCCCGACTTGACGCCGCCGGCTTTGCCATAAGCGTTGGCCGCGAGCAGTTCCTGGTTCCGTTCGTACTCGCTCCATCCGATGTAGCCTTCGTGATGGTCGTTGAGCACCACCGCCCACTCGCTAGCCGGCTTGTAATGGCCATAGCTCTTGCGAACGCGGCCATCGACGATCTCAGTGCGCTTCTCGCTCTTACCATAGACATAGGCGCCGGCGTAGAACGGGTTCTTCAGGATCGAGATCACGTTGCGGTAGCGGATCGGAACCCAGTCGAAGGACACCATCTTCTTGCCGTCGGAGGGTCTGGGGAAATGCACGCCGTCATCGATCATCGAGATCAACACTTGCCGCGCACTGCCGAGTTCGCGGAAACGCGCGAAGATCAGACGAATAGTCTCCTGCAGGCGCATGTCGGGATCGAACCCGAGACCGTAATCGCGGTGCCAGACATAGCCGAAGGGCACGGAGATGCGCAGTTCGCCGCGCTGCGCCTTGGCGCGGGCGGCCTCGTACATGCGGGCACGCAGCACGCCGAGCTCGAACTCGCTGATGCTCCCCTTCATGCCGAGCAGCAGGCGATCGTTCGGCAACCCCGGATCGTAGACTCCGTCCAGATCGATCACCCGTGCATCGACTTCGCCGCACAACTCGAGCAGCCGATGCCAGTCCGGCCCGTTGCGCGACAGGCGGGACGCCTCCAGGCAAAGCACGGCGCCCTAATGGCCGGTGCACAGATCGTCGACCAGGCGCTCGAAACCGGGACGCTCCACAGCCCCGCTTGCGGTCCGTCCCAGATCCTCGTCGATCACCTCTACTTTGCGGAATCCCCAGCGCCGCGCGACGTCGACAAGCTCATATTGCCGACGCTGGCTCTCAAGGTTGAGCTGGACCTGCGCCTGAGTGGACTGACGCACATAGACGACGGCCTTGCGCTTGAGGACGGCAGTCGGAATCAGATTACCGCTCGTCGTGGCAGCTCTCCTCCTCCGTTGCCACGCCGGCGGCGGCCATCAGTACGTTGGCGAGCCGGGCGATCACTATGGTCCGTTGCGCTGAACTCAGCCCGTTCAGCTTCTGCGAGTCGAGCGGCAAGCTGAGTTGGCGAACGACCACGAGAGATCGTGTCGGGGGTGGCAGGGTTCTCATGTTGCGCCTCCGCGATGGTGAAATCATCCGGAGAGCCTCGCCGGAAACGGCGTTCGATCAAGAGCTTGTGAAGCTCAAGCAGCGCGGCAAGCGATACGCGCGGGGAGCCCAAATCCATCGCCGCGCAAGCCACGGGATCGATCACCCAGGCCGGAGCGGTAATGACATGCCCGGGCGCGACGACGAGATGAATGATCCGGCCGTTGGCGCGCTCTTCGCTGTTCTCGCAGCGAAGCCGACGTCCGAAATACGGGTGCCAACGATAATGGACCTCGACCTCCTGCCCAACATGGGCAGAATGACCCCGAGATGGCAATTACCCGAAAGAACAGCCTCTTCGCTGGCAGCGACGGCGGCGGACGGACATGGGCCACCATCGCCACGCTGCTGACCACCGCCAAGATGAACGAGGTCGATCCGCACGCCTGGCTCACCCAGACCCTCGAGCGCATCGCCAATGGCTGGCCAAACAGCGCTATCGAGGCGCTCATGCCTTGGAACTACCACCGCTGAACGGCATCAGCTACCCGCTTACTGCATGGCTACGCAAGCGGCATCTACTCGTCGCGGCGGATCGCCAGGGCGGCTTGTGAGCGAGCGGATTTCATGATGATCGTGGCGGGCGATACGCCGGACTTCCGCACCATCTCGGAGTTCCGCAGACGGCATCTGAAGGCGCTGGCTGCGCTGTTCGTGCAGGTCTTGCAGCTTGCCGAGAAGGCGGGATTGGTGAAGCTCGGGCACGTGGCGCTCGACGGCACCAAGATCACGGCCAACGCGTCCAAGCACAAGGCGATGAGCTACGAGCGCATGAAGAAGCGGGAAGCGGAGCTCGAGGCCGAGGTCGACCGCTGGCTCAAAGCCGCGGAGGCGGCCGATCGGGAGGAGGACAAGCTCTACGGCAAGCAGCGCGGCGACGAGATGCCCGATTGGGTGGCAAGCAGAAGCGACTGGAGAAGATTCGCCAGGCCAAGGCCGAACTGGAGGCGGAAGCCAAGGCCGCCGCCGAAGAGGAGATGCGCCGCCGGGATAAGGCGGAGGAGCAGCGCAAGGCAGAGGGCCGCAAGAAGAACGGCAAGACGCCGGCGCCACCGAAGACGGAACCTGTGGGCAAGGCGCAGCGCAACTTCACCGATCCGGAAAGCCGCATCTTGAAGACCAAGGACGGTTACATCCAGGCTACAACGCGCAGGCCGCTGTCGATGCACAGGCCCAGGTCATCGTGGCCCAGAGCCTGACGCATAGCATGAGCGACCAGGACCAACTCGTGCCGCTCATCGACGGGATCAAGGACAATCTCGGCCGAAAAGCAAAGGAAGCCTCAGCCGACGTCGGTTACTGCAGCGAGGCAAATCTTGCTTGGCCGAGCGCGAGGTCGGCGCTTACCTCGCTACCGGACGCGCCAAGCGCCCTGCCGAAGGCAGACCCAAAATTACCTGACCGCTCGTCCAGGCGATGCGGGACAAGCTGAAGCGAGCGGGACGACGAACCCGATACAGGCTCAGAAAGCAGGTCGTCGAGCCGGTGTTCGGACAGATCAAACAGGCAAGAGGGTTCAGGCAGTTCCTGCTGCGCGGCATCGAGAAAGTGAAAGCCGAATGGGCGCTGATCTGCACCGCCCACAACCTCACCAAGCTCGCCCGAGCGGCATGAACCGGCTATCGTTCAGCCAACAGCCGCCCTATGCCGGAGCTATCTGGACAGGCTTCTAGTGGCCGACGGTTTCGCAAGGATCATCCCGGCCGCCGAGAATCCATGCTCAACTACCCCGGCTTCGCGCAGAACTTCGGTCTTTTCGGTCCAGACTAAAGCTGTAATTTAGGACAACAGAATCGCAGGTCCCAATGGAAAACGGTAGCAGCACGAAGAACACCCCAGAGGCTCTCCTAGAGCAAGAGGGACAAGGTGCTACTGAGTCGCGCGCAGGATTGAACCTTGCGCCTCTCGAGAAGAGTGTGCGCCTCGGCGATCTTGCCTACGAAGCAATGAAGGATCGATTGATTCGAGGTGCTTTCGAACCTGGACGAAAGCTAACGGTGCGCGCCGTGGCAGAGGCCCTCGGTGTGAGCTCGACGCCGGCGCGCGACGCCCTGAACCGCCTCGCAACAGAGGGTGCGCTCGTTTATTCAGGCCCCAAGACCGTTATCGTTCCTTATTTGACGCTGGACGCACTGGAAGAAGTTACGGCGATGCGGCTTGCGCTCGAGGGTGTGGCGGCTGAGCGCGGCGCGGCTAACTCGCCTCCGGCACTTGCTGACCAACTGGAGAAGATGCAGGTGACGATCAACAAGGCGCTTGAGAGTCGGAGGTATGCGGACGTTCTTTGGACCAACAAGGAGTTCCATTTTGCGGTCTACAAGAACTGCGGGATGCACTACCTGCTGTCGACAATCGAGGCCCTATGGCTTCGGATAGGTCCGTCATTTCACGATCTCTATCCGGAATTCGCTATCCAAAAGCACGGGGTTCATAATCATCAAGTGGTTATGGACAGCCTTCGCGAGGGTGATTCACGGGGCGTGCGTGCTGCCTTCGAAAATGACATCCGTGATGGCTATCGGCGCCTGAAGCAGGCAATTCGGGCGAGAGCCGAGACGGAGGGTCAGCGAGGTTAGGAGCACACGCACGTTTGGTCACGGATTGACCGGGCTCTCACACTCGATGTTTGCCAGAGCGCTCTGCAGCGACCAGCAGGAGCGCGCCAGCAGAACATCCCAACGCCAGATTCACAGATAATTTTGCGCCGACTAAGCCCCATACCCAACTGCCGGCTTCATCGGAATACGCAGCCGCCATCTATCAGGGCATAATAGATTGAGATCGTCCTCCCACGACCAGCGCGGGCTCGCCAGTTGCACATTTGTTCCAAGCACTGAACAGACGTGGCCAACCGGCCCCCCCTAGGGCATGTCAAGCGAAGTGAGGATTTGACCCCTGGGGCGAAACGAAGAACTGACCCCGTCATTGTTTTGCGGTTTCGTTGGTGTCGAGCGTCGTTCCGGCCTTCTGCAATAGGCCGGAACGACGCTTTTCGCGAAGCCGGTAGCTGTCGCCACGGATGGTTATCACTGTCGAATGATGAAGCAGGCGATCAAGGATCGCCGTTGCCACCACGGGATCGCCAAACACGCTGCCCCATTCGCCCACCGAGCGGTTTGAGGTGATCAGGATCGATCCCCGCTCATAACGCCGCGACACCAGCTGGAAGAACAGATGCGCGGCATTTGGAGATAGCCGAGCTCGTCGATGATCAACAGTTTCGGCCGCGACAGGGTCGTCAGCTGCTTTTCGAGTGAACCGTCGTCATGGGCCTTGGCCAGCATCGCCACGAGCGTGGCCGCCGTGACGAACTGGACGCTATGGTTCTGCCGGATCGCCTCGCGCCCGAGAGCCACCGCCAGATGTGTCTTGCCCGTACCCGGCGGACTGGGCCCATAATGCCCGTTATCAGATGGCGAGGCAAAGAAGATTGTCCGTTACGCCTTTCATCCACGTTCGGGCGGGGAGATTTTCGTCACAGGCCGTCAGCGTTATTGCGGTGAGCCGGCCTATGTCGGGCGACAACCGGATGGCAGCCTGGCGCTGATTCCGATCTGGATGACGGAAGAGATCGCCCTGACGATGGCGGTCGCGAGGCGCCCCGTTTTCCCCTTTCATGCCTGCGCGACCTGCGCCGCGAGGTCGATGCATGTCTACGTTTTCTGCAGAGCGACTCACGCCAGCCAGGAGACGACCATGCAGCGCAGGCAATGCCGAACCGACCAGCCAGACCGGTTTTCCAAGAAGGCTCCGCCATCGAGTCTTCCAGGCGAAGTCCGGGAACGCACCCTCCCGCTGATCGAGACCTTGCTGAGGGAAGCGGTGGTGAGCCAGACGGGACGGGAGGCAGATCAGTGAAGATCACCGCTGAACATCTCGCGCGCGGTGCCTATGTCTATGTCCGGCAGTCGACGGCCGATCAACTCGTCAACAATCCCGAGAGCCGGCGACGCCAATATGGCCTTGCCGAGCGAGCGCGGTCCCTTGGCTGGAAAGACGCCATCGTCATCGATGAAGATCTCGGTCGTTCAGGGTCTGGCATCAGCCGTCCGGGCTTTGAGAAGCTTCTGGCGGCGATCTGCGAAGGTCGGGTTGGTGCGGTCCTCGCCATTGAAGCCTCCCGGCTGGCCCGCAATGGCCGGGACTGGCATACGCTCATCGAGTTTTGCGGCCTTGTCGGAACGCTCATCATCGATGAGGACGGCATCTACGAACCGCGTCATCCCAACGAAGGCTGCTGCTCGGCATG
>NZ_JAMYNE010000076.1:0-7254 GCF_040318915.1 Mesorhizobium sp. M0991
GAGATCCAACCCGAACGCATGCATAACGTATGGGTAGGTCTGATTCTGGCTGTCGGCAAGACGCCGTTTCAGCTGATCGACTTCGCTCACCATGCTCATGCGCGCACTCCTCTTAGCTGATGCACAATCGTGTAGCAGGCCGGTTTGGCATGCGACGGCCAAAGCTCATGCCCATAGGGATCTTAGCAGGGTGCGGGGCAGAATTCTTGAATTTACCGTATGTTTTTATGTACAAATGTTAACACGAAAAGCCGTTCCATCAGAACGGTTCGTCCTCGACGTACTCGTGCAGTGCCGGCGAAATGGCAGTGGCGCGAAACAGCTGATGCGCAAGCTGCTGAAGGCTCAAGGCCCGCGCCTCGGGTCACGATCACCGATTGACTGCGGTAATATGCCGGGCCAAGCGGCGTACCATGCCCGGCGCCGAGCACTGCTCGTATCAAGGCTTGGACGATTGGGCGGAGAATCCGCACCAGCCGAGCCGCCGACGAGAACGGATCAAGAAGCGCTTCAAGTCAGCGCCAATCTTATCCGCCTTCGACCATCGTCATTTGCGGAGCCTCGCATGGGAACATGCCTGAGATCGCATGTCTCGCGACGGCTTGAGCCCTAGTCATCTGGAACTGAAGTTCATTTCATTATAGGGTTGTGCTCGCGACTGAAGAAGGAGCGAGACGATGGCCAATGCGACGGGACGGCCGATTTCGCCGCTGGTGTTGAGTGCGGATGAGCGGGCCTATCTTGAGCGTCAGGTTCGCCGGAGTCGTGTGGCGCGGTCGAAGTCTGAATGATGCCGGATCATTCTGCGGTGCGCAGATGGCCTGCCCAGCAAGTCTGTAGCAGCCGGGCTCGGCGTTCATGAGCATACCATCGGCAAGTGGCGGCGAGCGCGTTGACGGCCTGCTAGATGAAGCGCGCCCTGGCAGGCCGCGCACGATCGATGACGATCAGGTCGTGATCGAGCGCACGCTGCGATCGACCCCGGCGGACGCCACCCACTGGTCGATCCGCTCCATGGGCAATGCCACTGGCTTTTCGCACACGACGATCCGCAGGATCTGGGCGCGTTCGGCTTGCAGCCGCATCGCTCGCAGACGTTCAAGCTTTCCAGCGATCCGCTGTTCGTCGACAAAGTCCGCGATATCGTCGGCCTTTACCATTTACCGATCACGAAGCCCGAGGCGATATCGAGGGCTGCGAACAAGGGAAGTGGTGCCGTGACGGACATAGCTATGGGTCCGGCGCTCGGGAATGTCGGGCATCATCGGCAAGACGGGCTGTTCGCGGTCGAGCGCCTGGATCTGGCTCTTCTCATCGACCCTGAGAACCAGCGCCCTGTTGGGCGGTGATAGGTGCTACAAGCGCCACCGCGCGGCCGAGTTTCTCGACTTCCTCAAGCAGATCGACGCCCATGTTTCGCAAGGTCTCGATGTCCGCATCATCATGGATAACTATGCCACGCATAAGACGGCGGCGATCCGGACCTGGCTGGCGCGGCGGCCGCACTATCATGTGCATTTCATGCCGACGTCGGCCTCCTGAATCAACCAGGTCGAACGCTGGTTCGCCGAGCTTACGCGCAAGCAGCTACGGCGCGGCGTTCACACCTCGACCAGCCAGCTCGAAGCCGATATCCGCACCTTCATCGAGCGGCACAACGAAAAACCCAAACCCCTACAAGTGGACCAAGTCCGCCAACGAGATCCTCTCATCAGTCAAAACGCTTCTGCCAAAAAACAGAGCAGACCTTATGTGGCGAACTTTAGATTCACGTGACTAGCTAGTTTACGTCCACAAACGCACACATTTTGCTGCGTTTACAGGCACTTACGCTCGGCGAGAAGCGATTGTAGGGGTCATGGACGGGGAAGAGCGCGCCGGTTTGTGGCGAAAACGGCGTCACGGGCGCGGTGGCGCGCACGCCGCGAGACCGGCGTTGGACCGGTGCACGCATTCCAAACGGCGGACCGGCGTCAGCTTGGTTTCAGGCGGTTGAAGAGGACGAGGTTGTAGGCCACGACCGAGGACCAGACGTAAGCTTTGAAATGATCGAGGCCGCGCCAGGTGCAACGTGCCAAGCCGTAGGCGCGCTTGAGGCAAGAGATGCCAGCTTCGATACCGGCGCGGAAGTTGCGGAGCTTGCGATAGACCCACTTGCTTCTGACCATGTCCTCGATCCTGAGGCCGGCTTTCTTGTGGAAGGCCATGTCGGAGACGCCCCACGTCTTCGCTGCGGCCAGATTGTCGCGCGTGGCGAAGCCACCATCGGCCGCCGCTTGCCGCGGCGCTTGGCCATAGAAGGCGACGTGGCGCGCCAGCATCGGCAGCAAGCGGTCGCGGTCGGCTGGGTTGCCGGCTTCGATCACCAGATCGAGGATCATGCCGCTCCTGCCGGTGGTCAGGTTTAGTTTGTGGCCGTACTCGGTGTCGCGGCTGCCTTTGACGATGATATCGGCATGCGGTTCGAACAGGCTGACCAACTTCTCGCTGGCCCGTACCGGCTCGCCGGCCAACACGCGCCGCTCACTCTGTCTGATGATGCGTTCAATCAGCGGCAGATAGTGCCGGACTTGGCTTTGCCACAGGTCGACGAACGGATCGGGAGCACTGGCAAGGCATGCGCTCGCCTGCTCCAGATAGGCCAAGGTCGCGCGGGCAATCGCGATCAGCTCGCGGTAGAGTTGGACCCGATTGGGTCGACCGCGCGTGAACTGAATCTTGCGGGCCCGCTTCTTGGCTGCGCGGCAATGATCGCGCCAGTCCAGGCCCGCGCCACCAATTAAGGCGTCAGCTCGCTTCAGCAGACGCACCATGACCCGCATGGCATCCCACAACAGGCTGCTGTCGCTCGGCTCGTGCATGAGCGCCGAGGTCACGGTGCTGTCCAGCCGCACGACCGCGCCGTCTTCGAGCTTCACCTGCCGAGCGCCCAAAAGCAGGGTCCGGTTGATCTGTTCCCAGGTCTCGGGCCGGATCGCGCTGATCGTCTTTTGCAGCGCCGACTTCTGTGGGCTCCACAACCATGGCAGTCGGGCAAAGGCGCGAAACGAGGCGGAGTCCTCAAGGTGGAACGCCAACTCCTGGTAGCTCAGCTGCCGATATTGTTTGAGCAGCGCGCAGCGCAGCACCGCTTCGGCGGGCAGGCCTTGCCGTCCGGTCGCTTTGATGCCGCCCCGACACAGGTCTCTCGCCACCAGGCCAAGCAGATCGCAATGTTCATCCAGCCATTGCGACATCGCCTTCAGCTCGCAGCCGATCTCGTGCGTGGCGAAAAGATCGAATATGCTGGGTTGGACGGTGCGTTCTAGGCGCATTGTCGGCTCCGGCGGTGGCAGGATTTTGGAATCAGTGGCATGATCCAACATACCTGAAACCGTCGGGCCTTGCTTGCGCAAATCAGCGATTCATTCAATTGAATCAAGGGTTTGGCGTTTGTGGACGGAAACTAGCTAGTTTCCGTCCATAGTGTGCTGCAGCAAGCAGAAGGAGGTTCGATGGTGAACTGACAACATGCTGAGAAGCTGCGTGAAAGATGAGGGCAGGCCCCTCGGGATCGGCTTTCAGGAGCGGATCTTAAACCAGCCCAAGCTGCTGTGGTAGAAGAGCCATGGTGGTTAGCGTTGGGACAAAAGCCGCGGACATGATCCGAGGCAGGTAGGCATCCGGAAGATGAGCGCAAGCAAACCCTTCGATGACGCGTCGTTAGTACTCTTTGATGCCACTAAAACCCAGGGCGTGTGGATCTCTCGGGACAAGTCCGTCGGGAGCCTGATGACTGGGCGGACAGTGGACGGCGTATAGGGGGCATGATCTGGATGCAGGCTTTTGCGCGGAACTGCAGGAACCAGCTTTCTGATGCCAAGGTAGAAGCACAAGCGGCACACCACCGTGAGGCGAGAGTACCGATGCAGGAAGCTGGGGCGGATCGACCCGTAGTAGTGACGAAGGTCCTGTAATGGGGCTGGAGCGAAGGGGTCGGATCAGGTGGTCGTATTTTTCGGAACGACTGGAAACAGGATGACGACGGCGAATATGACAGACAAACCGTTTATGATCGATAAGCGGCTGGTGTACGAAGCCTACAAAGCGGTCAAATCCAATGGTGGTGCGGGTGGCGTGGACGGGCAGACGATCGAGGCATTCGAAGCCAACCTGGGGAGGAATCTCTACAGGATCTGGAACAGGATGAGCTCGGGAAGCTATTTTCCGCCACCGGTGCGTGCCCGTCCCCCTTCCGAAAAAGACTGGAGGCCAGCGGATTTTGGGTGTGCCCACCGTGAGCGACAGGATCGCGCAGATGGTGGTCAAGCAGCTCATCGAACCGGAGCTCGATCAGATCTTCCTGTCAGATTCCTACGGTTACAGACGGGCAAATCGGCCTTGGATGCCGTGGGGATCACGCGTCAGCGGTGCTGGAAATATGATTGGGTTCTGGAGTTTGAGATCAAGGGTCTGTTTGACAACATCTCGCACGAGCTTTTGCTCACGGCAGTTCGCAGGCACGTAAAGAGCACGTGGGCACTACTATACATCGAGAGATGGCTGACAGCGCCCATGGAAAAAGATGGACAGAGGATTGAACGCAACTGCGGAACTCCGCAAGGGGGCGTAGTTTCGCCGATTCTTTCAAATTGCAATGAAGATGACGTCGACAACAGGCACCGTCCCCGCCAAGTCGGTGGTAAAGGACAGCCGCCCCTCGCGCACATTGCGTTCGACCAGATCGTCGAGCCCCGGCTCGCAAATAGGGATCACGCCGGATTTCAATCGCGCGATGAGGTCGGGGTTCTTGTCGACGCAGGTCACGTTGAAGCCGAACTCGGCAAAACAGGCTCCCGAAACAAGGCCGACATAGCCGGTGCCGATCATCGCGATATTCATCAGATTGTCCCGAAACTGTTGATAAGTGCCAGTTCATTGTCGAATTGCCTACCAGTGCGTGCGCTGGCCGAAAAACGACAAGTGCTTCGAGCGGGGCGTACCGAACAGGATTCCTCCGCGGGTCGGGCGCTACGTGCTTGAGCTTTATCTCTTTTCGCGCGCCGGCTGTTACGCCGTAAAAAAGTGAGCGGGAGTGCGATTCTCATGCCAGCACTTTCCTGAAGTAGGCGACCGTCTCTTTCAGACCGTCTTCAAGCCGCACGCGCGGCGCCCAGCCCAATGCAGCCGCGGCGAGATTTATATCGGGCCGGCGCAGCTTCGGGTCATCCGCCGGAAGCGGCAGGAAAGCAAGCTTTGATGACCCGCCGACGATCTTGAGCACCTGTTCCGCAAGCTCCAGCATGGTGAATTCGCCTGGGTTGCCGATATTGACCGGACCTGTGAAACCCGCGGGACTTCCCATCATCTTGACCATCCCGTCGATTAGAGATCCCAGAAGCTCCGCGTCTGCGAACCGCCCCCAGAGATGGTGAGAGGCTCGCCCGTGAGCGCTTGGACCATGAAATTCGACACAACCCGGCCGTCATTGGGATGCATACGCGGCCCGTAGTCCGTGACGTGTTTACGGATGGCTTTGCATGCCTCATGCCAAATGACAAAACCGTTTCAACGCAATGTGATAGACTTGGCTCTGCTACATAGCGTATCCGACATAGTCAGACATCAGACAGCGCTTGCGGTTGCACGACGCGTGAACGCCGCTTTCCGAGGAATCCCGTCCGCCATTCCTGCTAAAATGCCAGGCAACCAATCTCTACTGTCGGGATTTGTCGAGTCGGTAGGCGCTCTGAAGCTTCTGCAAATTGCTGTGAGGGAGGTCATGGCGGGCTTCTCCCATCGGCCGGCTGTCTTGATGCGGAGCGTTCCGTCCTGCGCCCATAAAGACGTCGAAATTGGTCGGGACTGGGCAGAAGCGCTGCGCGTCGTGGTGACATGCGCATTTTGCCAACCTTGAGCGCCACTTTCCGCCCGGTGAGGCTTGGGTTCCGATTGCAATCCGTCCTCCCGCGAAGAATCTTCGCGGGAGTGTCGCGTGCTTCCGGTCCACGAAACACGACACCAATTGGACGCTTACGGGACGCCAACTCACTGGCCCCCGAATTTCTCAGCCTTGGGAGGTTCTGATGGGTGTATGCCGCCGAATGCGAATGATCAATTCGGGTTATCTACCTGTTTTCCTCTGAGCGCGGTCGCGCTGGGCAACGGGACAAGATTTCTCGAGTGTGTTCACCGAGCTGAGGCGGGGGAAGCCGGATTCCAGTTTTGTAGCAGTTGAATTGTAGTGGTTGGTTCACGTGCCATTCGCCGCCATCTTCGGGGCCGAGCCGGACAAATAGGTCTCGCGTGCGCAACTGCGGATCTCCTGCGACGTCCTTCAGGTCATGCACATGCCCCCAAGGAATTCCTATAGCATCGAAAAGACCTGCCCAAGCTTCCTGCGTTTTCTTTGCGATCGCAGCGGCAAGTTGCGCGCGATAGTCACCAGCATGTTGCACGCGATCCTGATGATTTGCGGAGGTCAGATGTGCCAGACCAGTACTTTGGCACAAAGCCTGCCAGTAGTGATCCTCGTTAGCGATGCTCAGCGTAATCATCTTGTTGTCCGCGCAAGTGAATGTTCCATAGGCCGGTTCTTCCTCGTATACCTCTGCCATCGGTCTTCCGTTTAAGGTCGCATAGTGATACGCGGTCATCCATGATACCAGGCTATCGGTCATAGCAAGATCGACGTAGCAGCCGTGCCCCGTTCGTTCCCGCGCCAGCAATGCCGAAACCACACCAAATGCCGCCATTGTACCCGAGGCGAGATCGGCGACGGGCATTTGAAACGGTTTCTCCAGGCGTCCAGTTCGAGGCTGCTGAAATAGAACTCCAGCTAAGCCTTGACAGGAGAGGTCGTGAACCGGGCGCCTGCGGTAAGGCCCATTTTGACCGAAGCCGGTCAATGAGAGATATATCAGACGGCGGTTCATTGGACTGAGCTGTGCGTAACTCAACCCTAGGTTTTCCATCACATCCGGCCTGTAGCCTTCGATTAGCACGTCCGCAGTTTTGCTCAACTCGAATAGGGATTCCCGACCGGCCGCTGACTTGAGGTCAAGGACAATACTTCGCTTGTTGCGGCTCAGGGAGGAAAAGAGGCTTTTGAGCTTGCGAGCGGGATCACCGCCGTTGGGCCTCTCGATCAGAGTGACATCTGCGCCTAGGTCTGCCAGTAGCAGGGTTGCATATGGACCAGGATATTGTTCTGCGAGACTTAGCACGCTCACTCCTTCAAGTGGTGATCCGATCACGTGAAGCTCCATTTAATAA
>NZ_JAMYNE010000077.1:0-6445 GCF_040318915.1 Mesorhizobium sp. M0991
CCTGGATATAGTCGCTCACATTCGCCTGCTCACCCGCAGGCTCGCAAGAAGTTGATATCAAAACACTCTTTTTGATTCAGGCTCTGACATTTCGCTTCCAGAACCAGTGCGACCTACCCCTCCATAAGTTCGGAAGGACGGAGTGCGGCCGAGATCACAGCTGGGAGCATAGAGAGATGTATAGCACCGGTGCCAGTCTAGTTTTTCGCTCACTTCGCCACCCAGCCTCTATTGTTTGTCCCGGCTTCCTTTACATACAGAGTTGTGCCTGGTCCGCCGTCTGTTCTCGTATAGAGCGACCCTACCGGGCCTTCGACTTTGCCTTCGGGGCTGCCATCGCCACTCGTCCAGAAGACGTCGCCACCGCCCGGACGCAGACGCTGAATGTAGCCGTTTGTCCATCGCGCCTTGTTCGATCCTAAATCGAAAGCAGTATCCGCTCCTGCCATAATCCCGCGGTCCCCAAAACTTGCTGAGGTGACAAGGGCTTGTTTGCCGCCATCAAAATAAACTAGATCAATCGCAGTCGAGCAATCCGCCCGCTTTCCCGTAGCGCGGCCGACAATGGACCCGGCCGGCCGTTTTGTCGCGCCATCCTCTTTGTAAGAAACGTAAAAGGCAATGCTCGCGCCGCGCCTTTTATTCAGGTCTCCCCCGTTGTGCAACGACAGGCTTTCGCTTACGCCACTTGCAGAATTGGCAATATGGACACGGCCGGAGGTTGTCAGAGACTTGAAGTTGCTGGCGACTCCGTTTCCTACCTGCAGGCCGTTCCCGATTGAGCCGGCACCTCGGAAGCCACCGAGACTCATATTCTTGTCGCTGAAAACGGCCGGCGGCTGGTTGGGTTCACCGAGATAGCCACCGAATACAGTTGAACTGCTGTTGTCATCAGACACGACGATTGGACCGCCGCGAACCCACTCCAACTTGTTACCTAGCGTCCAATCGCGAAATCGCCCAACTACTCCGCCGGGGCCTTCCAGTGCCCAGACTCTTTCGTTTGTACCCGGCTCGGTTTTCTGCAGCTCAGCCGATGTCTCCGACACCGCGTAATAGCGGTTCCCCTTATAGCTGCAGCAGGAAAGAAGTCCGTTGCCATGTGCGCCGCAGGCAAACCAGTCACACCCGAGAAAGGAACTGTCGAAGATCCCAGCCCCACGATTGTGGTAGCATGTCAGACCTATCCCGTAGCCGCCATTCACGTCAGAGCTATCTACAAAGACCCCGTGTTGGTTTCCGGCAATGTATCCGCGTTCGATCCGCCAGAAGTTGGCGTTTCCCCTTCGATCGGGCTCTTTAGACTTGCTGCCTGCAACGATGTGGATCCCATTGCCAGGAAAATTAATGACGTTGACGTCTCTCAGCAGCGAGCGAGACCGCACACGGATACCGTGCTTGGTCCTGTCAGCGCCTCCGAGAGATCGAATGCTGACACATTCGATCAGTGATCCCCCCGCACTCGATGTGCCGGGGGCCTGGATCCTGTCATCGACCGTCTCGCTGCCATTTATCGTGATCCCGTTGGTATTCTGTGGGAAGATCATTTCAGTGCAGAAGTCACCTGCCGTTCCTGCGGCGTTTCGGCCGACCAGATGGGTCCGATTCTTGAGATTGACAGGCTTCGAGAAATAATACTGACCGTATTCAAGTTGAATTCTGCCGCCCCCATTCCGGTTCGTATTGAGCGTTGCGAGGTAAGCGAGAGCCGCCTGTATCGCAGGGACGTTGTCGGTTCCGGATATTAGCATCTGATCAGGTGCGGTTCCCGTGTAGACGGCGTCGGGTCTCCCGCCGAACATTTCAAGCACAACCTCATAAGTTTTGAGCTGCCACCGCCGTGTGCCACCATTGGAGAGAACTTGCCAAGGTGCGACGACACCGCTGTTTTCCACTTCGACCGCCAGTGGCCAAGCGCCACCATCGCCAACGGCAGCATAGCCGTTCGTACGCAAAGCACTGATGCCGATTGGAATAGAGAGCGCCGACATGCCCGCTACGGTCGCGTAGATAGGGACGTTCCCTTGGCTAACGGCGTCACTAGCAAGTCCGCTCAATAGAGCTCGCAATGCTTCGATGATATCGGAGTTTGCATCGCCTTGCGCCGCGGCGTCTATCGCGGCCCGAGCGGCCTGAACGCTGGTCTGCTTTGTCTGAGCTAAGTCGGGGTTAGCTGAGCGATGGGAAGCCAAGGGGCCGGTCGCCACGAAGCCGAGAAAACCTCGTCGATCTACGTTCCACATATCCAGTACATCCTCCGCCGCATCGTTGGCCTGCTGGACGTAGATGCCTTCCAACTTTGGCTGGATGGTGGCGCAGGATTTCGTATCTGCAAATGGCCTTGCTGAACGATGTCTTCGTTGCCGGCCGGTCATCGGGAATGGCGGAGAGTTTAGCTCCTCGGCGCCGCACTCGGTCAGCACCAAAGCCTTCGGCGATACGCACTAGATCGCGGAGTGCTGAGCGGATTTGCAGCCACCAGGTAACTCGGAGCATTCCTCCCAGGTTTCACGCTCGCCGTACACGGCATCGAGCTTCCCCGCCACACCGGCGAGTGTCGGAGCGGGGGTGGTTGAGAAAGCTTCCAGAAGATCCTTCGTCCGCTCGCCAGCCTCGCGTTCGGCCCTGAGCGAAGCGGTGAAACCGGTCTCCTCGGCTGCCGCAGCGTGCCTGACGCACTGCAAGTCCTCACGAAGGGCAGATCGAGCGCGGCACTCAGTCACAACTTTCCTGACAGAAAAGCTGCTTTCCCGGTGAGCGGCAGATAGCCGAAAAACTGACCATCTCCCGTGTCGGTGATCTCATTTGAGGATCTGATTCAGCCGTCAGTGGGCACCTGCTCACCTCTGTCCACAACAAATTGGTCTCGTCCGCAGAGAACGTGACTCGGCTATAATCTTAGATTATCGTCCAGCCGGATTCGCCACACGCCAAGTTCATACCCGCATGATAAATCTTGTCCTTGGCTTTTTTCTAGCAGTATTATCGTAATATGGATTTTGTTATAAGTTACAATTTAACTTTGTACTTCACTTTATGGATGTCCATAGTTACCTATAAATTATCAATCACTGACTAACGGCATCAACATCTATCACAAACTCGTTAATGAAAAATTCCGATAGATTTAGTATTTTCTTAACAATTATTTTAGAAAAAATATTAATAAAGATCTTCGACGTTGAAGAGTTTATCCAAAAATGGATCGAAATAATTTCTATAAGTCAATTGTTCATCCTTCCCTAAGCAAGGATTTCCGACGCATATTTTTGCATGCCATGCGACAATCCTGCCGCCGATCAACCATTCTATCAGGGCGTGCAGGTATGTGATTTGGCGCTAATATACACCTTCTAGTAGGCAGACATCCGCGGGGCGCTATCGAATCAAAAAAGAGGGATTATGGGATGGCGACTCTGCACTACGCCTCGGGTGGCTCCGCCACCGAAATCGCAACCGCCGGCTTCAATCTGGCTGACGTTCAGTATGTTTCGCTGGTCAACGCGTTGCCGGACGGCATGAAGGGTCTGGTCTACCTCAATGAGCACGAGGGCGTAACCGCATCCTTCATCGAGAAAATGACCCCCTTCCTTGGCAATCCGAATGTGTTCGGATTCTATCTGGTTGACGAGCCCGATCCCACGGGCAGGTGGGGCACCTACGCAACCGCTGAGAACCTGAAGGCGGAATCCGACTGGATCCATGAGCATTTTCCAGGCGCCAAGACCTTCATCACCATGATGAACATGGGATCCCCTACCAATCCGGATTTTACCAACACCTACAATCCCGCCAACACGCATATCGACTATTTTGGAATAGACCCCTATCCGGTGCGCACGGGAACGGACACGGTCGACTACGACATGATCGATCGAGCCGTGGCTGCAGCGGTGAAGTCGGGCATCCCGATCAGCAACATCGTTCCGGTCTTCCAGGCCTTTGGCGGCGGCAATTGGGAGACTTCCGACGGCGGCAGACAGGTCATGCCCACCCCCGAACAGATGCAAATCATGATGGATCATTGGGCCAAGCTGGTTCCGTCACCCGCCTTCGACTATACCTACAAGTGGGGAACGCAGAACGGCGACACCGCGCTTGAAAGCTCGCCGGAACTGCAAGCCTTTTTCCGGGAACACAACCTGATCGATACCGGGACCGCCCCGCCTCCCGTCGACACAAGCGACACCTTGTATGGCACCAGCGGCGACGATGTATTCCACGGAGCCGGCGGCCACACGATGATCGGCTATGGTGGCAATGACACCTATTATGTCGAGGATGTCCGCGACAAGGAGATTGAGGCGGTAGGCGGCGGAGCCGACAAAGTACTCGCCTCGGTGAGCCATGCTCTTGCGGCCGGCTCGGAGATCGAGCTTCTCGCCACCAACAATGCATCAGGCACGGTGGCAATCAACCTCACCGGCAATGAGTTCGCCCAGAACGTCCAGGGCAATGCCGGCGCCAATGTCATCAACGGCGGCGGCGGCGCCGACAAGATGGCCGGCTACGCCGGCAATGACACCTATTATGTCGACAATGCCAGCGATAGGGTGTTTGAGGCGGCCGGCGGCGGCAGCGACAGGGTGCTTGCCTCGGTGAGCCATGCGCTTTCAGCAGGCTCGGAGATTGAGATTCTCGCCACCAACAACCCGTCTGGCACGGCAGCAATCAATCTCATCGGCAATGAGTTCGCTCAGACCATCCAGGGTAATGCCGGCGACAACATCATCAGCGGCCGCGGCGGCACCGATACCATGACTGGCTATGGCGGCAACGACACCTTCTATGTCGACAATGCCGGCGACAAGGTGATCGAGGCGGTCGGGGGCGGCTTCGACAAGGTGCTCGCCTCGGTAAGCTATGCCCTTGCAGCCGGCTCCTACATCGAACGTCTCGCCACCACGAACCCCTCCGGAACAGGAGCAATCAACCTCACCGGCAATGAGTTTACCCAAACCATCCAAGGCAATGCCGGCGCGAACATCATCAACGGCGGCGGCGGTGCCGACATCTTGACCGGTAACGGAGGCAATGATGCTTTCGTATTCAACAGCGCTCTTGGAGCCGGCAATATCGACAAGGTCACCGACTTCGACAAGCTCCAGGACAAGATCCAGCTCGACGACGCCGTTTTTGCCGGGCTTAAGTTGGGTGGCCTTTCATCCGATGCTTTCTTTGCTGGCACGGCCGCGCATGATAGCTCCGACCATATCATCTACAACAGCTCAACGGGAGCGCTCTCTTTCGACAGCGACGGGATCGGCGGCGCAGCTCAAATACAGTTCGCCACTCTCTCTCCAGGTCTGTCGCTTGCAGCAGGTTCGTTCCTTGTGATCTGAAAGAGCTGGAGCGGTGGACCTTCAACTTGAGGTGTCCGTCGCTCTACGCGCCGGGATTTTCCAAGCGAAATAACCAGTCTGGGTGGCACTCTCCTCCTAGAGCTAGGACGTAGACTCATTACCGCGTAGCCAGATCCGGATTGAGACGAGCTTAAGGGCTGCGAGGTAGTTCTCGGCAAGCTTGTCGTAGCGGGTAGCCACGCGGCGGAACTGCTTGGCCTTGTTGAAGAAGCGCTCGACGAGGTTTCGCGCCTTGTAGAGGAAAGGGCTGAAGCAGATTGGGTCCTTTCGATTGGCCTTGGGGGGGATGTTGGCCCAGGCTTTCCGATCTTTGACTGCGGCTCGCAGCGCGTTTGCGTCATAGCCCTTGTCAGCAAGCAGCATCGCACCTTCCGGCAGGTCGGCGATCAGCTCCGGCGCCGAAGCGATGTCGCTCGTCTGGCCTGCCGTGAGCGCCAGCCGGATCGGCCTGCCTTGGGCGTCGACAAGGGCGTGGATCTTGGTTGTCAGCCCGCCTCGGGAGCGACCAAGGCAGTGATCTCGATCCCCCTTTTTGCTGTCGCGGCCTGCTGATGGACGCGAACAATGGAGGTGTCGATCATCTGGATCTTGCCGTCGTGGGCTGTGGCGATCGCATCCATCAACCGGTTCCATACGCCAGCTTTGCGCCAGCGGTTGAAGCGGTTGTAGATCGTCGTGGGCGGCCCGTAGCGGGCCGGCAGGTCGGCCCAGCGCGCACCGGAGCGCAGAACCCAGAAGATGCCATTCATTACACGTCGGTCGTCTACACGCGGCACGCCGCGCACCTTGTTGGGCAGATGCGGCTTGATCGCGCGCCACTCGAAGTCAGTCAGGTCAAATCGGCTCATGCTTATCTTGAATCATCTCCTGCCCGAACATGGAAGCCTGGGCATCGACGGTCGTTCGTCGTGATGTCACGGGTTGAGTTTCAATCGACCGGCCTTGCAGTTACATGTCATTCTATGACCCATGAATCAAAATCCAAGAAGCTCCTTGAGCGTAAGCGCTATTTTCGCTGCACGTTGACGCGAGCGCTTTCGACGGATGGCCTTCGAATCGGGAACGGTATCTGGTCTGATCAG
>NZ_JAMYNE010000078.1:0-5166 GCF_040318915.1 Mesorhizobium sp. M0991
TGAGGGTTGTAAAATTGTTGTTGAGGTCCAGGAAACGCTGCCCGTCAACATCAACCAGATATGCACCCTCGCCTTTTAGGACATAGCGCGGGATCGGGTCACGCTCGACCGTCGCTCGTGTGGTGCCATCTGGGAAGACAGCCCGGGCTCGTGCGAACAAGCGCGCCGACTGTTCATCGGGCAAGCCAGAGGTGGAAGGTGCGGACGCGTGCTTCATCTAACGGACTCCTAACGGACCTGGAAACATGGTTCGATGTTTGTTGCAACAAAACCACGTGCTATGAGTGTGCGCAAGTGGTTTTTACCTCGAAATCGCTAAAAGTTCACTTGGTCCGCGGCACTTTGGCGTCCACGTAAACCGTCAGTTGGCCTAGGCTTCCCAGGCAAAAACTACGATCTTGACAGGGCCTAGTCTTTTGGCGTTTGATGCAACACGGTTCTGCAACGGGATTTCGACATCCACGCTCTGCGCAGATCACCAACTTTCCAAGGCGCAGGCGAGGGACCGGTCGTGGTCAGTACTTGCGGGCTGGTTGGACGGGATGACGGAACGACAAGCAATCGAGAAGTCATGCCAACGACTGAACGCTACACTCACGGAGGAGAAACAATGAACAAGCTAATGACGATGATCGCGGCAACTGCCTCGCTGGCAGTTGTTTCTGCGGCTTCGGTGACCGCGGCCAACGCCGGCGAAGTGCTCGATCGCGTACTCGAAACAAAGACGCTGACGGTGGCGGCCGGAGTGGATTGGGGCGTCGAGTCGCGATTGAACGACAAGCATGAGCTTGAGGGTTACGATATCGACGTCGCTAAGGGGATCGCAGACTACCTTGGCGTGGAGGCCAAATTCGTCACGCCAGAGTGGGGGGTCATTGTATCCGGTAAGTGGGAGGGCCGCTGGGATCTCGCCGCGGGCGAAATGGTGCCGACGAAAGCCCGAACTGACCTGTTCGACTTCCCCGCGATATACTTCTACGGGAAGTACGTGGTGCTAGTCCCCAATGACAGCAAGGCGGACAAACTCTCTGATCTCAACGGAAAGATCATTGGCGCCGACGCAAATGGACCGGCTGAGAAGTACGCAAGTCAGACACTGACTCCAGACTGGCCGGGTGCCAAGCCAATAAAGTATCAGTTCACCCCAGGTAGCGTGAAGCTTTACGAGAGCGGCAGCATCTCAATGGCCGACCTGCGGCTTGGCGACGGTGTCCGTCTTAACGCCCACATCACTGCCGGGAGTACCGCACAGGGGGCAATCGAGTCCGGCTTTCCAGTCCATCAACTCGGCGATCCGCTGTTCTTCGTGCCGGGTGCATTGGCCGTTCTCCCTGGCGACAAGAAATTTAGCGACAAGATCGCCGCGGCGATTCAGAAAATGAGAGACGACGGCACGCTCTCCAAGTTGGCTATCAAGTGGTACGGGTACGACGCCAGCACTGAACAATAACACATCCGCAGCAGAAGTGATCCCGAACATCCGGGGTCACCTCTTTTCTTGAAGGTTCGCTCATGCTCTATCGGGACACAGTCGAGGCTGACATTCTCGTCCATAAGCCTTGGTTCGTAGCTTCGATCTTCGCGGTCGTGCTCTTGGCTTCTCTGGCATTCAACTTTGCTAGCACCCCCTTGGGGGAGCTCATGCGACCAGTGATCGGAGATCCACAGCTCAGTGGCCTTTACGGGCGCTTCGCGATTGCCTTTGTGATTGCGGTGATCTTCTGCGCAAACGTTGCATTGCTCGGTTTTGCGCCGCTGCGGGTGCAGATTGCCGTCGTTTGGCTTGAACTTCTCCTGGTTTTCTTGGCCTTCTTCCTGTCGTTCGACCTCAGCCTGCCGTTCATTTGGCACAACCTGCCCTATATGATTACCCAAGGCTTGGTTACCACAATCTACGTTTCGGCGATCTCACTCGTGTTTGCTTCAATCCTTGCGATGGTCGGCGCCGTCGCGAAACTCTCGAGCAACGGCTTTGCTTACGCTGTCGCCAGCTTTTACACTTCGTTCTTCCGCGGTCTGCCGCTGCTCATGCAAATCTACCTCATCTACCTCGGCCTTCCGCAGCTGGGGATCGTCCTTGATGCCGTACCTTCAGGCGTGTTGGCACTTTCCCTTTGTGTGGGTGCATACATGACCGAGATTTTTCGCGCCGGTATTCAGAGCATTGACCGAGGTCAGTGGGAAGCGTCCAGATCGATGGGGTTCGGCTTCGGATTGACGATACGCAAGATAATCCTCCCTCAGGCGCTGCCGGTAATCATACCTCCGATGGGAAACACATTTATTGCAATGCTCAAGGACAGTTCGCTCGTTTCGGTCTTGGGTGTTTGGGAACTGACCTTTCTTGCTCGCACCATTGGTCAACCCCAGTTTCGCTACCTCGAGATGCTGATATCGGCTGCCCTCATCTATTGGGTAGTATCAATCATCCTAGAGGTCATTCAGGCTAGGATCGAGCGCCACTACGGAAGGAGCAAGGTGCGATGAGTGTCAACGACTCAATGGGTAAATCACCAGACATCGCCACCCCATTCGGGCCTATTGATCCCACCATGGACACACCTCCCGCGTCGGTTGCCGTCCTGCCCTTGCCCACGGAAGAGCTTCCGTCAGTGAAAGAGAAGATCATCGAGGCAAAGAACGTATCGAAGTGGTACAGCTCATTCAGAGCGTTGACCGACATTAACCTCACCGTCCACAAGGGCGAACGCATCGTGATCTGTGGCCCATCCGGGTCTGGAAAGTCGACTCTAATCCGCTGCTTCAATAGACTCGAGGCACACCAAGAGGGTGAGATATCTGTCAACGGAATCTTGTTGCATCCCAAGATGCGCAACGTGGCCGAGGTTCGAAAGAACGTCGGCATGGTCTTTCAGCACTTCAACCTCTTCCCGCATATGACCGTGCTTATGAACTGCATGGCCGCTCCAATGTGGATCAAGGGCGTGCCCGAGACTGAAGCCAGGAATCTCGCCCTGCGTTTTCTTGAGCGCGTGCGCATTCCCGAACAGGCGAACAAATATCCGGCTCAGCTTTCCGGTGGACAGCAGCAGCGCGTGGCGATCGCGCGCTCTCTCTGCATGAAGCCTGCAGTCATGCTCTTTGATGAACCGACCTCTTCGCTCGATCCAGAAATGGTCTCCGAAGTGCTCGAAACCATGACAGGCCTTGCCCGCGACGGAATGACCATGGTCTGTGTTACCCATGAGATGGGTTTCGCCCGCGCCGTTGCGGACCGAGTCATTTTCATGGATCAGGGTCGAATTATCGAGGAAGGTAAGCCATCCGACTTCTTTGCCAACCCACAGCACGAGAGAACCAAGCTGTTTCTTAGCCAGATTCTTCGCGCCGATGGTTGATTCCGTGAACGGCACGCGGTCTGGGGCCGAATACGAGGAGTTGGCTTTGCAACGGCATAAGCGTTATTGGTCAGATAGCGATGACCTACTCCCGGCACTAGGCATGTTGGAGTTGGAGGGTGTGCGGATGAGCGACCGCTCGCTAGCCCGAAAGTCGTCGCCCGGGCAGCCTGATCGAACGTGCCAAGGACGTTTTACGTGACCCTTTCAAGCGCGTTGAATTCGAATCCTAGGTTTGAGCCTGTCCGGCTTGCAGCCCAGCATCTTCGCTCACTGCGAGCTATAGACCTTGCGCCGAAACTAGGCCGCGGGATTCCCCGATGGCCATCACATCCGCACCTCATCATCGATCCGACCATAGTCCACGAGACTGCTGGCTATTATTGTCAGAATCTAAGCATGCCTGAGCACATCGGTTGCCATGTTGATGCGCCAGCGCACACCGTCGCTGATAAGATGAACCAAACTATCGAGACATTCGACGTGGACCATTTGATAGCTGAGGCCGTGGTTTACGACTTTTCCGAACGGGACTGGGCACCTGGCGATGTCCTTACAGCGTCAGACATTGAAAGCTACGAGCGCCAACATGGGGTTTCGGTGGGTCGCGGAGAGATCGCGCTCATTAACTTCGGATGGCTTAAGCGTCATTGGCGTCGCGACGCGCAGGCCCAATGGTACGCACGAAATTCGCCCGGTATGAACGAAGAACTCGTTCTCCTTTTCAAGGAACGGAGAGTGCGAGCGGTGGGAGCTGACACGATAGCGTGCGAAGCGGCCCTAATCGACGGCGTTTCGACCGGCTCGATGCCTGGGCATCACCTGCATTGGCTGCCGAATGGAATTCTGATCCTAGAATGTGTGGCAAACTTGGAGCTCGTCTCGCGACGTTGCCTGTTCGTTGCCCTTCCTCTCCCGATAGAACACGGTTCCGGCTCACCGCTGCGCCCTATTGCCTACTGCTGATTTCGATGGTGTGCCTAGCCAGGTCTGACGGGGGGCGCAACTGACGGGGACCACGAAAAGCGCAGCTCCAGAAACTTGCCTCGGCCCGCATATCCTCTGCTTTCCGATGGATCAGGCGGACTGGTGAAGGCCCCGCACGACCGGGAACCCCATTACGCCCATATCGATTCCGAAGCGCCAGGGTGCAGTCGAGGTACGCCTCCGGCGAGGGCCGCCTTGCGCGAGCATGGCACGGTAGCGAGGCTGCGCTCTTAAGGTCGTCCTTACGAGCGAAGTTAGCAGCACAGCATGAGCCATGTGACATTATTGACCGGGCCGGAGCGTCGTCGTCGTTGGAGTGAAGAAGATCAGTGCCGGATACTGGCTGCGGCATTCGCGCCCGGGGCCACAGTGGCGGCGGTAGCGCGCCAGTACGATGTCGCGACCAGCCTGATCTATAAGTGGCGCCGCACGATGAGAGCCCGCGAGACGGGCTTTGCCGAAGTTGTCGTGGTTCCCGATGAGCCTGTCGCCGCTTCGGTGCCGGCGGCGCCACCAGCGGTGATCGAGCTGGAGATCGCCGGCAAGGTGCGGCTGCGGATTCCGTTGACCACGCCGCCGACACTGGCGGCGGCGATGGTGAAGGCGCTGGGCGTTTCATGATCCCGGTCCCGAGCCAGGTGCGGATCTGGTTGGCGGTCGGCCGGACCGATATGCGTCGCGGGATGCAGGGCCTCGCTCTGCAGGTTCAGGAGACGTTGGGCCGGGATCCGCATTTATGCGTCGGGCGAGATTATGTGGCGGAGCCTTCCTGGTGCCAGCCTAGGCCCGCCGGTCCGGATTTTTCCGCCACATAATATTT
>NZ_JAMYNE010000079.1:0-5053 GCF_040318915.1 Mesorhizobium sp. M0991
CTCCCCCGACCTCAACCCGATCGAGCAGGCCTTCGCCAAGATCAAGCATTGGATGCGACAAGCTCAGAAGCGTACCGTCGAGGACACTTGGCGCCACATCGGCCACCTCGTTGCGACGATCGAACCCGGCGAATGCAAAAACTACTTCACAAACGCCGGATACGCTTCCGTCAAAACGTGAAGACTCTAGCTGGTCCGAACGAGAACACGCCGCTCGGTTTCATCGCCGCATTCCTGCCTTCGCCGACATCCGGCACCTCGTATTCGGCCAGCAGGCGAAGCCGCGAGCGGGGCAGATAGGCGCGGCCAGGATCGCCGATCAGCACGGCGATGCCGGCTCCAAGGCAGCGTTGGAGGAAGGGAACGACCCGGCCGGCGAGATCGTGGGCGTAAAACAGGTCGCCGACCATCACGATATCCACTGGTGGCGGCGGACCGCCGGTGATGTCTTCGCCAATGATCATGATAGCGACGCCGTTCGCAGTCGCATTGAGGCCGAGCGCGGCCACGCCATTACGATCGATTTCGGCCGCGACGACCTCGCTCGCTCCGGCTTTCGCCGCCGCGATGCCGACAAGGCCCGAGCCGGCGCCGAGATCGAGCACGCGACGCCCGACCACGGTCTCCGGCCGGTCCATTATGTAGCGGGCAAGCACCGCGCCGCCGGCCCAGACATAGGCCCAGTACGGTGGCTCCGGTTCAGGTCCGTCTTCCTCGATGCCGTGTTGGTTCCACTCGACAAGCCGCCTGAGCCCGCTTCCGGGATGGGCAGTGTAAAGCCGGATTTCGGGAACCGCAGGCACTGCGGCGATCCGCATGTTCGCCCGGATGAACTCTGCCGGGTCCGGACGCGTACCTGTATCCACGGCGTGGGCGCTGACGATGCAATCGCTCAAGCCGCGTCTAGCCCCGCAACGCCCGCCGCAGGATTTTGCCGACCGGCGTCTTCGGCAGTTCGGCGCGGAACTCGATATATCTGGGGCGCTTGTAGCCGGTCAGGTTCTCCTTGCAATAAGCCACCAGCGCTTCGGCGGTCAGTGCCGGGTCCTTCTTGACGACGAACAGCTTCGGCACTTCACCCGAATGCTCGTCCGGCACGCCGATCGCCGCCACTTCGAGCACGCCCGGATGCTGCGCCACCACCTCTTCGAGTTCGTTCGGATAGACGTTGAAGCCGGAAACCAGAATCATGTCCTTCTTACGGTCGACGATCTTGGTGTAGCCGCGCTCGTCCATGAAGCCCATGTCGCCCGACTTGAAGAAGCCGTCCTTGGTCATCACCTTGGCGGTCTCGTCCGGCCGGTTCCAGTAGCCGGCCATCACCTGCGGTCCGCGGATGCAGATTTCGCCGACTTCGCCGAGCGGCAAATTGTTGCCGTCGTCGTCGCGGATGGCGATCTCGGTCGAGGGCAGCGGCAGGCCGATCGTGCCGGTGTAGACTCCGTCGCTGAATTTGTTGGCGGTCGCCCCCGGCGAAGTTTCTGAGAGTCCGTAGGCCTCGCTGATCGGGCAGCCGGTCAGCGCCTTCCAACGCTCGGCGATGCCCTTCTGCACCGCCATGCCGCCACCCAGCGTCAGGATCAGCGGCTTGAAGTCGAGCTTGCGAAAATCCTCATTGTTGAGCAGCGCATTGAACAGCGTATTGAGGCCCGGGAAGATGTGGATCGGGAATTTCTGCAGCTCCTTGACGAAGCCGGGAATGTCGCGCGGATTGGGGATGAGCACGTTCTGTGCGCCCTGCTGCATTCCCATCATCGCGTTCACGGTGAGCGCAAAGATATGGTAGAGCGGCAGCGCGCAGAGGAAGTTCATATGCGCCGGTTTCGGTTTGACCGTGTAGGCGTCTTCGACCCAGAGCGCGTTCTGCGCGACGTTCGCCAAGACATTGCTGTGCAAAAGCATCGCGCCCTTGGAGATGCCGGTCGTACCGCCTGTATATTGCAGGAAGGCGATGTCGTCGGCCACGACCTCGGCGGGTTTGAAGGTCACGCCGGAGCCGGCCTTCAATGCGGCGTTGAATTTGACATGGCCGGGCAGTGACCATGCGGGCACCATCTTCTTGACGCGGCGTACAACGAAGTTGACGATCGTTCCCTTGAGCCCACCGAGCATGTCGCCCATCGTGGCGACCACGACATGCTTGACCGCGGTCCTGGCGATCACCGCCTGCAAGGTGCAGGCGAAATTTTCGAGGATGACAATGGCTTGAGCGCCGGAATCCTTGAGCTGGTGCTCCAGCTCGCGCGGCGTGTAGAGCGGATTGATGTTCACCACGACATAGCCGGCGCGAAGCACTGCCATCATCGCCACCGGATATTGCAGCACGTTCGGCATCATCAGCGCGACACGCGCGCCCTTCTGCAGCCCCTTTGATTGCAGATAGGCGCCGAAGGCCGCCGATTGTCGCTCGAGGTCGGCATAGGTGATCGATTTGCCCATGCAGACGAAGGCCGGCCGATTGGCAAACTGCTTGCAGGCGGCGACGAGAAAGTCACCGATCGAGCTGGAGGGCAGGTTGCCGATCTCAGCCGGCACGATCTTTGGGTAACTCTTGAGCCACGGTTTTTCCGGCAGGCCGGCGGCCAGCGACGTGATCGCCTTCGGTAATCTCTTGGCTGGACCTGCCGCCTGTTTGGGCGCTGTCGGCACTGCTTTCGCCGCCGGCTTGGCGGCGGCAGAGCTTGCGGCAGGCGCCGTCTTGCCGGCCCCCGGTTTGGCAGCCTTTGCCGCCGCGGTCTTCGCCGCCGGCTTCGCGCTTGCCTTCGCGGTAGCCTTCGGCTTGGCGGCGGCCGCTTTTGGCTTGACCGCTTTCGATGTTGCCTCGGCGGCCTTTGCTTTCGCCGCGGTCGTTGTCTTTGCCGGTTTTGCCACCTGTCGCTCCCTCAATCGTTCTTATCGTTTCGGCACGCTTGAGCGCCACCGCCGCCCCTGACGAACAAAGGTATCCACGTTTGCCGCAATGCCCGGAACGTGGGAAATCCGGCACGCTCTCCATCTATCTATGTATTGCCACTAGCGGCGGCCGTGCAAGCCTCGCCCACCTGGCAGTGCGGTAAGACTTGCCGTCAAACCTCTCGGCCGCGACTGCTTTTCGGACGCGCATCTCTTGAACCGAACGGCTCGATTCCCCCAATTGGCGGCATCGCCGATCAACAAAAAATTGAAGTCGCTAATAATGTCGTGATCTGCGGATTCCGCTCGTTTTTTCCACAATTTGCTGCGTGCCGGAATTTTTTTCTGCTTCCCGTGGGTTAGGCAAACGAGGAGTTCCAAAGCTAGAAAAACGGTGCTTATATGCGCGCTTCGCGAGCCTGATAGAGGGGCTTGGAAGAACATCAGGGAGTGCTCAATGAAAAAGAAACTGACTTTTGCAGCCGCGTTGCTGGCTGCAAGCGTCCTGGGCGGCATGGCCAATGCAAAACAACTGGTCTATTGCTCGGAGGCATCGCCGGCCGGCTTCGACCCGTCACCATGGAGCGGCGGCAACGACTTCGACGCCTCGTCGCGCACCATCTATTCGCGCCTGGTCGAGTTCGAGCATGGCAAGACCACCATCTCGCCCGGCCTCGCCGAGAGCTGGACGGTTTCCGACGACGGTCTCGAATACACGTTCAAGCTTCGCCCGGGTGTGAAATTCCAGACGACCGACTATTTCACGCCGACGCGCGACCTTAACGCCGACGACGTGATCTTTTCTTTCGAACGCCAGTGGAAGAAGGAAAGCCCGTGGTTTAGCTATCTGGAAGGTACCGGCTGGGAATATTTTGCCGGCATGGGCTTCCCGGAACTTCTGAAGGAAATCGTCAAGGTCGACGATCTGACCGTGAAATTCGTGCTGAACAAGCCTGAGGTTGCCTTCCTGCCGGATCTCGGCATGGATTTCGCCTCGATCGTCTCCAAGGAATATGCCGACCAGCTCGACAAGGCCGGCACTCGGCAGCAGTTCACCCAGAAACCGATCGGCACCGGTCCGTTCCAGTTCGTCGACTATCAGGTCGATGCGGTCATCCGCTACGCGGCATGGGACGGCTACTATGGCGGCCGCCAGAAGATCGACGATCTGATCTTCGCCATCACGCCCGATCCGGCCGTGCGCGCGCAGAAGCTCAAGGCCGGCGAGTGCGATATCATGTCGTACCCGGCGCCGGCCGACATCGCCGGACTGCAGGCCGACACGAACCTCAAGGTTGACGAGCAGGAAGGCCTGAATATCGGCTACATGGCTTACAACACGACGCAGCCGCCCTTCGACAAGGTCGAGGTCCGCAAGGCTCTCAACATGGCGGTGAACAAGAAGGCGATCATCGACGCGGTCTATCAGGGCGCCGGCGCGCCGGCCATCAACCCGATCCCGCCGACCATGTGGTCCTACAACAAGGACATCAAGGACGATCCCTATGATCCAGAGGCGGCCAAGAAGATGCTGGCCGACGCGGGCGTCAAGGATCTGTCGATGAAGATCTGGGCTATGCCGGTCAGCCGTCCCTACAACCCGAACGCCCAGCGCGTCGCCGAGTTGATCCAGGCCGACTATGCCGCCGTCGGCGTCAAGGCGGAGATCGTCAGCTACGAATGGACCGAGTACCGCCAGCGCGGCAAGGCTAAGGATCGCGACGGCGCCTTCCAGCTGGGCTGGACCGGTGACAATGGCGATCCGGACAACTTCTTTTTCCTGCTCGGTTGCGATGCCATCGGCCAGTCCAACTATGCAATCTGGTGCAATCAGGAGTTCGAAGGCCTGCTGAAAAAGGGCAAGGCGACGACCGACGTCGCCGAGCGCACCAAGATCTACGAGGAAGCTCAGGCCGTGTTCAAGCGTGAGGCCCCATGGCTGACCATCGCCCACTCCAAGGTCTTCATGCCGATGAACAAGAAGGTCGCGGGCTTCGTTATGGACCCGCTTGGCATTCATCGGTTTGATGGCGTCGACGTCAGCGAATAAGTTCTGAGAAATTGAACGGCGGCGGTGGACGCCCAGGCCCCCCGGTATTTTAAGCAAGATGCTCCCTGATCTCCGCCACAAGCTCGCGTTGGTCATCCCGACCGGGTTCCG
>NZ_JAMYNE010000080.1:0-4957 GCF_040318915.1 Mesorhizobium sp. M0991
AGAATCCTTGCCAACACCGCAGGCTGCCACTCCGTCAAGGAAGCGGTCACAACCGCGAAGATGGCGCGCGAGATCTTCGGGACGACCTGGATCAAGCTCGAAGTGATCGGCGACCACGACACGCTGCAGCCGGATGTGTTCGGTCTGGTCGAAGCCGCCCGCATCCTGTACGAGGACGGTTTTGCGGTATTCCCCTATACCACCGACGACCTTGTTGTCGCCGAGCGGCTGCTTGCGGCGGGCTGCAAGGCCTTGATGCCGTGGTGCGCACCGATCGGTTCCGCCCTCGGGCCGATCAACCTCATGGCGCTGCGCTCGATGCGTGGGCATTTCCCCGACGTTCCCATGATCGTGGATGCCGGGCTCGGACGGCCGTCGCACGCGGCGACCGTCATGGAACTCGGCTTTGACGCCGTGCTCCTGAACACGGCGGTCGCCAAGGCGGCCGATCCGGTCGGCATGGCGCGTGCTTTCGGCAAGGCGGTCGAGGCCGGTCGTGAGGCCTTCTGCTCGGGAATGCTCGAACCGCGCGACGTCGCCGTGCCGTCGACGCCGGCGATCGGCAGGGCAGTTTTTTCATGAAGCTCGATCCCTTCTACCTGATCGTCGACAGCGCTGCCTGGATCGAACGGCTAGTGCCGCTTGGCGTCAGGCTGGTGCAACTGCGCATCAAGACCATAGATGAGGCCAGGTTGTGCACCGAAATCCGGAAGGCGAAGGCCCTGTGCGCCGAGCACCAGTGCCAGCTCATCGTGAACGATCATTGGCGCCTGGCAATCGAGGAGGGCTGCGACTTCGTGCATCTCGGCCAGGAAGATCTGCAAACCGCCGACCTCTCAAGGATACAGTCAGCCGGTGTCAGGCTCGGGTTGAGCACGCATGATCATGTCGAGCTGGCGATGGCCATTTTTGCCGATCCCGACTATGTTGCGCTGGGTCCGATCTATCCCACCATCTTGAAGAAAATGAAGTGGGCACCGCAAGGGCTAGAGCGGATCAGCGAGTGGAAGCGGCGGGTGGCGCCAATCCCATTAGTCACTATCGGCGGCCTCAACCCTGGCCGCCTCGATGGCGTCTTTGAAGCCGGCGCCGACAGCGCCGCAGTGGTCACCGACATCACTTTGAGCTCCGATCCCGAAGCGCGCACCAGGGAATGGATCGAAAAGACGGACCGATGGCGATGAGACGAGAACCGCATGTGCTTGTCGTTGGCGGATCGGATTCCAGCGGGGGTGCTGGAATAGCACGCGATATCGAAACGATCGCATCCATTGGCGTGCGCACCTGTCTGGCCGTCACAGCGCTAACGGTGCAAACGCACGACGCCGTGACGGAAATTCATCATTCTCCACCAAGCCTGGTCGCCGATCAGATGCGCGCCGCGCTGCGGGCCAACGAAGTGGCGACCATCAAGATCGGCATGCTCGGAACAGCCGAGATCATCGCTGCGGTTGCCGCCGTACTGCGCGAAAATCGACAGGTGCCGGCAGTACTCGATCCAGTGCTGGCCTCCACCTCAGGCCGGGCTCTCCTGGAAGCAGGCGCTATCGCCGTCATGAAGCGCGATCTGATGCCGCTTTGCTGCCTGGTCACGCCCAACCTTCCTGAACTGGCGCTCCTTATTGGCTCCGAACTGGCAGTGGATGAGAACGGTGCGCTCCAACAAGGACAAAGACTGCTGGCCGCCGGCCCTCAGGCAGTGCTGATCAAGGGTGGGCATGCCTCGGGACCCCAATCGACCGATATTCTGCTGCGCTCCGATCATCAACCCATCCATGTCGATCTACCGCGCCTTGCCACATCGATGCGCGGAACAGGTTGCATGCTGGCCAGCGCGATTGCGGCGCATCTGGCGAAGGCGAAGCCGCTCGAAGAGAGCGTGCGCGAAGGCAAGCGGCTTGTCTTCGCCACGTTTCAGAAGAATGGAGCAGAATGAACCCGGCTTGTGCGGTACAAGCAGCTTTTGCCGCTAGTACGCCGGATCCTGAGCGTTTGCTCGCTGTCGCAAACTCTTCGACGAAAATCGCAACAACACGGCGGTTCGAACCCGAACTCGTGGCAGCAATTCGCCAGCGGTCGCGGCAAAAGGCGTTGAACAACAAGGCTTGAGCTTAGGCACCAATCGGTTGGCCGAATCTCTTCCCTCCCCTAAAACAGGCACGTTGCGCCGCTGCCTTGGCGGTCGCTGTCGGGATTGCGACGGGTGTTCGCATAGGGGCCAGGAATTCGCGACCGATCTGCTCTCCCCGGAAATATGGCGCGAGAAGATTGCGACCACAGCCATTTGAGCCATTGCTGTTGTTCAGCCCGTTTCCCAACCACTGCACAGTTTCGGGCGAAATGCACAAAAGCCAGCCGGTGACCGGAGGCGGTCATCGAAGCAGCCAATGCCCTGGGCCCGAGCTCAATGGGGAGGCGCGTAGCACCACGTTTCAAGGTCGGTGAGCCTAGGAGGGCGGTGATCCCAGCGACTTTGTGAGAAACACACCGAGATTCGATGGTCGAGGACCTTCAGCGGCTTTCAATCAGGTAGATTGCGATGATCCCGTCTTGCGAAGCTCGCGGGCGCCTACCGAAGCCAATTCTCAATGATAGCCGCTCCGCGACGGCATGACTGTCGTTTCTTCACTGTCTGCCAGGACGAGTGAGCGTCGGATGCCGCAGCCTTCTGACTGCCCCTGCGACGCGATCGCCGCCACGACTAAACCGACGACAAGCGAAATGGCCAGGGCGACACTTACCGACAGATGATGCATACCGGCGTTCCTACCGAGCGCACCTACAACCGTCGACCAACGTTTTGAATCCAGCCTGCGACGGTCTCAGACATACCTAACGAAGGCTTAATTTCAGTCGGGACGAAACTGAGTAGACGGCAATATTGGAACAGTCGCCTGGCCCTCTGCATAGCCCTTCGGATGCGTCTTCATCGTAGCTTGAGGAACGCGCCCGTGTAGGTCTGGCCGGCAAGCGTAACGGTTCCGGCCAGTGCTCCGTCCGGCCGCATGACAAAACTGACGTCGGCGCCATTCGGCAGGCGCTCAAGCTTCAACGTCCTCCCTACAATTCTTCCAGCGCCGGCGGCCTCTCCCGGATAGTTGTCGCCCAGATTTCCCCACGCATAGGTGACCGTCACCTTCCCATTGGAAGAAACCGTTTGAACAGCAAGTTTGGCGTCATACATCCCCTCCAATCGGCCGGCCCATAGACCGGAAAAATCGGCGTACTTTGTTGGAACGCCCTTGCCTGGCGGAGTGACCGCCACGGATTGATGCATGATTGCTGAGCCGGAAGGAACCCCGGCAGCAGCCAAGGGCGGTTGGAGAGGAATTCCCGATTCTAACGCAGGTTCGAGAGTGACGGGTTGCGGCGTTTCGGGGGCCGATTGGCACGCGGCTAAGACAAGCGCGGCGAAGCCAAGCATTGCGTTGTACATTTGGTGGGCCATCTTCTGGTGCCCCGGCCATCTTTGAATCTAGCGCAGACCGAACTTATCACGCGTTTTCACAACATGTGTCTAGGCGTCCATCATTTACAAAGCCGCCGGCAGAGGGTGCACTCACTTCGGCGGAAGGGCCAAAGGGGCCGCCGGCGAGGCGAAGTGCTTCCGCGCGGTCCCGATCGCGTTTTTCGCATATTGTATGCTCGCGGCGGATCCTGGCGCAGTGCTATGGAGAATTCGTAATTCGCCGCTTCATCGATCCCGGGGAGCCATCGCCTTTTCTACGCCAAGTCGCGATTTTGACGCCGGCGTGCGATTTTTCCCTACGCTTCGATCTCGTGTCAGAGCATCGAGGACAGATGAAATCAAGCGCAGAATAGCGGCCTCGCCCGCCCCCGCCTATTCTTCGCAAGCCGCGATCGCCGGACTGACGACGCAGATGCTTTTTCGTGTTATGATGGGCTTGCAACGCGCGTAATCTCGACCTCGGCAATATGGCAGAGGTCGAAAGCTATTGCCTTGGCACAGGAAGCTTTCGCCCCAGCACTTGATCGCCTCCGAAACGCTGGGTGCTGCTTTCCCTGACTGACCCGGGCGAGGAGGTTGTCCATGTCCACGAGTAGTGTTGACCGCCCGCTGCAGCCGGGCGACCGGGCACCGAATGTTGTGCTCAATGCGATCTCACGCGAAGGCAAGATCGCGCTCGATGATTTTCGAGGCCGTAGCCCGTTGTTGATCGGTTTGTTCCGAGGCCTGCACTGTCCGTTCTGCCGGCGCCATGTCGCGGCGATGGCGCAACTCAAGCCGGCCCTGCGTGAGAAAGGCGTCGAATGCCTGGCTGTGGTCAATACGCCGGTCGAGCGGGCGCGGCTCTATTTCCGTTACCACCCGGCACCCGATCTCCTCGCCGCATCCGACCCGGAGCGCGCCTCGCACCGTGCTTTCGGCTTGCGCGAGGTCGGGATGGACACGGTCATGGCGATATCGTTCCATCTCCCGGGCGAGTTGCCCGAGCCTATGGACGTCATGGCAATGAATGAATTTCTTAACAAGAAGGAAGGATATGAGATTACGGAAGTCGATCAGCAGGCGATGGCTTCCAGCCAGGCGCAGCTTGTCGGTCAGTTCCTAATCGACCGGGCGGGCATCGTACGCTGGAACTTCACTGAAGTTCTGGAGGATGGCCTCAACACCTTCAGAGCGCTGAATCCCGAGGAATTGATGTCGGCAGCTTCGCAAGTTGCACATTAAGAGGCTGCGGAAATGGGCTGCTGAAAACTCGCTCGACGGCCACCGTCCTGTGGTGATTCTTTGGATTTAACAATCGTCGAAATGCTCAGCGCGGGAGGCTAAGGTCTGCCCGTGGGCTTCGTACCGCTATGGTCGTCGGCTTTTGCTTGGCTCTCGTCGCGACAACACTCCGGGTTCCCAGGATTCCGGTGATCAGTCATCTGACTGACCTCTACGTGTCCTATGCCCGGAGTGTTCCCGTCGTCCTGCAGTTGTTCGTCGCGT
>NZ_JAMYNE010000081.1:0-4788 GCF_040318915.1 Mesorhizobium sp. M0991
CGCGTGTAGTCCTTCTCCTCGGGCAGCACGTCAGGAATAGAGGCCTGGAAGGCCGGAGTGAAGCCTGCCGACGCCGACTGCAGGACGAAGATGAGAAGATATACCTGCCAGACTTCGGTAACGAAGGGCAGGAACACCGCGACTGCTGCCCGGATGAGGTCGAGCGAAACCAACATGGTGCGGCGTGGCAGGCGCTCTGCGAACGCAGCGGCGACAGGCGCCACGCCGACATAGGCGATCATCTTGATAGCGAGCGCCGTGCCGAGCACCGCGCCTGCATCGGCGCCGGCAAGATCATAGGCCAGCAGCCCGAGTGCTACGGTGGCAAGGCCAGTGCCGATCAGGGCGATGACCTGGGCCAGGAAGAGATGACGGTAGGTGCGATCGGCCAGGACCTGAAGCATATTTTGCCTTCTTGCAGCGGATTGGGGTTCGTCGAGCCAGGAATGTAGCGCGAACAGCCCGCCTGTCTCAGTGGTGGTGGCCTTCCGGCTCGACCATCTTGAATGGCAGCACCTGCTCCCGACCCTTCGCGAGCAGGATCAACCTCGCCTGGAATTCATGCGGCTCAGCAGGGGCGACGGTGCTCTCAAGCCGATGATGGTTGTCGGCTACGGGCTGGAGGCGAAGCGTCTCTGGCCCGTTGGGCCGGTCGATGATCACAGTCGCTGTCAAATCATCGGCGTGCCGGTCTATGGTCAGCCGCATCCGCTCGCCGGCCGCCGTGTCGACGATTTCCAACGTCCCTTCAGCCAGATCGCAGGCGACCTTGAAGGGCTCCGGCGCATGATGGTGAGCATGAGAGGTTTCCGCGCCAGTGACGGCCGACCCGGCCGGGCTCACCAGGCGGACATTGGCTTCCGCCAACGCCGGCAAGTGAGCGAACAGTTCCTCCTTGAGGGCCTCGCTAACGCCCAGCACGTCCTTGGCCGTCGCCATCTCCGGAACACTGATGGCGACGTCGGCATGCAGGCGATGTCCGATCCAGCGTGCCTGCACGCTTTCAACGCGCCCGATGCCCGACACGTGTTCGGCGGCATGATGGATTTCGTCGATGATGCCGGGCTCGACACCGTCGAGCATGCGGGTCAACACGGCTTTCGACGACTGCCAGACGATGGCGAAGATCGCCACGGTGATCAGCAGCCCGACGATCGGATCGGCAAGCGGAAAGCCCAGCCACACGCCGATAGCGCCCAGCACGACCGCCAGGCTGGTAAAGCCGTCGGTGCGGGCATGGTAGCCGTCCGCGATCAGCGCAGCGCTGTTGATCTCTCGCCCGACACGGATACGAAATACGGCGACCGCTTCATTGCCGATGAAGCCTATGAGGCCGGCGATGGCGACCCAGCCAAGAAACGTGATGGGACGCGGATTGATCAACCGGTCGATCGCCTCATAGCCGGCAACGACGGCACTGAAGAGGATGATGAGAACGATGACGATTCCAGCCAGATCCTCGACCCGGCCCAGCCCGTAGGTGAACGTCTTGCTCGGCTTGCGGCGGGCCAGCACGAACGCGATCCACAGCGGAATGGCAGTGGCCGCGTCGCCGACATTGTGGATCGTATCGGCCAGCAGCGCCACGCTGCCGGAGAGGAACACAACCACAAGCTGGAGCGCTGCCGTGATAGCCAGAACGACGAACGACCATTTGATCGCCCAGATGCCGCGCGTCGTCGTGGCGATCGTCGGATCTATGACACCGTGTGTGTGGCCATGGCCGCCATCACCGTGATCATGTCCGTGGCCGCCAAAACCTTGCGTCATCGGGCCAAATCCAAACCAATCGCGAACTTTGTCCTTCATGGCGCTTCTCACAGGTACTTGGTGATGTCCTTGAATTCGTCGATCGAGCGGCGCTGCTCGCGCGCCAACGGCCCGACGACGTCTTCAAGGCAATGGTTGAGATGATCCTGGATCAAGGTCTTCTTGGCCTGCGAAATGGCCTTCTCGACAGCATGAAGCTGCTGGGCGAGGTCGAGGCAGGGCCGGCCCGCTTCGATCATTTCGATGACACCCTTGAGATGTCCGCCAGCCCGTTTCAGGCGCTTGACGATATCGGGATGGGTTTCGTGGATGTGAGGTTGCTCGCTCATATGTTGATACTATCCTCCTGGAGGGGATATGCAAGTCTCAAAGAGGCCTCGATTCTGGTGCATGCAACAACCATTCCTTAGGATTTTGGAGAATAATCGCCGTTCATGCCGAATCGGATCCACAGCTCAGCCTTTTGTCTCGTCATCGCCTTGGCGATGACGTTCGGCATGCTGCGTCCTTTCGGCTATTCGGCCTCGCACGATCCGGTCGCACTTGCCGCCGCCACGATCGAGCGCCAAGTCGAAGCCGCCGCGCAGATCGAAAATCATGACCATGCAAATGATGACGGCGTCGCCGACGAGCAGAGCGCTGGCCATTTTCACGGGCACAATGCGGCCGACCACTCGCACGAAACGGCGAGTACGCCCGCCGACTTCGCGCCGACCGTTCCACAGATCGAGCGGGGCTGGCTAAAGTATCAGCCGACTTTCGTCGATCCGGACACGACATTCCGGCTTGATCGACCGCCGAGACCGTTCCTCGCAGCATGATCGCGGCCGCTCACGCGGCCACCCTCAACGACGAAGATTGGAAATTTCATGCAAGGACCCTTCGATCAGGGCCGATCACGCGCGCGTCGCACGTGTTGGCGACCCGCCCTGCCCCTGCTTATCGCTCTGCTGACCCTGCCGCTGCTGGCAGGAGCAGCCTTTGCCCATGCCGTTGCCGCCGGCGACAAGGGCTATATCCAGGAAATCTCGGGCATCAACATGCTGCCCTTCATCTATCTCGGCGCCAAGCACATGGTGACCGGATACGACCACATTCTGTTCTTGTTCGGCGTGATCTTCTTCCTCTACCGGATGAAGCATATCGGCATCTACGTCAGCCTGTTTGCGCTCGGCCACTCCACGACCATGCTGCTTGGCGTCTACTTCAACGTCGGCATCAACAGCTACATCATCGACGCCATCATCGGCCTGTCCGTGGTCTACAAGGCGCTCGACAATATGGGCGCTTTCCAGCGATGGCTCGGCTTCCAGCCGAACACCAAGGTCGCGACACTGGTCTTCGGCTTCTTCCACGGCTTTGGCCTGTCGACGAAGATCATCGAATACAACATCTCGCCGGACGGCCTGGTGCCCAATCTGCTCGCCTTCAATGTCGGTGTCGAGATCGGCCAGCTCATGGCTCTTGGAGCCATCCTGATCGTGATGGGCTATTGGCGCCGCACACGAAGCTTCTGGCGTCACGCCTATACCGCAAACGTCATCATGATGACGGCCGGGTTCCTGCTGATCGGATATCAGCTCACCGGCCTGTTCGTCGCAGCATAGGAACCGCAACAATGTACAATACTGACTTGCCCACTCGCGCCGAATTGCCCACTTCAGCGCAGCTGAAGCGCTCCACCTTCATTGCCGCGCTGACGGCGCTCGCCTTGCTTGTCTCGGTCGTTATGCCGTCCGAGTATGCAATCGACCTGACGGGGGCGGGCAGATTGCTCGGCCTCACCAGAATGGGCGAAATCAAAACACAGTTGGCAGCCGAGGCGGCAGCGGACGAAATGGCCAGCGCGAAGGCTTCGGCCGAGCGGATGACGCAAATGGTCCCTCCAGCCGAGTTGATGGCGCGCATGGACCGAATTGAAAACCTCCTCGTTGCCCTTACCGCCGAACAGCCCGCGTCGCAGCCATCCCCAACTGGGGAGGCCATTGCCCAAGACAATGTGACAGTTGGAGAGATTGCTCCTGCCGAAGCCCTGCCAGTCAATCCGAGTGCGGCGCCGCAGGTCGCAGAAATTCCCGCGGAAGCGCCGGCCCCGACCACCGGAAGGCGAGATGAAATGTCCTTCACACTGACACCGGGTCAGGGCATTGAGGTCAAGCTCGTGATGCGGCAGGGTGCCAAGGCAAACTTTTCCTGGACAGCGGACGGTGGCGTGGTGAACTTCGAGACGCACGGCGATGGCGGCGGTCAGTCCGTAAGCTACGAAAAGGGCCGCAGCGTTCCAGCTGACGAAGGTGCCATTGAAGCCGCCTTCGATGGAAATCATGGCTGGTTCTGGCGCAACCGCGGTGACAGCGACGTGACGCTGACGATCCAGACCGAAGGCGATTACATCGACATTAAGCGGATGATCTAAAGCAGTACCAGGTACGCCCGGCACTTGTGGTGCCGGGCGTGACTTGTTTGCCTGTTCCACCGTGGAGCGCGAAATTGTATCGAAAGCTTTCATGCACTCGCTGGTGCTGTGCTTCTCGATCGGCCTTACGATCGCTGTCGTCACGGTCGGGGCTGCCGCTGCCCCGAGCGTCCTGCACGCGACCAGGCGTTGGTCCTGGTTCTCGACCGTCCCGCGCTGGGCTCCCATTTCTCGAGCATTCTCATTATCGCCGTGGGCCTCTATGTCGGATACCATGGCTGGACAGGACTAGCCGCCGCGGGGGGGCCTGATGCGCTCACGCTTCACGCCAAGACCGCAAATCCGAGATAGCGAGCCAATCATGAAATCCGCGATAGCAAGCACCGAAAGCGTCGCACCGGCGCCTAAAGCGGCTCCATCGGGTTGGCGATCGCTGATGACGCGCGAACGTTGGTTCGAAGTCGCGCGCATCCTGTTTACCGGCTTGATGGCGTTGCTGTATTGGCAGCAGCTCATACCAATACAAGCCTTGTGGGTGGCGGTTGCCATCGGCTTGTATCCGCTCGTCAAGACCGGCGTCGTTGATCTCGTAAAAGAGCGCA
>NZ_JAMYNE010000082.1:0-4387 GCF_040318915.1 Mesorhizobium sp. M0991
TCCTGCAGTCGGCGTCGGCAGGCTTCACTCCGGCCTTCCAGGCCTCTATTCCTGACGTGCTGCCCGAGGAGAAGGACTACACGCGAGCCCTGTCGCTGTCGCGACTGGCCTACGACCTGGAAAGCGTCGTCAGTCCCATGCTGGCGGCGGCGCTGCTTTCCGTCATCAGCTTCCACAGCCTGTTCGCCGGTACGGTTATCGGCTTTCTCGCCTCGGCGGCGCTGGTGGTGTCGGTGGTCCTGCCGAGCCCTAAACCGTCGCAGCCGCGCGGCGTTTACGATCGTACCACGCGCGGATTGCGCATCTATCTGGCGACGCCGCGATTGCGCGGGCTGCTGGCACTTAACGTTGCCGTCGCGGCGGCAAGCGCGATGGTGATCGTCAACACGGTCGTCCTAGTTCAGGCACAGTTCGGCCTCTCGCAAAGTGACACGGCGCTGGCGCTCGCAGCGTTCGGCGGCGGATCGATGATTGCAGCTCTTGCCCTGCCGCGGCTGCTGGAGAACGTCCCAGACCGGGTTGCGATGCTCTCGGGCGCCGCGATTCTGGTCGTGGGCGTGCTGGTGGGACCTCTCGCCGGCAGTTACTATCTGCTACTGGCGCTCTGGTTCGTGCTCGGGCTCGGCTACTCGCTGGCGCAGACGCCTTCGGGCCGATTGATCAGGCGTTCCGCCGATGCCGTCGACCGGCCCGCTCTGTTTGCTGCCCAATTCGCGCTTTCGCATGCCTGCTGGTTGATCACGTATCCCATTGCCGGCCGCGTCGGTGCGGCGATGGGATTGCCTTTCACATTCATTCTGCTCGGCATCATTGGCGCCGCTGCCCTGCTTGCCGCGGTCTGGCTCTGGCCGAAACATGATCCCGACGTGCTTGTGCATATGCATGTCGATCCGCCTGAGGACGACCGGCACATCGGCGACGCAGTATGGTCGGAAGCGGGGTATGAGCATTCGCATGGCTACGTCGTCGATGATCGGCACCCGAAATGGCCCAAGACAAGCTGAGAACTCAACATGCTTGGCGAGCTCGCCATCTATGGCGGTCTATTTCTGACCGCGTTCGCGGCGGCGACCATCCTGCCGATGCAATCGGAAGCAGCCCTTGCGGGACTGCTTCTGACAGAAAGCTATGCCCCGACTCTGCTCATCGCCTCCGCAAGCGCCGGCAATGTGCTCGGCTCGATCGTGAACTGGTGGCTCGGCCGGGGCGTCGATCGCTTTCGCGACCGCAAATGGTTCCCGGTGAAGCCCTCCGCGCTGACGCGCGCGACGCGATGGTATCAGCGCTATGGACGATGGTCGCTGCTGTTGAGCTGGTTGCCTCTCATCGGCGATCCGCTGACGCTTGTGGCGGGAGCGCTGCGGGAGCCGTTCTGGAGCTTCCTTGCGATTGTCACGATTGCGAAGGTCGGCCGCTATCTAGCGCTGGCGGCGATGACGCTGAGCTGGATTTAGCCCTTGTCGAGACCCGCGCCGGCATGGCGACATTACGCGAGACGGCGCTTTCCTATGCCAAACGCAGCGCTGCGCGCCAACTTGGATTTGCGCCGTATATGTCTATACAAATGGGAATGCATGTGTACAATCACTACCAATCAAAAAATGGGGAACTGACATGATCACTCTCGACCGCCGCAATTTCCTTGTTTCCACCGCTGGCCTTGCCTTCGCCGCCGCGCTGCCACGCGCCGCCTTTTCCGAAACCAACGACACGCTGAAGATTGCCATCGCCGCGGAGACCGGCGACCTCGATTTGCTGCAGAACGTTTCGACGCTGAGCACCTACACCATCGTCTTCGATGCGCTGATCCATTATGGCCAGAATGGCGCGCTGGAGCCGGGACTTGCCACCAAATGGACCATTGCCGACGATCAGCTTTCGATCGCCTTCGATCTGCGTGAAGGCGTGACCTTCAGCGACGGCACGCCCTTCGATTCCACCGCAGCCGAATGGAACCTCAAGCGCTGGATGGGGGTGAGCGACTTCTCCTGGATCGGCATCTCCGACGCGTTCGACAGCATCGTCACGGACGGACCGAACAAGCTGACGGTCAAGCTGAAGCGGCCGGTGCCGGCGGCACTCCTCGAACTCACAATCGTGCGGCCTGTCCGTTTCCTGTCGCCCAAGGCAGTCGACAAGGATGGCAAGCAGACTGCGCCGATCGGAACCGGTCCATGGATCGTCGAAAAATACGATTCGAGCGGCACCAGCCTCGTTCGCAACGACAAATACTGGGGCGAGAAGCCGCTTTTCAGCCGCATGGAATTGAAGGTGGTTCCCGATGAACTCGCTCGCGCCAACGGCCTCCGCTCAGGCGACCTCGATGTCATCGGCGGCGACTGGGTGGCGACGCTGTCGCCGCGCCGCGCTCGCGCGCTGGAAAGCGACGGCATGAAGGTCGTAGCCGAGCCGGGCACCGCGACGATGCTGCTCGGCTATTCGCCGAAGTCGAAGATCATCGCCGACAAGGCCGTCCGCGACGCCGTCTATGCATCGGTCGACCGGGCGGCGATCGCCAAGGTGCTGTTCGAGGGCTTTGCCGACCCGGCCGCCGATCTGTTCCCGGCAAACGTGCCTTCGTCGGGCAAGCGGCATGACGTGCCGGTGCGCGACGTGGCGGTGGCCAAGAAGATCCTCGCCGACGGCGGCTGGGTCGACAGCGGCGGCGCCTGGACCAAGGCTGGTTCTCCTCTGGCCATCGACTTTCTGGTTTCCGAAGAATCCCTGCCGGGGTCGCGGCGCATCGCCGAAATGATCCAGGGTCAGTTGTCCGAGGTCGGTTTCCAGGTGCAAGTCTCCTCGGTGGACAATGCCACCATGCATGAACGGCGTCCGGCCTTCGACTATGATCTCGCTTTCTTCACCACCTATGGCGCTCCCTATGACCCTCACGGGACCCTTGGCAATGCCTTCGTCTCGACGGCGGACAGCGGGCCTGACGGCAAGATCTATGTCTCGGACGCGCTCGACGGCGTCGTCAAGACTGCGCTCGAGGCGAGCGGCGCCGAACGCGACCTGAAGATGCAGGCTCTCTACGATTGGCTGCACGACAACACCGCCATCTGTCCGCTTGTCGTCAGCCAGCGGCTGTGGGCTCACAATCCCCGCGCCGAGAATTTCTCGCTCCCGGCGACCGACTATGATCTGCCGTTCAAGGCGATCACGCTGAAGGCCTGAAGACTTCGAGCCCAAACGAGGCCTGACGATGAAGCGCACGATCCTGCGACGAATGCTGCTTGCCTGCCTATTGATCCTGGCGGCATCCGCGCTGACATTCGCCCTGGTTGCGGCGGCTCCGGGCAATGTTGCGGCACTGATTGCCGAGCGTGCGGCAGGCCCTGGCGCGGACGCCGAAATGATCGCCAAGATCGGCAACGAGCTCGGGCTCTACGACCCGTTGCCGATCCGCTACGGACGCTGGCTTTCCGGCGCGTTGGCCGGCAATTTCGGCATCTCACTGCGAACGGGAAAGCCGATCTCGTCGGAGTTTGCCGCCCGCATCCCGATGACGGCGGCTCTGCTTGCCGGCGGCGGCGTTCTCGCCTTCATTTTCTCGATCACGCTTGGCATTGCCGGCGCCGTCAGCAATGGCGGCTTCATGGACAGATTTCTGCACGCATTTTCGCTGATTGGCGCATCGACCCCCAACTTCTTCGTGGCGGCGCTGCTGGTGATCGTGTTTTCGGTCATGCTCGGCTGGGTGCCCACCTTCGGCACGAGCGGCTTCACCTCATGGCTTCTGCCATGGGTGACGATCGCGCTGTTCCCAGCCTCCGTTCTCAGCCGTGTCGTTCGGGTCAACCTCCAGGAAGCGATGTCGCGGCCGTTTGCGACCACTGGCTTCGCAAAAGGCTATACCAGAACGCAGGTGCTGCTGCGCGAGGCGCTGCCCAACATTGCCATTCCGTTCCTGACGACATTCGGGGCGCAATTCACGCTGATGATCATCGGATCGATCGTCGTCGAGACGGTATTTGCATTGCGCGGCGTCGGTGCCTTCTTCATCGAGGCGATACGCTTCCGCGACTTCATAGGCATGCAGTCGGTGCTGCTGCTGTTTGTCGTCTTCTTCGTCATGGTCAATTTCATCGTCGACATGATCTGCATCGTCGCGGATCCGCGAATGCGCCGGGCGCGGGGAGCATGAGGCAATGAACATTTCTGCTATCAGGGACATCAAGGACTGGCCGTGGCTGGTGCTGCTCCCCGTAATCGGCTTTGTGCTGATCGGCATCTTCGCTCCTGCGATCATGCCTTACGATCCGAGTGCGCAGGACTATTCGGCGACACTGGAGGGCATGAGCTGGAGCCACTGGCTCGGCACCGACTATCTCGGCCGAGACGTCTTCAGCCGCATCGTTGGTGGCGCCCGCATTTCCCTGGTGGC
>NZ_JAMYNE010000083.1:0-3667 GCF_040318915.1 Mesorhizobium sp. M0991
TCTTCAGAACGGTACCGTATACGGACCAGGCACAGACCTTCGACCGACTCTATCCAGGCCACAACAAGGCGGAGTTCTGGGAGTTTTTCTTTCCGGGAATCTATGGGTCATGGCAGCAATGGGCCAAGGATCCAGCCTCGCGTCCGGTCCCTGACGATATCACCCAGACAGCGCCTTACACCGATGCGATCACGGGAAAGCTAATCGTCAGCTTTTTCCACCCGCTGTGGACGCGCGATCGCACCGGTATCGCTGGTACAGCGGGAGCAGACATTACTCTCGATCAACTCGCGGAAGTCGTCGAACGTGTGAAGATCGCTGAGACCGGGTTCGGCTTTCTCACAATGTCGACTGGCAACGTGGTGGCGATCAATCCGTCAGGCCAGGCAATCATCGGCCTGACTTCATCGAGCGATGCGGGCACCCAGGGCGTCACCGGCCTGGAGAGGTCCCTGCGGGGAAGTACGCAGCCGGCTATCGCGTCGCTGCCTCTCGACCAGAACAATGACGGTGTCATTCAGCATGTCATGCTCGGCGACAAGGGCGAACGCGTACCCTACATTGTTGTCCTCAAAAGATTGAAGCCGACCAATCTGTGGAGTTCGGGACCGATCAAGTCCGAAATGATGTCGGTCGGGATCGTCGTTCCCGAACGAGAGATCTATGCGTCCCTGTTCGCCGCGCAGAAGAGTATTTCCCGCGCAACCAACCGTATCCTGCTCTTTCAGATCGCCGCGATCGTCGTTTCGCTTCTGATTGTTTTTGCCGCCGTGCTTGGAATTTCGAAGCGGATCACCGCGGGCCTCAGGGCGCTTGCCAGCGCCGCCCAGCGGCTCCAGTCCAAAGACTATTCAGTCCGCGTGAGCATCCCAACGCGCGACGAAGTTGGAGCGGCAGGGATCGCTTTCAACCGCATGGCTGAGCAGATCAGCTTTCACACGGAAAACCTCGAGCAACTCGTCGACGAACGAACCAGGGAACTTGGGGACGCAAATCAGGAGATTTCCGCACTCAATGAAAAGCTGCAGGACGAGAACGTTCGCCTTGGTGCCGAACTCGCGGTCGCCAGACAGATCCAGATGATGGTCCTGCCGAAACAATTCGAACTAGAAGCGATTCCGGGGCTGGAGATCGCAGCCTACATGCGGCCGGCCGACGAGGTCGGCGGCGACTATTACGACGTCCTGCAGAACGGGCCACGGGTCAAGATCGGCATCGGCGACGTGACCGGTCATGGTCTCGAGAGCGGCGTGCTGATGCTGATGGTCCAATCCGTTGCACGTGCGCTGCAGGAGACCAACGAGGGGAACCCGCACCAGTTTCTGGATCGATTGAACAGGGCAATCTACAAGAACATAGAGCGGACGAACACCGGCAAGCATCTCTCGTTGGCCTTTCTTGACTTCGAAGATGAGCGGGTAACGCTATCCGGCCAGCATGAGGACGTTCTTGTCGTGCGTGCGGATGGGGAAGTTGAACGTATCGATACGATTGATCTGGGTTTGCCGGTTGGCTTGGAGAATGACATCTCGAAGTTCATTGCCACGCGTGACATCCTGTTCGGGAGCGGCGACGTGATCGTGCTGCACACAGACGGTGTGACGGAGGCCGAAGACCAAGACAGAGAATTGTTCGGGTTCGAGCGCCTCTGCCAGAGCGCACAAAAACGTCACGGCAGCAGCGCCGAGGACATCAAAACCGGGATCATCGACGATCTGATGGCCCATATCGGGATCCAGAAGATCCACGACGACATCACCCTCGTGATCATAAGGCATAAATAGCCATGCCAACGCTGTTCGGTACCCCTGACATTGCAATCGGGATGAAGGAGAGCGCCAGTCGCGTGCGGCTCTTTGACGGACCTCTCGACTTGAGTTGGCGTCATTGTGCCACGACCGCGGACTTCATCGCCGATCTTTTCGCGTTGCGCTTCCGGTCGTCCCGCAATGACTACATAGAAGTGCGGCACAGTATCGGATATCTGGTCAACGAACTCATCGAAAATGCCGTCAAGTTTCGCGCACCAGGTGAGATCTTGATCGAGGCGTCGATGGATTCGGAGTGCTTCAAGCTCAAAGTGTCGAATGAGGTCGATGGTGAAGATGCCTCTAAGTTCCAAAGTCTCCTGGCGGATCTCACGGTTGGCGACCCCATGGACCTGCTGATACAGCGAATTGAAGAGAATGCCAACAACCCCGACATGGCAGGCTCCGGACTTGGATTGCTGACGTTGATGAGCGACTACGGCGCACGCCTGGCTTGGATATTCAGCGCCGCCGACGAAAGCGATCGGATTTGCGTGGAGACATATGCCTCCATTCCGATCTCGCAAATTCACAACTAGATGAAACGAAGCCAGGCTATGGAAATCAAGACAGACGACTACCGTGTGTGGACTGAAGGAAGCGAAATTTTCTTCGACGGTGCAATGCGACTTGCCAGTTCCGACGCCGGGGCGCCTATCACGGCGTTGGCGACCAGTGTTCTTGCCTCGAATCCCGCTTCCATTACGCTCAATCTGAAGGACCTTCAATTTCTCAACTCTTCCGGCATCAACTTGCTGGCGAAATTTACCATCGAGGTGCGCAAGCATCCCGCTGTTCGACTTGTTGTGCGTGGAACGCCCGACATACCCTGGCAATCGAAATCATTGCCGAATCTGAAGAAGCTGCATCCCGCTGTGGTGCTTTTGATGGACTGACCAAGGTCGTCCGAAATGCCAAACGACCGCGTGGTGCAAGGGCGCTGCGGCGAGCGAGATATGTACGCCAGGATAAGTATCTGGATGCGAAGCTAACGACAATTCGGCTTCGTGGGCAGATGCTCGCAAATGCTTGGCGGGGGCTGGCACAGGCGGCAGGCGTCCAGGTTGGGGGGATGTCGGGCCGCCTGTGCCGATCAGTCGCCGCTGCGCAGTCAAAGGTGACGTCATTGAGTAAGCGTGCCGAGGTCAACGGTGGCCGGCTGGAGTTCATTCCGCCACAGATCCCGACTTGGGTAGAGCAGCCGCCCGAAGACCGGGGATGGGTTCACGAGGTCAATCTTGACGGTTACCGAACCCAGATCATCATCGATAAAGGCGGCGTGCGTCTTTTCAGCAAGAACGGCAGTGACTGGACCACGAAATACTGGCCCATCGCGCTGGCTGTCGAGCTTCCATGCTGGGCTGCCATTATCGACGGCGAGGTCATTGTGCCAGGCGACCAACGCGCTCCCGATTGCCCTGCCCTGGAAGCCGTGATCTGGAACGAACCCAGCCGCCTGGTGTTCGTCGCGTTCGACATCCTCCATCTCGACGGTCGCAATCTAGCCTCTTTGCCCCTGCTGCAGCGCAAGCAGGTGCTGTGGCGACTGGTTGAGCACGGCCTCGGCAAGATCCAGTACAGCGAGCATTTCGAGCGCAGTGCGCTAGCGATCTTCCGGGCCATCGAGAAGACGGGGCTCGAGAGCATCATTTCGAAACGCGCCGACAGCCGCTACAGGAGCGGATCGTCGAACACATGGCTGAAGGCCAAATATTTCGAAGAAGCCGATTTCTGAGCGTCGACGACCGCCTTTGGCGCAATCGCGGGCTCGGCGATGTCTTCTGTGGATGGCTCCCGCGATGCAAGAGGTAATTCGACATTATGGCGCGTTGGTCGGGTGCAGTCTTCTGTCCGGCCTG
>NZ_JAMYNE010000084.1:0-3231 GCF_040318915.1 Mesorhizobium sp. M0991
GAAAATCTCGATCGCTTCATTGCCTGTCTCCTCATCCGAGGAACAGGCTAACCTCAAACCGAGGACATTTCAGGGGAGCACGTCACTATCACAAACGAGACCTTCAACGGCTCGAAGCGAAACAAGACGCGCCGTCGAAGGGGATCGCATGCTTGACCGTGAAATAGATCAGTCCAATTGGAGCGCGAAACCACCATGGACAACTCCGCCGACGGCGCCATCGCGCCGCCCGACACTTACGGACGGTCTCGCTTGGCGGCGGTTGATTGCCGCGTTCACGAACTGCTTCTAAGACAGGAGCGGCAGGAGCGGACGACGCTCAAACTGATCGCATCTGAGAACTTTGCCTCCTCGGCCGTGCTGGAAGCGACCGGTTCGATTTTCACGAACAAGTACGCCGAGGGGTACGCCGCTGCGCGCTACTACGCGGGAAACGAGATCGTCGATGAGCTTGAAACCCTCGCCATTGAGCGCTTGAAAACATTATTTGGCAGCGAACACGCCAACGTCCAGCCTTATTCCGGCTCGCCGGCCAATCAGGCCGTCTACCGCGCGCTTTTGAGCCCCGGTGACAAGGTCATGGGCTTGCCCCTTCCGGAAGGGGGCCATCTGAGTCATGGTTGGGCCATCAACTTTTCCGGGACTGACTATCAACGCTTCCCTTATGGGCTGCACGAAAAGACGCAGCAAATTGACTATGACCGCGTGGGCGAGACAGCCAAGCGGGAACGGCCGCGGCTCATTTGGGTCCGCGGGACTGCTTATCCGCGTGTCTTTGACTACGCGGCAATTGCAGAAATCGCTCTGGAGGCGAACTCCTATCTCGTGGCCGACATAGCGCACATCAGTGGCCTGATTGTCGCTGGAGCGCATCCGAATCCCGTACCCCATTGCGACGTCGTCAGCAGCACGTCTCACAAGTCGATCCGCGGTCCTTGTGGTGGCTTCATTTTGTTAAGGAATGAAGATCGTTATCAAGCGCTGTATCATTCGAAGGGCAAATACAATCTCGCCAGACGAATAGATCGCGCTGTCTTCCCTCAACTGCAAGGCGGCCCCCATATGAATGTTATCGCGGCGTTAGCTGTCGCTTTGCGGGAAGCCGCGGACCCGTCCTTCCGCAGTTACGGCCGACAGATTGTCAAAAATGCCAAGGCTCTGGCCCAGGCGCTTCTGGACCGAGGTTATGACCTGGTCACCCGGGGCACTGACAATCACATGCTGATCCTTGATCTTCGCGATCCACCACTATCAGGCAAGGCCTATGCCGAGCGGTTAGCGAAGGCAGGCATCGTTACGAACTTTAATATGGTGCCGGGCGAGCCGCGCCATCCTGCGGTCACAAGCGGAATTCGCCTGGGGGCGCCAGCAGTGACATCAATGGGCATGCGCGATGTGGAAACGGTGATTGCTGGCTTCATTGACTCCGTCCTCCGGCGAGCCAGACGACGAAGATCTCCATGCCTGCGTGCGAAGAGACGTTGCCGACTTGTGCGCTGCGTTCGAGGTCCCGGGCATCGCCGACAGATAAGGTGGGCTAAGCAAAATGCCCCATACAACTCCAACACCCGAAGCGAGACATTTCATGGCTAGGCAGTTCGTGTTCTCTTCCGAATCGGTTGGCGCGGGACACCCGGATAAGTTGGCCGACAACATCTCGGATGCCATCCTCGATGCCATCCTCCGCACCGATCCCAAGGCGCGCGTCGCCTGTGAAGCGTTGGTAAAATCAGGGATGGTCGTTCTGGCTGGCGAGACTACCAGCGATGCGCAGGTGGATTATAGCCAAGTTGCGCGCGATACGATTCTCGATATTGGATACGACGATGAGGCCGTCGGCTTTGACGGCCGGCGTTGCTCCGTCATTCATGCACTCACCGAGCAATCGCCCGACATTAGCCAGGGCGTTGACGAGGGACGAGGGCAGGACCTCGAACAGGGAGCGGGAGATCAGGGCCTCATGTTCGGCTACGCATGCCGCGAAACCGATACTCTGATGCCTTTGCCGATCCAGCTCGCTCATCGCTTGACGAAACGACAGGCAGATGTCCGGAAAGCAGGACAGCTTGGCTGGTTGCGTCCTGACATGAAATCCCAAGTCTCAGTGCGCTATGAGGGGTTGCGCCCGGTCGCCCTGGATACCATTGTCGTATCGACCCAACATGACGAGCAGGTCTCGCAAGAGACGGTCCGCGAGGGCGTCATTGAGGAAATCATAAAGCCTGTCCTGCCGACCCATCTGGAGACGGAAGGCATCAGAATTCTGGTCAACCCGACGGGGAGGTTCGTAGTCGGCGGGCCGCGCGGCGACTGCGGTCTCACTGGACGCAAGATCATCGTCGATTCCTATGGTGGGATGGGTCGTCACGGCGGCGGCGCCTTTTCGGGCAAGGACCCGTCCAAGGTTGACCGCTCAGCTGCCTATGCGGCCCGGTATGTCGCCAAGAATATCGTCGCTAGCGGACTTGCGGACGTCTGCGAGGTGCAGCTTGCTTACGCAATCGGCGTGGCAAGTCCGGTTTCTGTCATGGTCAACACGTTCGGAACAGCGAGGGTTGAGGAAAGAAGGATCGAGCGCCTCATTCTTGAGTTGTTCGATCTCAGACCGAAGGGAATTATCAAGATGCTTGATCTCTTACGCCCTATATACCGCAAGACCGCGACCTATGGCCATTTCGGCCGTGAAGAGCCTGATTTCACCTGGGAGAAGACAGACAGGGCCGACGAATTGCGTCGCGAGGCAGGACTTGCCGCCCCGTGAAGGCCGGCGCCGAACGGATTGGCAATCGGAAAGCCCATTCCCACTGGCCAGACCCGCCCGCGGCCGGCATGCCAGAAAGCCGGTGGGTTTTTGGCGGAGACATGAATTGATGCCGGACTATGACGTGCTTTGTATCGGAAATGCCATCGTCGACATCATCGCCCAGTGCGACGAGGCGTTCCTGGAGACCAACGGCATCATCAAGGGCGCGATGAATTTGATCGACACGCGGCGCGCCGAACTGCTCTACAGCCGCATGGGCCCGGCCATCGAAGCCTCGGGCGGCAGCGCCGGCAACACGGCGGCGGGCGTTGCCAGCTTCGGCGGCCGCGCCGCTTTCTTCGGCAAGGTCTCGAACGACGCGCTCGGCGAAATCTACGCGCACGACATCCATGCCCAGGGCGTCGCCTTCGACACCAGGCCGCTCAACGGCGAACCGCCGACGGCGCGCTCGATGATCTTCGTCACGC
>NZ_JAMYNE010000085.1:0-3224 GCF_040318915.1 Mesorhizobium sp. M0991
CATGCCTCTCTCATGGCGCGGGATTCCCCTGTGCCACAACGCCGGAGGGGCAGAATGCTCGAGTTCTATTTTTCCTATTGTGGGGTGCTCAAGCGCCTGCGTAGCGGTGCACTCGGTGGCGAGATGGATCGCCTCGCGGAGCATTTTTTCACCCTTGGTTATAAGCGAGCGTCTGCCACGATTTACCTGAGCCGGATTGCGCGCTTTAGCCAGTTTGCCGCAACGCGCTGTGGTCCGATGCCTATCTCTCAAGATGTCGTCGACAGCTATTTGTGCACGTTTACTACGGATACTCCACGCATTGGAGCAGTGTCGGCACTGGGACACGCGCGGCGAGTGGCTCCGGAGCGCTTCATTGCTTCCCCTCCCAAGGTAGATGATGATCCGGATACTCCGCTTCTGACCTCATTTTCCGACTATTTGCGCAAGGTGCGAGGACTTGAGCCGAAGACCCGCGAAGGCGTTCTTCTGGGAGGCCGCCGCTTTCTGGATTGGTTCCGCCATCACCATCCCGGTCAAGACCTCGAGGCATTGACGGCTGAGCACGTCCTTGCTGCTGTCGAGCATCGGCTGTCGCTATCGGCGACCACCGGCACCCGCACGGCAGCGACTTCTCACATCCGAACATTTCTTCAGTTTTTATGTTGGGCTGGCCACCATGACCAGGATCTCGACCGCGTCGTCCCAAGAACGCCTCATTGGCGTTTGGCGCATTTGCCGCCGCGCCTTGCATGGGATGACGTTCGGCGCGCAATAGATGCGATCGGCGCAACGACGCCGGTCGACATCCGCGATCGAGCCGTCCTGCTGCTGCTCGCCACCACGGGCATTCGCAACGGCGAGCTACGCGCCATTCAGCTGCACGATATCCACTGGCGAACTGGCGAGGTTTTTGTCCGGCACACCAAGGGCAAGCGTGATCGGGTGGCCCCGCTCATCGAGGAAGCCGGTGCCGCGCTCGCCGACTATGTCCTGCGCGCTCGACCGAAGGTGGATAGTCCGTATCTGTTCCTGTCCTTCACGCCGCCCGTGGCACCATTCAAATGCGCGTCGCCTGTTTCGAGGATCGTGCGGAAGCGGTTGCGACATGGCGGGGTTGAACTCGGGCAGGTCGCAGGTGCGCATCTCCTGCGCCACAGTCTTGCCACCCAGCTCGTCAAGCAGCGAAGGCCGATCAACGAGGTCGCCGATCTCCTGGGACACCGCAGCATCAACACAACGGCGCTGTACGTAAAGGTCGCGACGTCGCAACTTGCCGAGGTCGCACTTCCCTTTCCGGGAGGCGTGGCATGACCGCCTTTGCCCGATTCCTCGGCGAGAAGGCCGAGTGTTACATCGAGCTACGCCACTCCCTCGGCTATGCCTTCAGCAAGCAAGCCGGCACGTTGCGGGCTTTCGTGAGGTACATTGAGCGCGCTCAGTTCGATGGGCCTGCCACTCGAACTTTGGCGCTGGATTTTGCCCTCTCGTTCAGCGGCGCCGCCAACAGCCGTGTCAGTCGTCACGGCGTGCTGCGCCGGTTTTACGAATATCTCGCCGTCTATGACGCGCGAACCGAAGCCTTGGAGCGCAGAGCTTTCCCCAGATCCAGAGCGATTCCGCCTCCGCGAATCCTCAGCGAGGCCGAGTTGGCATCACTCATCGACGCATGCCGCCGCATCTCGCCGGGAATCCTTCTCAAGGGGCGGACAATGGCCACGCTGATCGGATTATTGGCGAGCTCGGGGCTGCGATCAGGCGAAGTGGTCAGACTTGATCGTTCCGACGTTGATCTGGCCAACGGGATTCTCCTCATTCGGAAGACGAAGTTCCGCAAGGACCGTCTCGTTCCAGTTCACACGACGACCCAGGCTGCCCTTCGTAGCTACGTCCATGAACGGGATGCCGCTTTTCCCATGCCCAAGGACCAGGCCTTTTTCCTCAGCTCTCGTGGCAATCGCCTCTCGGCGACAGGCCTGCAAAACGGCTTTGCCGAGGCCCGCAAGCTTGCTGGTCTCGATGGCGGCAAGCCATTAAGGCCACACGATCTCAGGCACCGGTTCGCCGTGACCCGTCTCGGCCTCTGGCATCAGCAGCGCGCAGACGTTCAGGCGTTGCTCCCGTTGCTCGCCACATATCTCGGTCACGCCAGCTACAGCGACACTGCCTACTATCTCACCGGTTCGGCAGATCTTCTCGCCATTGCGGCGGAGCGCGCCTTCCTCGACGGAGGTGCAGCATGAGCGAACACCTGCTGCTGGCGCCGCTCCTGGAGTTCTACTTTCGCCGGCGCTTGACCAAACAACGCAATGCGACTCCCGCGACCGTGGCCAGCTATCGCGATGCCTTGCGCATGCTGATCATCTTTGCCGCCACCCGATTGGCGAAGAAGCCGGCCGCATTGGCACTCGAAGACCTCGATCGAGACCTCGTTCTCGCCTTCCTCGACGAGCTCGAGGAGAAGCGCAAGAACGTCATCGCCACGCGCAACGCCCGACTAGCGGCCATCCGATCCTTCTTCCATCACGTAGCAGCCGCTGACCCGGCGTCCTTCGGTGTCGCCCAACGCGTGCTGACGATTCCCATAAAACGGGCTCACATTGAGGTGACGCACCACCTCACCAAGGCCGAAGTGGACGCCCTTATTGCGGCCCCCGATCAGAGGACGTCCCGTGGGCGGCGCGACCGAACGTTTCTACTGTTTCTGGCACGGACCGGCGCCCGGGTCTCCGAAGCCACCGGCGTCAACGCAAACGACCTTCAGTTGGAACGGCCGCACCCACAAGTGCTGCTGCGCGGCAAAGGGCGCAGAGACCGCGTCGTCCCCATTGCTAAGGACCTGGCGCGGGCGCTGACATCCTTGTTGAGCGAGCGCGGGATCGCCCATCACGAGCCGCGAGCGATATTCGTCGGCGCCCGCAACGAACGCCTGACTCGTTTCGGAGCGACCCATATCGTGCGGCGTGCGGCCACAGAGGCCGTGCCTACCAGGCCGGCCTTGGCCGACAAGCCCATATCGCCGCACATCTTCCGGCACTCCCTCGCCATGAAGCTTCTCCAGTCCGGCGTGGACCTTTTGACGATCCAAGCCTGGCTCGGGCACGCACAGGTCGCCACGACCCACCGCTATGCCGCAGCGGATGTCGAGATGATGCGCAATGGACTCGAGAAGGCGGGCGTCACCGGCGCTCACGGCGTGCGTTTCCGACCAAATGACTCCGTTCTGCAACTGCTGAACAGCATCT
>NZ_JAMYNE010000086.1:0-3215 GCF_040318915.1 Mesorhizobium sp. M0991
GGCGCATCGACGCCCGAAATCGCGTCCGACACGATGAAGGAATTCGTCGACCGCTACACGAAAATGTTCGGCGAATACAATGACGAGTCCAACACCAAGGTCTACGCGCTCGAATACATCATCGAGACGCTGAAGGCGAACCCGGCCGCGATCGACAATGTCGAGGAGTTCAAGAAGACGATCGACACTTTCTCGGCGCCCAATCCCTATCTGAAGGACGATGCCAAGCTGACCTATGTCGGAATGACGTCGTTTGGCCAGAAGCGCCAGCTTTCGGTCCCGATGGTGGTCACGGAATACCGCGACGGCAAGTTCGAGACGCTCTTCGTCGCTCAAGTCGATTGACGCAACTGCACCGAAGCGGATTGCCGCAGAGGCTCGAGCATTCGTCTTCAGCCTCTGAACGGCCGGAACCATCCTGATGGAACAAATCATCGCCAACGGGCTTTATCTTGGCGCGCAATACGCCTTGATCGCGCTCGGTCTGACCCTGATCTTCGCGCTGATGAACGTGCTTAACTTTGCCCATGGGCAGATGTACGTTCTCGGCGGCTTCGTCACCTACACCGTCTATGGCCAGCTCGGCATGCCTTTCGTCGTCGCGCTCGTCGCGTCCGGGATCACGCTGCTGGTCATTGGAGCGCTTGTCGAGAAATTCCTTTTCAGGACGGTGATTAAGCGAAGCGTGCGGGAGGAAAGTACGATGCTTCTCGCGGCGGCAGTCGCATTCTTCCTCGACGCCGTGATCCTCCTCCTGTTCGGCGAAAAGCAGCGCGGCGTGCCGAAGATCGTCAAAGGCGTCTTCGTCTCCGACAGCCTCATAATGCCTAACGACCGGCTGCTGGTCGGCGCACTCGCCATACTGTTCATCGCCTCCTTCGTGCTTTTCATGCAGTACAGCAAGCCGGGACGCGCCATGCGGGCGCTGGCGCAGGACCGGGTCGCGGCGCAGCTGATGGGCGTCGAGGTCGACCGCTATTCGATGATCGGCTTTGCGCTCGGCGCCATGCTTGCCGGCATAGTCGGGGGGCTGCTGGTCGCCATCACCGGCGTCAATTCGGGCATCGGCGGGCCGATCTCGATCAAGGCGTTCTTGATGGTGATGATCGGCGGGGCCGGCGTGGTCAGCGGAGCGATCGCCGGCGGCTTCATCCTCGGCATGATGGAATCGGTCGGCCTGACGGTCCTACGCCAATATGGCGACGTCACTTATCTCGTCATCTTCGCCGCGCTGATGGTGTTCCTGAGCATCCGCCCGAACGGGCTCATGGGCAAGCCGTGGGGATGATGGACATGAAGCGTACACGCAACATCCTCGCCGTCGCTGTCTTCCTGCTGGTCGTACTCGTCGGCGTGCCCTGGCTGATCGAGGCGACCGGTCGGCTCGACCTCTACTACACGCTGACCTCGGTCGCGCTGCTCAGCATCGCCAGCGCCGGGGTGTGGGTGACTTTCTACATCGGCCGCATCAATATCGGCCAAGGGGCCTTCGCGCTTATGGGCGGCTATGTTTCGACCATCCTTGTCGTCCAGTACGGTGTGTCGTTCTGGCTGACACTGCCGCTGGCTGGGCTATTCTGCGCCGCTGCAAGCGTGCTGATCGGACTGCCCATCCTCAGGCTTCGCGGCGTCTATTTCGCCATGGTCACGCTGGTTTTGACCGAAGTGGCGCGGCTGCTCGCGCTGGCGCTGCCGATCACCAACGGAGCCAAGGGCATGGTCAGCATTCCGCTCCCCGGCGGCATCTCGATCTTCGGGCTGACCATCCTTCCAGATTTCGCGACGCTCGCCAATCCGCGTCCCGCCTTCTATCTGGTGTCGGTTGTGCTGATGGTGCTGTGCTTTGCGGCGCTCTACCGCCTAGTCCATTCGCGCATTGGCAAACTCTGCCAGTCGTTGCAGCAGAACGAGGAACTGGCCTCCTCGATCGGCGTCAACATCGCCTATCTGCGCGTTATCGCCTACGCCTTCTCCTCATTCCTCGGCGGTCTCGGCGGTGCGATGTTCGTCGCCATCTCGCAGTCGATCTATCCGTCGAGCTTCACCGTCACCGACTCGGTGAACTTCATGCTGAACTGCTTCCTCGGCGGGCTCGGCCACGTCTTCGGGCCGATGATCGGCACCTTCGTGCTCTATTTCGGCTGGGATTTCCTGTTCGAGACCGGCGAGTTCCAGTTGCTGATCTTCTCTTCGGTGCTGATCGCGCTGATGCTGTTCCTTCCCAACGGCCTGCTCAGCCTCAGGCTGTTCGGCAAGAAGCAGGGCTAGGACCATGACTGAGCTTCTCCAGATCAAGGCCGTGACCAAACGCTTCGGCGGGCTGGTCGCGGTCAACAATGTTTCCTTCGCGGTCCGCGAACGCGAAATCCTCTCCGTCATCGGCCCCAACGGCGCCGGCAAGTCGACGCTGTTCAAGTTGATTTCCTCTTTCCTCAATCCGACCTCGGGCGAAGTGCTATTCCGGGGAGAGCGGATTTCAGGCCTAGCGCCGCATATCGTCGCCCGGAAGGGCGTGGTGCGCACGTTCCAGGAGACGACGATCTTCAAGGGCATGACGGTGCGCGACAATGTCATCATCGCGCATCACTTGCGTTCCAACGCCAGCCTTGCCGGCTTCTATCTCGGCACGAACACCGCACGGCGCGACGAGGATGAATTCGGCCGCTCGGCCGACGAGATCATCGACTTCCTCGATCTCGGCGCGCAACGGCATGAGATCGCCAGCACGCTGCCGCACGGCCATCTGCGCGCGCTCGGGATTGCCATCGGGCTCGCTACCAACCCGACCGTGATTCTGCTCGACGAGCCCTTCGCCGGCATGAACCATGACGAAACCGTACGCGCGGTGGAGATGGTGCGCGACGTGCGGAAGCGCGGCGTGACTGTCCTGCTGGTCGAGCACGATATGCCCGCCGTCATGAACATTTCCGACCGCATCGTCGTCCTGAACTTCGGTGTGAAAATCGCCGAGGGAACGCCGAAGGGAATCCAGGAGAACGAAAAGGTCATCGAGGCCTATCTCGGCGCCGAAGATGAGGCGATCGGATTTTAGCCATGAGCGAACTGCTGAAAGTCTCCGACGTCGAACTCTACTACGACCATGTCTATGCACTGAAGGGCGTGTCGCTCAACGTCAACGAGGGCGAGACCGTCGCGCTGATCGGCGCGAACGGCGCGGGCAAATCCTCGATCCTGCGCGCCATCACCGGCCTGAA
>NZ_JAMYNE010000087.1:0-3112 GCF_040318915.1 Mesorhizobium sp. M0991
GAAGGTCGGCGGCGCGCGCCATGTCGATGTCGAGGAAGGTCCGGCCCATGAGGAAATTGGAAGCCTCGGCGGCGACGTTCTTGGCAAGCTTGGCCAGCCGCTGGGTGGCGATGATACCGGCAAGCCCGCGTTTGCGGCCACGGCACATCAAATTGGTCATGGCGCCGAGCGAGAGCTTGCGCGCCTCGTCTGAAACCTCGCCGGCAACCGCCGGCGCGAACAGCTGCGCCTCGTCGACCACCACCAGCATCGGGTACCAGTGGTCGCGGGCGACCTCAATCATCCCGCCTAGTGCGAGCACGTTCTCAAATCTGTGCACAACTTGTACAATTGGTCGAGCGCTGCGAAGCTTGGTATCGACGGCTTAATACTGCGGAGGCCGAGGGCGAGGTGAAAGCGGCTAACTTTGCCCGCCTCAGCTACAAGGAGAATCTAGAACTCATCGTGGCAATGGGACAACGCACAAAACCTTATGCGGGCACGGTCAGATCTCTGATTAAGCAAGAAGTAGCAGCAGGGCGGGAGTGGCTTGGTGCAATAGTTTGGATCTGAATCAGGCGTTCGTCCCGAAAGCGGAAGGGCAGCTTTCGGCCCACTTGCCGCAAGCAAGATCGGTCAAGACGAAGCGTCCCGGCCCCTTGACCATCAGGACCCCATGCAGCAGGCCGTAGACCTCGCGATGGGCCATGTAATTGGCTTTCGATGACTTTCTGGTTGGCCGCCAGCCCGTTGGCGAACAACTCCTGATTGGATGCCGCCCGGGCTTGGAATGTTGACGTTCTCCCGCCGTCCAATTGCCGCCCGCGTAGGTAACGCGGATACTTCACCAGGTCCCGAAATCACATGACGCGCAGCCGCCGTCTCTGTCTGATCTTTGGAACTTAAACATATCGGTAGAAAATAGCCGTAACCATCTTTCATCTTGCCGCGTATGGTCCGATCATCGGTGCAAGTTTGAGGACATGCAATGAAGAAAGTCGCTGCTCTCCTGGTACTTTCTCTCGTTACCATGCTGCCCGCCATGGCAGCCGCGCAGTCCAACGTGCCGGAGCTTGGGCCATCGCCGCCGCAGGATGCTATGCAGCTGTATCCCGACGGCGTCGAGAAGGCGGTGGCCGCCCTGCCGGACATCGTCAAGAAAGTCGCGGACGCATCCAACGTTCCCGGCTTCGCCGTGGCGGTGGTGCATGGCGGCAAGATGATCTTTGACGAAGGCTATGGCCTTCGCGACAACCGGGACGACACCTCTAAGGTCAGCAGCACCACCATCTTCCAGGTCGCCTCGGTGTCGAAGTCGATCTCGGCCACGGTGGCCGCCATCGCCATGACGAAGGACCACAGCTTCGACTGGGATACCCCGGTCGGCAAGATCTGGGATGGCTTCCGCCTCAATCTCGACTATGTCTCGGGCAACGCCACCATCGGCGATTTCTTCGCCCATCGCTCGGGCTTGCCGATGGCGGCGGGCGACGAGCTCGAGGATCTCGGCTTCCAACGCAAGCAGATCGTCGGCAGCCTATGGATGGTGCCGCTCGATCTCTTCCGCATCTCCTATCACTACGCCAACTTCGGCACGACGATCGGCGCCGAGGCGGTGGCCCATGCCGAGAAACAGCCTTGGGAGCCGCTGGCCAAGAGCCTGCTGTTCGATCCACTAGGCATGCGTTCGAGCAGCTACCTGCACAAGGACTTCATTGCCGCCGGCAACGACCGCGCCCTGTTGCATGCGCGCGTCGCGGACAATGTCTTCAAGCCGCTCTACGACCGCGATCCCGACCAGCAGGCGCCGGCGGGCGGCGTCTCCTCCAGCGCCCAGGATCTTGCCAAGTGGATGATCCTGCTGCTTGCCGACGGCGCGTATAACGGCCAGCCCATGATCGACCCGAAGATCCTGCAGCCGGCCATCACACCGCAGATCGTGACCTACCGCGGCGAGACGCCCGATACGCGGGCCAGCTCCTATGGCTATGGCTTCAATGTGGGGGTGAACGCCAATGGCCGCACAACCATGGGCCATTCCGGCGCCTTCCTGCTCGGCGCCGGCACCACCTTCCAGGTCTTGCCCTCGGCCGATGTCGGTATCGTCGTGCTCACCAACGGCTCCCCCGTCGGCGCCGCCGAGGCGGTCGCCGCCAGCTTTATGGACATCGTGCAATATGGCCAGGTGACCCGCGACTGGTATCCCTACATCAAGCCGCGGTTCATGGGCTACTACAAGCCAGTGGGCGACCTCGCCGGCAAGGACAAGCCGACGAACCCCGCCAAGGCGCGCAGTCCATCCTTCTACGCCGGCGAATATACGAGCAACTATTTCGACACCGCCAACGTGCTGGCTGATGGCGAAAAGCTGGTGCTCGAACTCGGCCCCAAGCCCATGCGATTCACGCTCGAACACTGGGACGGCGACACCTATGCCCTCACCCCCCGCGGCGAGAACGCGCCGATCGGCTCGCTGTCATCGGTGACGTTCGTCGGTTCCCCCGGCAGCATTCACGCGCGGGTGATGACGGTGGACTATCTGAATGAGAACGGGTTGGGGCATTTTCAGAGGTAGGGGTGGAGGCGTCGGGTGCTCAGCTCAAAACGCGACGTCTGAGTAGTGGTTCGGCAATGAGCGCTCTTGGCGCTTTGGTGATGTTGAGCGACGTCAGCTTTCGCTTAAACCGCAGCAGCCATCACCCCGCCAGCCTCCCCTGCTCCGCCTCCTCGGCATTGGGATCGCCCGGCGCCGTCGCCCAGGCCAGCTCCACCAGCGTCACCGTCCGCCGGCCAACCCCGTCGAGCTGACACACGATCAGCCCCTGCTCCTCGATGTAAGTCAGCAGGCGCCGGGCGCGGCGTAGCGAGTGCGAGCCGTAGGCGCGGGCGATCGCCGCGTCGCTCGGGCAGGGCCAGCCTTCCTTCGCCGCGCGGGCGATCATCATGAACACGCCCTGCATATCCTCGGGCAGCAGCGAGGCGCGCGCCGAGACGTCCTGCCATGCGTCACCGCCGGCCATGTCGGAGCCGAGGCCGGCGCGGGCGCGCGTCAGCATGCGGCGGAACTCCGGCAGGTCCGGCACGACCGAGGCGAGGCCCTCGATGCGGCAGCGGACCACGAACTCCTGATAGA
>NZ_JAMYNE010000088.1:0-2706 GCF_040318915.1 Mesorhizobium sp. M0991
CGCCGACTGATGACAAACCGCTCAGCGGCAGCGCAAGATCGTTCATGGTGGGTGTGGTCTCCGGGAAATGGTTCGGATCGGCTTAGGCAACCAAATCCTACGCCATTTCAACGGCTTGCGCCACATCCACCAACCCCCATGAATTTGGTTAGGTTGATGCGGCGTGCCGCCGCCGTGAGGCCGCGCTCGCTCAGCAGCGCGTCGAGAACGACGAGAAGATTCAGATCGAGCCCTTTGAAACGCATGTCTTAGCTATCCATAGCGTGGATGCATTTGATTGAAACAAACGATTTTACCAATTTTCCGGAATGTCGCATGGACTTGGCAGGACCTCACGTGCGCCGATCACTGCCTCTATCGCGTGGCGAGTCCCTTGAGAAGAGCCCGAAAGAGGAAATCTGTCGCGTGCGGTGGAGATTGTACTGGGAATGAGAGGCAGCGCTCCGATCATGTCGAACTCTCCGACGAATGGCGGACCGGTACAATAGTTGATCGCAACTGGTCCGGAGCTATGAAACATCTCGATTACATATGAGGTGCCGAGTGAATACGCTGACAGCACCCACCGTCGCAGCGTTTAGCTGACGTTTGACGACGGTTCCTATCCATTTACACGCAGATTCTTGATGTGCTGGCGCAAAAGCGGGAGGCCGGCGACTTTTCTTCGTCATCGGGCTGACGCCGCAGAAGCCGGAACTCGTCCGGTTCCTATGGGCATTGGGCTTGGTCGGTCGCACAGGCTCTATGAGGGGCAATTTTGGCAACGCGACGCGACTCGGGTTTTGAACGACGCCGAAAACGCAAGCTGGAAAGGAACAAGATGGCAGATCAACTCGCCAACGAAATAATCGCCATTATCAAGAAGCGCGCCGCGTCGGAGGGCGGCATAGCGCCTGCCACAGGCGGCGAGATAACGGCTGCCACGGGACTGACTTCGCTCGGTATCGATTCACTGGGATTGGCGGACGTTCTCTGGGACCTGGAGCAGGCCTACGGCATCCAGATCGAGATGAATACGGCCGAGGCATGGTCGGATCTCCAGAATGTTGGGGACATGGTGGAAGCCGTGCGCAGCTTGCTCGCTAAGGGGGTGTGAATGGACAGGCGCGTCGTGATTACTGGGATTGGCGGTATTTGCGGGCTTGGGACCAACGCCGCCGCCATTTGGACAGAGATGCGAGAAGGCCGCTCCGCCATCGGCCCAATCGTTAACTCCGAGCTCCATGAATTGAGGGTCAGGATCGGTGCCGAGATCAAGGCGCTGCCGGAGCATGACATCGACGGCAAGCAACTCATCTCCATGGACCGCTTCAGCCTGCTCGCTGTGCTTGCGGCGCGCGAAGCCATGCGTCAGGCCGGACTTTCCTCCAAAGAGGGAAATAGCTATCGCTTCGGTGCGACGGTGGGCGTTGGCGGCTGCGGGTGGGATGCGATCGAGCAAACCTACCGCGCCATCCTTCTGGGCGGTAAGCGTGCCGCTCTCTTGACTGTACCCAAGGCGATGCCGGGTGCCGCTGCCGGCCAGGTCAGCATGAGTCTTGGTCTGCGCGGGCCGGTGTTCGGCGTCACGTCCGCCTGTTCCTCGGCAAACCATGCGATTGCCTGCGCGGTGGACCAGATCAGGCTCGGCCGGGCCGACGTGATGCTTGCCGGCGGCAGCGAAGCGCCGCTCATATGGGGTGTGCTGAAGGCATGGGAAGCGATCCGCGTGCTTTCGCCCGATACTTGCCGGCCATTCTCGGCCGATCGCCAGGGCCTGTCGCTTGGTGAAGGCGCCGGCATGGCGGTGCTGGAAAGCTACGAGCATGCCCTGGCTCGGGGCGCCACCATCCTTGCCGAAATTGCCGGTGCCGGCCTTTCCGCCGATGCGTCCGACATCGTCGCGCCGACTGTCGAGGGGCCGGAGGCAGCAATGCGGGCCTGCCTTGCCGATGCCAGGCTGGACGCCGAGGATGTCGACTATCTCAACGCGCACGGCACCGGCACCAAGGCCAACGACCAGATCGAGACGGCGGCGATCAAGCGCGTCTTCGGTCAGCACGCCTTCTCAATGTCCATTTCTTCTACCAAGTCCATGCACGCGCATTGCCTCGGCGCGTCCGGCGCGCTCGAGTTGATCGCCTGCGTGATGGCTATCCGCGAGAGCGTCGTGCCGCCGACTGCCAATTATCGTGAGCTGGACCCCGATTGCGATCTCGACGTCACGCCCAATGTGGCACGCGAGCGCAAGGTGCGCGTGGCACTGAGCAACTCCTTCGCCTTTGGCGGCACGAACGCGGTTCTGGCGTTCAGGCAGTTGTAGAAGCCATGAGAGATGCCTCCGGCAACATTATCTCTCGCATCCAGATGCTTGCCGGATAACTATTGTGAAGGGCGGGTCATTGACCGCCTCGGCGAATGCGGGAAGTGGCAGCGGAAGCTCGACGATCCGGGGGTATCGTCTTTGCGAAATTCTTAACTGTTGAAGCGGCTTGGACGTACCGCCGCCCCGTAAAAGGTAAGCGAGGCCCTGCGGGCTCGGCTTGAGGGTCTGAAGCTGTACACGACAATGTCTGGAAGCCGCAGGGTCGGCTCTGCGCCCGTTATAGTCGCCTGAGTGCTGCCGGCCCGGCCGCGCCGCGGGCGCCGTCAACGAACTCCTTGAACCTGCGGACCTTGCCTGTCTTGGCCGACGCTTCGAAGCGCGCCGTCGTGCTGGCCTCCAGA
>NZ_JAMYNE010000089.1:0-2535 GCF_040318915.1 Mesorhizobium sp. M0991
CGTAAGCGGGCAGCTGAGGCCGTTCAGCGCTGGTAATTCCATGGCATGAGGGCGTCGATATCGCTGTTTGGCCAGCCATTGGCAATGCGCTCGAGGGTCAGGGTGAGCCAGGCGTGCGGATCGACCTGATTCATCTTGGCGGTGGTCAGCAGGGTGGCGATGGTGGCCCATGTCCGTCCGCCGCCGTCGCTGCCCGCGAAGAGGCTGTTCTTTCGGGTAATTGTCTGCGGCCGAATGGCGCGCTCGACGGTGTTGGAGTCGATTTCGATCCGGCCGTCAGTGAGGAAGCGCTCCAGCGCGGCACGCCGGCCGAGTGCATAGCGGATCGCCTCGGCCGGCTTCGATTTTCCCGACAGCTTGGGCAGCTCCTTTTCCCACAGCGCAAAGAGAGCGGCAACGATGACGGCGGATTTCTCCTGACGCGCAGTTATCCGTACTGCCGGGTCCTGGCCGCGTACGGCCTCCTCGGCGGCCCACAGTGGGGCCATCTGCGCCACCGTCTGCGAGGCGATAACGGAGGAGCCTGCGGCATGCAGTTCGTAGAACTTGCGCCGCACGTGCGACCAGCACGCCGCCAGCATCACGCCGTCATTGCCCCGATCGGATCGGGCCAGCCGGTTATAGGCGGCGTATCCGTCGACTTGCAGGATGCTGCGATAGCCGTCCAGATGACGGGCGACACATTCGCCGGCGCGGCTGTCTTCGAAGCGGTAGGCGACGATGGGCGGTCCACTGCCGCCAAAGGGCCGATCATCGCGGACATAGGTCCAGAGGTAGGCCGTCTTGGCCTTGCCAGATCCCGGCGCCAGCGTTGGCAGCGTGGTCTCATCGGCGAAGACCCGCTCCCCCTGCTTGATGCGAGCCAGTGCGTAATCGGCGAGCGGCTCGAGCTCGAAGCCGAGCTTGCCCATCCACTGCGCCATCTGTGACCGGTCGATCTCGACCTGATCGCGGGCATAGATCGCTTCCTGGCGGTAGAGCGGCAGGCCATCGGCGTATTTCGACACCGCGATCTGCGCCAGCAGCGCTTCGGTCGGAATGCCGCTTTCGATGATGCGGGCGGGCGCGGCTGCCTGGATGACGCCGTCCCAACCCTTGTAGGCATATTTGGGGCGACGCGTAACGATCACCCGGAACTTCGCCGGGGTGACATCGAGCCGTTCGGAGACGTCCTCGCCGATCAGGATCTTTTCCAGCGCTTCGCAGCCAGCAGGCGTTTCGGGCTCGATGACCACCTCGACCCGTTCGAGATGGGCCGCAAAGCCTTTGCGAGGGCGCGGGGCGCGCTTCGCTTTCGAGCCGCCCGCAGACTTCTCCATCTGCGCTTGGATGGCCGCCACGCCGGTTTCGATCTCGTCGAAGACCAGAGCGTACTGCTCCTCGCTCAGCGCACCGGCCCGCAACCTTTCGGAGCGGCTGCCGAAGCGCGACCGCTCCAGCATCTTCACCACCGCCGTCAGTCGTGCGATCCGCTCCTCGGCGCTCTTGTTGACCAACTCGAGATGCGTATTGTGGGCTTCGAGATCGGCATTACGCTCTTCCAGACCGGCGGCTTTTTCGGCCATGGCAACAACCATCGCCTTGAGCGCGTCAACGTCGTCCGGGAGCGCGAGATCGGGTGCCGACATGGCCAAAATCAGAGCATATTCGCGGGCAATTTTCCCGCGTTTTCAGGCCCCTGATTCATCATGCCGCAGGGTTTTACCCAACCGATTGCGGCCGCCTGACGGTCTCCGTTCGAACCCGTTTCCAGTCCATTCCCTCAACCAGAGCCATGAGCTGAGCATGATTGAGCTGGACCCGGTGGTGGCCGATCCGCGGCCAGCAGAACTTCGCCTCATCCAGCCGCTTGGCATAAAGACACACGCCGCTGCCGTCCCACCAGACGATCTTGATCCTGTCCGCTCTTTTGGCGCGGAATACATAAAGTGCGCCGTTGAATGGATCCGAGCCGGCATCGCGCACCAGTGCCAAAAGGCCGTCGGGACCTTTTCTAAAATCGACGGGATGACTGGCGAGCAACACCTTCACGCCAGCCAGGATCATGCCTGGCGAACCGCCCGGATAATCCGCACCAGCTGCTCCTCATTGATATCGGCACCGGCGCGAATGACCACGCCACCCAGCTCGATCTCCACCGACGCAGACGCTGTCGGCGTGACCTCGACAAAGCCGAGCCGCTCCGCATCCCTGTGTGGCGTGACCGCACCGCTCTTGATCGCCTTGCTCCGCCAGCCGAACAGCTGGGCCGGCGCCATCCCCGCCTGTCTGGCAATGGCCGATACATTCGCGCCCGGCTTCAGTGTCGCCTCGATCAGCCGCGACTTCGCTTCCGCCGACCAGCGCCGGCGCGGACGCTGCGGGCTTGCCTCCAGTCGGTTGGCAACCGCTTCAAGAACATGGAAACTTCTATCATCAGGCATAGGCGCAGACATAGAAATTGACACTGCAAGCTCCTCGGCTCCTTGCTTCAGTGTCAGTATGTCTCGCTCATCACCTCAAGCCGCGCCAGATGGGGTCAGCTTGGCGCTTACG
>NZ_JAMYNE010000090.1:0-2282 GCF_040318915.1 Mesorhizobium sp. M0991
TGGCGAGACACCCTGCATGCCAGTTCGCCGTCGGCATGGCGCGTACGAAAGGCGACTTCCAGCAATTCGTTGAAGGCAGAGGAAAAGAGATTTGAATGCCGGACCGAGTCTGACCTGTTTTGACTGATCATCCGGGCCATGTATGTCGAGACATAATCGCAGTGTCTCCAAGCGGAGACGAAAGCTTTGATTTCCATGTCGATCTGGATCATGGGCTCAAAAGTCGGCCCGCCAGCCAGATCATGATGAACAGGTCCCATCGGCATCCTCCCTTGTTCTATCAGTATTGACCCCTGGTGGCGCGATGACCTCCGAGGCGGAAAATTTCACCGCGCTCCGTTATGACTCAGTCTCGCACCGACTCCAAAAATTGCGCGGTATCTGCCTCGATCGTTCTACAAATCTCCGCCTCACCGTTAACGAAGGGCGCAAGGCGCTAGAGCGCTTGTTTTGATTCCTCCATCGCGCGTACCACCCTCAGCGGGGACCGCCTGATGAAACCGCTGATCGCCTCGGCTCCAAGCGGCTTTCCCAGGAAGTTGCCTTGCAGGCAATCGCAATTCTCCTTGATCAGCCACCGTGCCTGTGCCGGGGTCTCGACCCCCTCGGCAGTGACATTTATCCCGAGGCCGTGCGCCAGATTCATGATCGATCGCACGATCGTTTGGCTTTTGAGATCGGTCTCCAAGTCCGCAATAAAGTACTGATCTATCTTCAACGTATCGAAGGGAAAATTTTTAAGGTAGCTCAACGAAGAATAGTATGTTCCAAAATCGTCTAGCGATATTCGTATTCCCAAGACATTCAGCGTATTCAATGTGTCTATATTGTCAATCGTCTTCTCAAGTAGGACCCTCTCGGTTATCTCAAGTTCAAGTCTGTCGGCTTCAATCCCAACTGCGTCGAGGACCTGAGCGACGGTGTCCGTCAGCGAACCGCTGAGGAACTGAGCCGGCGACAGGTTCACTGCGACTGTCAGCGAGGAAGGCCACGTCAACGCCTGGCGACAGGCTTCCTCGATCACCCATCGTCCAATCTCGTCCATCAGACCGTCGGCTTCGGCGATCGGTATGAACACGTTGGGTGGAATGATTCCGACCTCGGGGTGCCGCCACCGCAGCAGCGCTTCGAAACCCGTCACTGACGAGGGAGGCCGAATGAGCGGCTGATACTCCAGATAAAGCTCGCCGCGCTCCAGCGCGATTCGAAGGCTGCGCCTGAGATTCTCGCGTTGCTCGAGCAAGAGCAGCATCGAACGGTTAAATGTTCGAGCGCAGCCGCGTCCATCTGTCTTGGCCGCGTAAAGAGCAATGTCAGCGGCTTTCATCAACTGTTCGCCATCGGTCCCGTGCTCCGGCCCGAAAGCAATTCCGATACTCGAGCCGACGAACACGGGAATGCCGTTGATGACGAACGGGTCCTTGAACGCGTCGACTAGAGATCCGGCGAGGCGTTCAGCCTCTGCTGGCTGCTCCTTTCCCAATTGGATGACAGCGAACTCATCGCCGGCATACCGGTATGCGGATTCGCCGTCCTGCAGCGCATCGCGGATACGACCCGCCGCGAGTTGAAGAAGAGTGTCGCCTGCTCCATGGCCGAGCGTGTCGTTGACCGCTTTGAAATCGTCAAGGTCGATTTGCAGAAGGGCGGCTTTCGGCTTTGATCCGCCGAGGGCCGCGATTGCCTGCTGCAGCCGCTCGCCGAATCGCCGCCGATTCTGCAGTCCGGTCAGCACGTCGTGCGTCGCCTGATGGAGTAGAACTACATGCTCTTGTTCCTCCGCTGCGCTCCGCCCGCCGTCCTCTCTTGATTCGATGATTCCCGCACCGTTTGCCGTGGTGAACACAAAAACGGACCGTTGCGCTCCGCCCGATGATCGCGGCAAGTCGATGCTTGCCGGAGAGGCACCTTGGAACACACGAAGAAATTCGTCGCGATAGCTCGTATCGAGAAAGCTCGGGTAGATCTCCCAGACGGCGGCGCCCGGCGCTACCGCGCCTCCGTACAAGCCTTTGAGCCTGGCCGCGTAGTGCGTCAGGCGAAAGTCACGGTCATAGAACGACAAAAGTTCGGTCGTGTTCGCCAAAAGGTCTGCGAGAACGCCTTCGCCGACACTTGGAGCATCGCTCGATGAAGGCCCCTCACTCTCCGTGCCGACGCCTGAAGCCTCTGAGGGCAAGAACCACCTCCATAGGCGGTGCAGACTCGCGCCCCCCAGTCTAAAAGTAGCATAACTGTCGAGCTTGGCAAACTTTCAAATCGCAGTCTTAATAAGAGCCGCC
>NZ_JAMYNE010000091.1:0-1906 GCF_040318915.1 Mesorhizobium sp. M0991
TGGCCATGAGAGTCGGCGCGACGAGATCGATGACGGTACTGTTTTCTATTTCCTGCTGAACGCTCGGCAGCGGACTGTGGTCGGCGTCCAGCAGGTAGCCCCAGACGCTGACCACGGAAGGCGCTCCCGGCAGGTTCTGTGCCCAATCGCCCTGTGCGTCGTAGACGACCCTCACGGAGCCGGGCACCTCCTTCGAAAGCGTGGCCCCGACCTGTTGTTGCCTGCTTGGATCGTCGATCTGGGCCTGCAGCACGCCCGCCAGCGCCTTGACGTCCCCATGGACTCGATCGAGCAGCAGGTCGACGCTTAACGCTGTCGATTCGGCATAGGAACGAATGTATTCTTGGTTTGCGGTCGTCAGGCCCTCACCGACTTCGGATGTGGCGTCGCGCGACAGTTTTTGAACATTCCAAAGCGCCAGGCCACCGCTCAAAAGGAGGTCGAACAGCACGGCGCCGCCAACGACCAATACGAATTTTGCTCGAAAGGAGCGCAGGCCGAATCGCGGTGTAGGCTCATCGTCGGCTTTCATTGCGGCCGTCGCCCCGATGCGACCCAGATCGGCCAACCCGTATAACCCTTGGGGTGGAGCGCAGCGAAAATGTGGTCCTGGAAGCCCTGCCGGAATCGTGCGACGAACTCCGGTCCATCGCCGCGTCTGGTCGCCATCTCGCCCGCATAGACGTCCGCCCAGGCCGCAATGACGTCGGCGAAGTCCTGCGGATCCCCGTCCAGGTTAGTGACCATGAAGGTCTCCATACGGATGTCTTCGAATCCGGCTTCGATCAGGTATCGCCGGCTCTTGGGTCCAAGCTCGACGTCCATCTCGAAATGCCCGAACAGCTTCGCCACCTCGTTGTAGGTCCAACGAATGCTTTCGGCGCGCGGCTCGCCCAGGCAATGCGAATTCTTCTCGTTGGTGATATAGACCCGACCGCCCGGCTTGCAGATGCGGTAGAGCTCCTTGAGAATGAGTTCAGGTCGATTGAAGATTTGAAGGGAATGTCGGCAGGTGACCAAGTCGAACTGCGCTTCGTCGAGCAGCATCTCCGACGCATCGCCATAGGTATATTCGATGCCCCGGATGTCGAACTCCCGCATCACTCGTCGAGCATAGTTCAGGCTTGATATGGAGTGGTCGAGGGCGACGATCCGCGACGGCTGGAACTCCTTCTGCGCGAGCACGGCGAAATCACCGATCCCGCAACAGATGTCGGCCATGACGATCCCGGGCCTCATGCCGTGTCGCGGCAAGATTGCGCGCTCGTGGCGCCAGGTCATCTTTGTTTGTGAGCGCAGGATCGGTACGAACCCGCCTTCCTCGAGGAAGCGCTGCCCTGGATAAAATTCGCTGTCATACTCCTCGACCGTGATGTTCGGTTCGATTTGGCTCAAGCGACCGAATTTTCGCGAGGTCCATCCGACGACGCTTGACGTGATGACGACGAATTTGAGATCGGGTCGAGCGCGACAGGCGTCAATGATGATCCTCGAAAAGGTGTGAAACGCAGCGTTGTTCATCTGCGTCAGGCGTCTGACATTGACGTAGAGAACGCCGCGCACACGGTCGATCGCATCGCGAAGCAATGCTATGCTGGGCCCAAGCTCATCGATCGCCTGAGGCCGGACCACCCCCGATATGGAGAACTCCTGATTGTTCGCGTCGTATTGCGCCTTGAAGCGGGGGAGAAGGTCGTAAGGGCTCAATTTTGCAGGCCTTCAAGCGGAAGATCCACGACAAGCTTGATTGCTTCGCCCTCGGCGTCCTCGACCCTGAGTGTCGCGTTGTAGTCGACAGCCAGTTCCAAGAGTACGATTTCCCGGCTCGGCGCGAGATCCCCAGACACCGAATTGAGATACCGCTCTCTGGCCTCCATTCCTACGAACTGCGACACGGCTTCTTCGT
>NZ_JAMYNE010000092.1:0-1843 GCF_040318915.1 Mesorhizobium sp. M0991
TTGCTGCGACAGAGCAGCATGGCTGCGGTGGATTTGCCGGGGACTTGCGATGGGGCACGTAGGTCGGCATCGAAAAGGACAGCGCCTTTTTCCTCTCCAGCCAAGGTGAGCGCGTCGCTGCCGAACGGCGTGAAGTTGACGCTGGAATGCGGTGATGTGGATGCGTTGACGGCGACCATCGGAGCACTGGGTCATGTTCAGACTGGGCGCTGACCTGAAAGTCTACCTGCACCGCGAGCCGATCGACTTCCGGGCCGGCATCAACAGCCTTGCGGTTCTGGTCCAAGAGACGATGGCGCTCGATCCGTTTGCTCCGGCGGTTTTTGCGTTCTGCAATCGCCGTCGCGACCGGATGAAGCTCCTGTTCTTCGATCGGTCGGGCTTTGTGCTGGTAATGAAGCGGCTGACCGAGGACAAGTTCCGGTGGCCGCGCCGGGAGGCAGCGGTGGTCACGCTTACGACCGAGCAATTGCACTGGATCCTCGACGGCATCGACATCGATGCGATGGTCCGCCATCCGGTGCGGCAATATCAGGTTGCCGGTTGAGGGCTCTCGAATTGAGCGGTTGACGCGGCGGCATGCTTTCGATTCAAGAATCTGATGAATCGACCCGGCGAACCGACTGTTGAAGCGTTGATGGCGCGTATTGCTGCGCTGCAGGCGCAGAACCGTCAACTCACCGAACGCGTCGTCAAACTCGAGGAAGAGCTGGCGCTTGCACGACTGCATCGTTTTGCGCCGCGCAGTGAAAAGCACATTGACCGCCTCTTCAATGAAGCCGAACAGGCCGCGGATGAGGACGCCGCCGACAACGAAGATGGCGGCGTCGTTGTCCTGCCGGACACGGGCTTGCCGGCGAGCGAAGGGGCGACGGGAAAGAAGCGCGGCCGCAAGGCCTTGCCGGAAAACCTGCCGCGCGAGCGCGTCGAGTATGACCTTCCCGACGATCAGAAGGCTTGTCCTTGCTGCCGTCACCAGATGCATCGCATGGGCGAGGCCGTTACCGAGCAACTTCATATCGAGGTGAAGGCGAAGGTCCTGCAGAATGTGCGGTTCAAATATGCTTGCCGTCATTGCGACCGTACCGGCATCAACACGCCGGTCGTGACCGCGCCGATGCCCGCGCAACCCTTGCCTGGCAGCATCGCCACGGCTTCGACGCTGGCCTTCGCGCTCGTTCACAAATACGTCGACGGCACACCGCTCTACCGCCTGGCGCAGGCCTTCGAGCGCGCGGGCGTTCCTGTCAGCCGTGGCGCTCTGGGTCACTGGGTGATCGGCTCGAGCGAAAAGCATCTCGCCCGCATCTATGACGTGCTGAAGCTGCGGCTCAGATCGCAGCCCCTCATCCATGGCGACGAGACCACGGTCCAGGTGCTGAAGGAAATGGACAGAGAGGCCACCAGCACCTCGTACATGTGGGCATACCGGAGCGGCCACGACAGTGACGAGCCGATCGTGCTGCTCGATTATCAGCCGGGTCGCGGCCAGATACACCCGCAGACCTTCTTGGGCGATTACCGCGGCATCGTGATGAGTGACGGTTATTCCGCCTGGCGCACGCTGGAAGGGGCAACGCATCTTGGCTGCATGGCCCATTCCAGGCGGCGCTTCGTCGATGCCCTAAAGGCGAGGAAGAAAGGCGGCGGCCCGCCGGAACAGGCGCTCCGGTTCTTTGAACAGCTCTATCGGGTTGAAAGGCAGGCGCGGAACGAAATCCCCGATGACGGCGAAACGCGAGATCACTGCATTCGCCACTTCCGCCAGCAACATAGTGTCCCGATCCTCCATGCTCTCAAGGCATGGCTCGACGACATCGCCCCAAAAGTCTTGCCGGACAGC
>NZ_JAMYNE010000093.1:0-1503 GCF_040318915.1 Mesorhizobium sp. M0991
TGACGGCCGAGAGACCGGGGTCCTACCAAAGACCCCAAGACACCAGCGGATAAGGGATGATGCTCGTCTACAGCACCCTTCCCCATATTGGTGGTGAAGATCGGAAGCGACGCTACCTCCTGGAGTCTCGCGAGTTCCGCCGCCCCGCCACCAGCGTGAACGCCGCCGCCGGCAAGGACAACCGGAGCACGAGCCTGCGCGATGGCGCGGGCCGCCTCTTCAATGGAATTGGCATCGGGCCGAATGCGGTCCAGGGGCCAATAGCCGAGCTTGGCATGTCGGGCGAAAGTTGGCGCAGGAGCCTGTTCGCGCAACAGATCGGCGGGTAGCAGCAACACTGCTGGACCCGGCCGGCCCGACGCTGCGGCGGTGAAAGCAGCGTCAATGTAGTCATCAATCCTGGTAGCGACGACGACGCGGCGGATCCACTTGCTGCACGCCTGGAAGAGCGCAATGTGGTCGAGTTCTTGGAAGGCATTGCGATCGGCTTGATCGCGCTCGACCTCTTGCACCAAGGCCACGATCGGAACACTGGCCTTAAGCGCTTCGGCCAACGGCGGAACTAGCAGCGTCGCGGCGGGGCCGTTCTGCGCAGCCACTACGGCAACCTTGCCGGAGCGACGGGCGTACCCGTCGGCCATGGCGCCGCCCATGTTTTCCTGACGGTACGCAACTTGCCGGATGCCGATCTTCTCCGCGGCAAGGATCACCGCGGAAGGGAGGCTTTGGGCGAAGATAGTGTCCACGCCATGACGTTGCAGCGCACGAGCCACACGTTCAGCTACAGTGTCGGAGATGGCCGTTGCCGGGATCGATTGTGCACGAGTGTTCATCAGCGCACCCCCCCTTCCGAAGTCAATGCCAGAAACCGTTCAAAAGCGCCCGTTATCTTGTCAATGTCGGCATCAGACATGGCCGTCGACAGGCAGCCCGCAGCACCGGCAGGCAGTATGATGCTCTCGTTACGGAAGAAACGGGTCATCGCCGTGGTCGAGGCCGCCTCGTCGGGCGTCGGACAGGCTTCACGATAGTCGCGTGGCAGCGTTTGCTTGGGATGGATTCGGAACAGCGAGGCTGCACCGCTGATAACATAGTGAGCCCGATGCCGTCGGATAGCGGCGGTCAGGCCTGAGCGAAGGCGATCTCCCATTGCCTCCAAGCGAGCGAACGCCGCCTCGGTCATGGCGTCCATGCTGATGCGACCAGCGACCATGGAGACCGGGTTCGCAGAAAATGTACCGCCCTGCGCCACTTTGGCCCGTCCGGTCGATCCGTCGAAGACGCTCATCACGCGACGCGATCCGCCGATGGCCCCGATCGGAAACCCTCCGCCGATGATCTTGCCTGCGGCAATTAGGTCAGGCTCGAACCCGTAACGTGCGGAGGCGCCACGATAGCCTTGGCGCAGGTTGAGCACTTCGTCGCAGACGACGAGAATGCCATATTGCCGCGCGGTTTCGGCGACAGCAGCGATGAATTCGGGATCCGGCGGGATAAGGCCGC
>NZ_JAMYNE010000094.1:0-1478 GCF_040318915.1 Mesorhizobium sp. M0991
GGGAAAGCTTCCTCTACGAGCATTTCGCGGAAATCTGCGACATCTGCCGCGGCTATGACGTCTCCTTCTCGCTCGGCGACGGGCTTCGTCCGGGCTCGATCGCCGACGCCAATGATGCGGCGCAATTCGCCGAGCTGGAAACGCTCGGTGAATTGACGAAGATCGCCTGGGCAAAGGACTGCCAGGTGATGATCGAGGGGCCGGGCCACGTGCCGATGCACAAGATCAAACAGAACATGGACAAGCAGCTCGCCGTCTGCGGTGAGGCGCCGTTCTATACGCTTGGCCCGCTGACGACCGACATCGCGCCAGGCTACGACCACATCACCTCAGGTATCGGCGCCGCCATGATCGGCTGGTTCGGCACAGCCATGCTCTGCTACGTCACGCCCAAGGAGCATCTTGGCCTTCCCGATCGCGACGACGTCAAGACCGGCGTAATCACCTACAAGATCGCCGCCCATGCCGCCGATCTGGCGAAGGGTCATCCGGCTGCAAAGGTTAGGGATGATGCCCTTTCCCGGGCGCGCTTCGAGTTCCGCTGGGAGGACCAGTTCAACCTGTCGCTCGATCCCGAAACCGCGCGGTCCTTCCACGACCAGACCTTGCCCAAGGAGGCGCACAAGCTGGCACATTTCTGCTCGATGTGCGGTCCGAAATTCTGTTCCATGCGTATCTCTCACGATATCCGCACGGAGGCCCAAAAAGAGGGAATGGCCGCGATGGCGGCGAAATACCGCGAGGGCGGCGACCTCTACGTGCCCTCGGACGAGACCGGCGCACCGCTTGTGCCGGAGGCACATGAGCGATCATGAGACTGCTGGTCAAAGGGGCTGGCGTCGGCGGCCTCACCGTCGCCTTCGAACTCGCCACGCGCGGCGCGGCTGTGACCGTTGCCGAGACAAGGCACAGCCTTGGCGGCAATGCGTCATGGTTCGCCGGCGGTATGCTGGCGCCATGGTGCGAGCGTGAAAGCGCGGAGCAGCCAGTGCTGGATCTCGGACGCGATGCCGCCGACTGGTGGGATGCGGTACTGCCGGGTCACGTGACACGGGCCGGAACCCTGGTCGTGGCCGCGCCGCGCGATGCGGGCGAGCTCGACCGGTTCGCCAGCCGCACCTCGGGTCATCGGCGTGTCGATGAAGATGAAATCGTGTTGCTCGAGCCCGACCTCGCCGGCCGCTTCCGCCGCGGACTGCTCTTCCCCGACGAAGCCCATCTCGACCCGCGTCAGGCGATGGCGGCACTTCATGATAGGCTGGCGGCGATGGGCGTCGAGTTCCACTTCGGCGCCGACGCTTCGGCTGTTTCCGGTTTCGATCGCCAGATCGAATGCACGGGAATGGCGGCGGGCGATGACCGACTGCGCGGCGTTCGCGGCGAGATGCTAATCCTGAATACGCCTGATGTCTCGCTGTCGCGCCCAGTCAGGCTGCTTCATCCGCGCTTTCCGCTTTATGCGGTGCCACGCACCGACC
>NZ_JAMYNE010000095.1:0-1422 GCF_040318915.1 Mesorhizobium sp. M0991
AAGCAGATGAGGTGGATGGCTCCCGCTCCCGGCATCTGAGTGCCACAGTGGGTTTGCTGTCAGGCAACCCGAGCAAAGGAGCCATCCGCCATGCAGATTACCACCGTGGGCCTTGATCTGGCCAAGCGCATTTTTCAGGTTCATGCCGTCGACGCGTCTGGGGGCGTTGTCGTGCGCAAGGCCCTGCGCCGATCGCAAGTTCTGCCGTTCTTCACCAAGTTGCCACCCTGCCTGATCGGCATGGAGGCCTGCGGGACGGCACATCACTGGGCTCGAGAACTGACGGAGCTCGGCCATGAAGTCCGCCTGATGCCACCGTCCTACGTGAAGCCCTATGTGAAGCGCGGCAAGAATGATGCGGTGGACGCGGAAGCGATTTGCGAAGCGGCAACACGCCCGACCATGCGCTTCGTGGCGATGAAGTCGGCCGAGCAACAGGCGGCCCTGTCGCTTCACCGCACACGCAATCTTCTGGTCAAGCAGCGCACGCAACTCGTGAACATGATCCGCGGCCTGTTGGCTGAGTTCGGCATCGACATTCCCCAAGGTTTGGAGCGGGCGCTTAAGCTGGCGCGCCAGATAGCCGCGAAGAAATCCACATTGGACGTACCGGCAATGGCACTGCAGATTCTGTGTATCCTGTGCGAGCAGGTGCTCAACACCCATGCCCGGCTCCAGACCATTGACCGGTCGATCCTTGCCCAACAAAGAACGAATGAAGTGGCACGGCGTCTATCGACCATACCTGGCATTGGCCCGATCGGTGCCACAGCGTTGGCGGCCTCGGTTGCTGATCCGGGTCAGTTCCGCTCGGGTCGAGAGTTTGCCGCCTGGCTCGGGCTGACACCTTCGCAAAACTCGAGCGGCGGAAAGGACCGTCTCGGGCACATCACCAAGATGGGCGACCGGTACCTGAGAAAGCTCCTTGTGATCGGCGCGACCTCCCTGATCCGACGGGCAAGGCATAAGCCCGAGGCTGCGGATCCGCGCCTCCTCGCGTTGCTCGCCAGGAAGCCAGCGCGCGTGGCGAGCGTAGCGATGGCAAACAAGATGGCCCGCGTGGTGTGGGCTATCATGGCGCGCGGCGAAACCTATCAGGCGCGTCATGCTCCGAACCTTGCAGCGTAAGTTGCGCAGAAGACACTGAAGCAGAAATCAGATCGAGCCGATCGATCGGCTCCATGAGGTTGTGAGAGCGACGCGATGTGATGGCGAGACCGGTCAGGCCGGGAACAGGGACAACCCATGCGATGTCGGAGGCATCATAGCCTGATAAGCAGATTGGGACCCAGTTCGCCGACCCCATCAGGGCCAGCAGTCTCGAATGGCTGCATCAACAGGCCGGACAGAAGACTGCACCCGACCAACGCGCCATAATGTCGAATTACCTCTTGCATCGCGGGAGCCATCCACAGAAGACAT
>NZ_JAMYNE010000096.1:0-1312 GCF_040318915.1 Mesorhizobium sp. M0991
ATGAGTTCACTGCCAACTCTCTAGGTGAATGCGGCCGGTAGCGTAGTTGCGCCAACGGCTGCTCTAGCGTTCTTCCTGTCCGAATAGACCATGTGCTGTCGGTCGCGTAGACGGAAAAGATCACGGCTGATATAGACCTGCTTCATGTCAAAGCTTCGTAACCTGGTACCCTCGACGCACTCGCTTTTTGTCTTCGAAGCCGCGGCCCGAACCCTGAGTTTCAAGAGTGCAGCAAGCGAGCTTAACGTGACGCAACCGAGCGTCTCGCACTCGATCAAGACGTTCGAGAAGCATTGCGGGACCGCACTCTTTGTCCGAGATAACCGAGGAGTGCAGCTGACAGAACCTGGCAGGCAGCTCTATGACGAGGTGCGCACCAGCTTCCGCCGTCTGGAACAGCGGCTTGAGATCATCTCCGATCGCGGAACGAAGTACATCACCTTCGCAGCGTCGACATCTCTAGCGGCACATTGGCTGGCGCCCCAACTCTATCATTTTCAGGAAGAGCATCCGGACGTCAGGATCAAGGTTGTCGCCACCGATCGGGATGTCGAGCCGGATCATGAGATCGACGTCACGGTGTGGGTGCGGCCCCGGGATTTTGAAAGGGTCAACAGCTGGTTCGTTTGCGACGAAATCATCTTTCCCGTTTGCTCCCCCGCGTATCTTCTGGCGCACCCTGCTCCACAGACCGTCGATGAGCTGGTTCACCACCAGCTCATTCATTCTTCCGATGATTTTCGCAAGCGGATGGGCTGGCCCGAGTGGGTCGAGTTGGCAGGCGGAGATGCCGGCGAGATCACACCGAACATTGTCTTCAACGACTACCAGCTGACGCTTCAAGCAGCGCTTGCCGGTGAAGGAATAGCGTTGGGATGGTCCCTGACCGCCCAGCAGCTGCTCAACAACCGCCTTCTCGTCAAAGCATTGCCAACCCAAATCAAGACCGACAGGGCCTTCTTTCTGTTAGCCAGCGAGGATGCCAGCAAGAACAAGAGGTGCAAGGTTTTGGTTGACTGGTTTCTTGGTCAGTCTGAAGAACTCCGCCCGTGATTGAAATTAGCCCTTACCGTGGCTTATCCCTCGCAGCTTGCGCACGAGCGACCTAGATATAAACTGGGTTTAAGGCTGGCGAAACCTTTTACGAATTCTCGGAGCGCTCGCTAGTCGCTATCATCATTGCGAAACTAAGCACGGCCCGCCTTATCAGAAGATGGTGGGATGCTGATTATTCGGCTGCAGGGGACGCAATGATGGATGCTGATACTCCCGCAATCCGGCGCCGCGGAGGACGCGCGTCGGTCGTAGCTGC
>NZ_JAMYNE010000097.1:0-1203 GCF_040318915.1 Mesorhizobium sp. M0991
TGACGTGCTCCCCGTTTTGTCCGCGTCTATAAGTTAGCCCTGTTCACGTTGTGATCCTTGACGGATCGGGTTGCATATTCAAGCGGGGTGAGCCCATCGAGGCTCGTGTGTGGGCGATTCACATTGTAGTCGATCCTCCATTCTTCGATGCTGTTGCGGGCGTGCCGATAGCTGGTGAAGAGCCGTTCGTTGAGGCACTCATCGCGTAGCCGACCATTGAAGCTTTCCACGAAGCCATTCTGCATCGGCTTGCCCGGTGCGATGTAGTGCCATTCGACATGCCGATCCTCCTGCCAAGCCAAAATGGCGTTCGAGGTCAGCTCGGTGCCGTTGTCCGACACGATCATGCAGGGGTAGCCGCGATGTTCGGCGATGATGTCGAGTTCGCGGGCGACACGCTCACCCGAGATCGAGTTGTCGACGACCGTGGCCAGACACTCCCGGCTGAAGTCGTCGATGACGCATAGTATCCGGAAGCGGCGACCATCGGTCAGCGTGTCGGAGACGAAGTCGAGGCTCCAGCGCTGGTTGGCGCCCTGCGGTATCGCCATCGGCGCCCTGGTGCCCAAGGCCCGCTTGCGACCACCGCGCTTGCGCACCGTCAGCCGCTCCTCGCGATAAAGGCGATAGAGCTTCTTCCAGTTCACCGCCACGCCTTCGCGCTTCAAGAGAAGGTGCAGCCGACGATAGCCGAAGCGCCGGCGTTCGGCGGCCAGATCCCGCAGCCGCTTGCGCAAACCGGCATCATCCGGTCGGGACGGACGGTAGCGGTAGACCCGCGGCTCCATGCCGACGAGCCCGCAGGCGCGACGCTGCGAATAGCCCTTGTTCTCGATCGCCCAGGTCACGGCAGTCCTCCTCGACCCGGGCGTTAGAAGTTTTTTCCGAGCATCTCGCGCAAGGTCGAGACGTCGAGCATGGCATCGGCCAGCAGACGCTTCAGCTTGCCGTTCTCCTCCTCAAGGCTCTTCAGCCGCTTCGCCTCCGACACATCCATGCCGCCATACTTCGAGCGCCACTTATAGAAGGTCGCGTCGCTCACACCGTATTTGCGGCACAGATCCGTCGCCGAAAGCCCAGCCTGGTGTTCCTTCAAAATGCCGATGATCTGTTCGTCAGAAAATCTCGATCGCTTCATTGCCTGTCTCCTCATCCGAGGAACAGGCTAACCTCAAACCGAGGACATTTCAGGGGAGCACGTCA
>NZ_JAMYNE010000098.1:0-1140 GCF_040318915.1 Mesorhizobium sp. M0991
TAGGTCGTGAACCCATAAATGGGAATGAGGGAGATGGGTGAAAAGCGATCGTTGCGTCGTTTGACAGATCGCGCATATTGTCGAGGAATGACTGAACTCGCATTAGAACCCGGCGGTGGATTGAGAGGTCTTCCGATTGGATCGTCCAAAGGAAGCGTTCGGACATTTTTCGGTGGTAAGCACCAGCCGTTTAAGCGTACACCCGAAGGCAATCCGATAGATTATTGGGCGGATGCAGGCGTTTTTGCCTACTATGATTCCGACGAGCGCCTGGAGGCCTTGGAGTTTGCAAGCCCAAGCAACCCGACATTGAACGGATTGGCTCTTATCTCGGTATCGATGGGCGAAGCGACACAGATTCTCCAATCTCTCGACCCGAAGTTACGCTTGGAGCCGGATGGCGCAACCTCAACGCAGCTTGGTATAGGCGTTTGGTCCTCGACAGGCGAAGCCGATCAACCTGTGATGTCCGCGATAACATTCGGACCGGGCTACTACGATTAGGCTGTAGCGCTGAACGTCTGATTTTGATGGGTTTACCAACTCGCTTCCATATCGCGCGGGATTGTGATTCAGGCTCAATATGAGCCGATATGACCTGACCGACTTCGAGTGGCGCGTGATCGAACCGCTGTTACCCAACAAACCTAGAGGCGTGCCGCGCGTCGATGACCGACGCGTGTTAAACGGAATCTTCTGGGTGCTGCGCTCCGGTGCGCCATGGCGCGACCTGCCCGAGCGCTATGGGCCACGCACCACCTGCTACAACCGCTTCTCGCGTTGGCGAAAAGCAGGTGTTTGGGATCGGCTCATGGACGCCATCAGCGGAGCGCATGATGGTGAAATCCAGATGATCGACAGCACTTCCATTCGGGCGCACCAGCAGGCTGCGACGGCAAAAAGGGGGGCGCAGATAATTGTCTCGGTCGCAGCCGAGGTGGCCTCACGACCAAAATCCACGTCGTCGTCGACGCGCAAGGACTTCCGATCCGGCTCGGCCTGACGGCGGGACAAACGCACGATGGGCAGATCGCCGATCGATTGCTCGACCATCTCGGCCCGCGCATCATCGTCCTGGCCGACAAGGCCTACGATGCCGACCGTATCCGGGAGTTGATCCAGCAGCACGGTGCGACGCCC
>NZ_JAMYNE010000099.1:0-971 GCF_040318915.1 Mesorhizobium sp. M0991
AGCCGGGTGCTTCTTGACGAGTCAGACGTGGTGTTGCTTGTCGGAACGCGTACAAATCAGAATGCGACTGACAACTGGCGTCTTATCCCGCCCACGGCGAAGATCATCCATATAGATATTGATCCGGGCGAGATTGGGCGGACGTACGAGGCCTTGCGGCTGGTCGGATCCGCTGCTGAAACGCTCAGAGACTTGCGCCAGGCGCTGGAAGCGCAGTCCTTGGCTGTCCGCCAACAAGCGAGGGCCGGCGTGGAAGCGAGGGTCGCCGCCGCATGGCGGGATTTTGAAAGCGATAGGTACGAGGTAGCTCACCGGGAGAATGCCCCGCTCCGCCCCGAATACCTAATGCATGAGCTTCAATCCCGATTGACGCCCGAGACTACGGTCGTGACCGACGCCAGCTATTCGTCATTTTGGGTCACGGGGCAGCTCCGCAGTCTGAAAGCCGGAATGCGGTTTATTACCCCGCGCGGCCTGGCGGGCCTGGGATGGGGGTTGCCACTTGCAATCGGAGCGAAGGTTGCTCGTCCCGACCATCCTGTCGTCGCCATAGTTGGTGATGGTGGCTTCGGCCACAGCTGGGCTGAACTCGAGACGCTGGTTCGCTCTGGCATTTCACTTACTGTTATCGTCCTCAACAACGGCATTCTAGGCTTTCAGAAGCACGCCGAGACGGTCAAGTTCAAAGGGTATACAAGCGCTTGCCACTTTAGCGTAGTCGACCATGCAAAGATCGCAGAAGCCTGTGGTTGCCCGGCCGTGCGAGTTAGTCGTCCCGATGAGCTTGCGGAAGCGCTTGACCGCGGGCTCACCGGGAAGCTGCCGCTCCTGATCGACATGATCACGGATCCGAGCGCTTTTCCGCCAATCTCGCTCTTCGAGAAGCTGGAGGAGCAGGCGTGAGTCTCGTAGCGTATCCGCGAACTGCAGTCGTTACGGGCGGCACAACTGGTATTGGCCTTGCCTGTGCC
>NZ_JAMYNE010000100.1:0-940 GCF_040318915.1 Mesorhizobium sp. M0991
TGCGCGTTCAGCGCATAGCTAGACTCCGATGCCAACAAGTGAAGTGCGCACGACATCATATCCACGCGCACCCATTGACCAAGCCCTGTATGGTCGCGCTGGCGCAACGCCGCCTGAATGCCGATAACCGCCTGCGATGCCGTATAGGTATCAACGATATAGGCGCCGGCGGGAATGGGCGGACCACCGGCTGGCCCGCCGAGGCTAGCGATGCCGGACAGGGCTTGGATAATCAGATCCTGCCCCGGCTTGTCGCGGCTGGGACCGGCCGGATCGTAAGCCGCGATCGAGCAATAGATGAGGCTGGGGTGTTCGGCAATAAGTTTGCCGCTGCACAGCCCCATCCGCTCTAAAGCCCCCGGCCGGAAATTCTCGAGAATGACATCCGCCTGCGAGATCATCTGGCGGATAATGGCCTGTCCGTCCGGCCTTTTCAGATCAATAGACAGTGAACGCTGGTTGCGATTTAGGCCCAGGAAATAAGGACTGGGTGCGTCGGGAGCCGCCGTCGACTCCTTGATCCCCCTACGCTGATAATCGCCACTCGGAGCCTCTATCTTGATGACCTCCGCCCCAAGCGAACCGAGATACTGCGCCGCGATTGGGCCCGCGGCATAGTGCGTGAATGCCAAAACGCGAATACCGGTCAGTGGACGGACGTCACTGCCCAGCGCACAGGCTTTCGCTCCTCTACCAGCTGTCACTTTGGCTTTCTTGGCACCCATAACTTTCTCCTGCATTGCCTCGCAACCTGGATGACTCGACGCCCCAAGCGCGCTCTAATTCAGCGCGAAAGCGGTTCCCGCGGCATAAATATCCAAACCGTGAGGACGCGGTAACTTTGCAAACTCAAGTGCCCTGATAGCCTGAAGTCGCCCTCACGTATGTGAAAGTTCATAGAATTCTTTGTTACGTCGCGGTGTCGAAGTACATTAATGGC
>NZ_JAMYNE010000101.1:0-922 GCF_040318915.1 Mesorhizobium sp. M0991
GCTCCGCTAAACACGGGAGCTGCGCGGCGGACACGCCGACGTCACCGCAATGCCACGCCATTTTGCAGAACTTGACGCACACAACGGACTACGAACTACTTGGCCAGGAAGAAGATCGGTTTGAAAGGGAATCTTCCTTTGTCATCTTTGCATCACGGCGATCAGTGTGCTCGAGATTGACCGCTGCAAGCCGGGAGCAAGAGCGGCTGGGCAAACGTTGCAACAGATCCTTCAAGGAAATTCATAGACTCTTAGCAACTCCGGTTCGCTGTGAATGGTAGGCTTATTGCAACGTCTGAGGTCAGTGGGGTCCAAACCGTGCGCCGCTTATTCTTCGACCCGCTGAAGCTAAAGCCAATCGCAAGAAGAGCGCCCATCTTGTTTGTTCGACACAGCCATATCGGCTCAAAACAGTATCTTCACGGCCACCAAGATTGTCCGGTCGCTGCACAACGAACCATATAATTTGGTTCGAAAGCTGCAACATCTGTGGAGAACGCGAAATGACAAATTCAGTAGGACGAGTGCCCCGGCTTTCCATGTGGCTTGGTCCTGACCCATGATGACACTGGTGAGTCGCCTACGCACGGCAGCGCATTTTGATCGCCTTCGAATCCTGGGCCTTTGCGCGCATGCGGACCTAACTGTCTGCGAGCTAGCGGAGATTCTGGGCGTGCGTCGCGAGCGGGTTGTGCGACACGTCCGGCTGCTCGCCAGAGCCGACTTTCTTTACTGAACGAACAACGTCCGTGGTGCTCGTACCATCTCAAAGCACGAGGTAAGGACGGCGGGCTGGTTCAATTGTTGGTTGATCTCCTGCCCCACGGCGATGGCTATTGACGTGCTCCCCGTTTTGTCCGCGTCTATAAGTTAGCCCTGTTCACGTTGTGATCCTTGACGGATCGGGTTGCATATTCAAGCG
>NZ_JAMYNE010000102.1:0-913 GCF_040318915.1 Mesorhizobium sp. M0991
GCGGGTCTGAGTGGGGCGATCAATCGTCTTCAGCAAAGTCCGTCAATTTCCAGCTGGCTCCATCTTTGCCAAAGACATAGATAAGCGAGCCGCAGAAAGCGGAATACGTGACATTACCTTCATTGGTGTCTTTGACGGGCTTCTCCTTGGCAAGACAATTCCGCTGCGCTATTGTGAAAGCACCCTTCCAGATCAAAGGGAAGTCATCTACTTGCCGTTGGTCATTGTAATAGATGGGATATTTGATCATCTGCGATACGGCTTTTTGGTCGCTCTTGCCGACGGCAGCCTTGAATTTTGTCCAGAAGGCTGCGAATCCGTCATCGCTCTTCGCCGCCAGCGCTGATCCCGCCGATATGAACAGACCAGCCAAAAACAGTCCCTTTGCGATCGCCGACCCGATCGAATTCATGATTGCCCCCAATGAATAATTTTTATTGCCTGTCGTTTGTAAGTTAGCCGACCTTACGAGCATGCTCAATCGGTTATGACTGCCTGTTGTCAGAACGGTCGATATCCGGGAGGCGGACTCACAGTCGCCGTCACGCACCCCTTCGTCGATCAATTTAAGTGCCAACGCGACGGCAGTCGGCTGCGCTGTCATTATGCTATCCGTCGAGCGCGACTGAAACCCGACAGTAAGCAATCGGCCCATTACTCGCCCCTGAGTTGCCGCTATTAAGCGCAGAATGGGTGGCTCGCGGCAAGCTGGCAACCTCCATGTTACGGCGACGGGTGTAACTCGCGCGCGTCACCTGACGGTGTACCAAACGTGACGGTGGCGGTTGACCGCGACGAAGTCACAGAACATGCCTGCAATTCGGTCGAGCGTCGTAGCCCGATGCCCAACTAAGAAATGGACAGGATCTCGAGTTCGCGCTGCCCTAGCTGGACAACGTCGCCAACGGTTTTG
>NZ_JAMYNE010000103.1:0-792 GCF_040318915.1 Mesorhizobium sp. M0991
TAAGCCGATCCGAACCATTTCCCGGAGACCACACCCACCATGAACGATCTTGCGCTGCCGCTGAGCGGTTTGTCATCAGTCGGCGGCAAGTCCGTCGTCGCCCGTTTCGACGGCGGCATGCTGTCGTCCAACAGCGGCGTTCTGGCCTTGGCCGAGGTGGAAAAGCGGTTGCGGGTGGCCGAGCGTCTGGCGCGTTGCATCGACGATCCGCGCTGCCCGGACCAGGTCGTCCACAGCCTGGCGGACATGATCGGCTTTCGCATGAAGATGATCGCCGCCGGCTACGAGGACGGCAACGACGCCAACCGGCTGCGCCGCGATCCGGTCTTCAAGATGGCCCAGGATGCGCTGCCGTCGGGTCGGGATCTGGCGTCGCAATCGACGCTGTGCCGGCTGGAGAACCTACCCGGCGTGCGGGAGCTGGTCGCGATGGGACGGGCGATGGTCGATCTCTATTGCGCCTCGTTCCGGCAGGTGCCGAAGCGGATCGTACTCGACATTGACGACACCTTCGACGCTGTGCACGGAGGCCAACAGCTTCGCCTGTTCAATGCCCACCATGACGAGTACGGCTTCCAGCCGATCGTCGTGTTCGATGGTGCGGGACGGTTCGTCAGCGCGATCCTGGGACCGGCCAAGCGGCCGAGTGGGGCTGAGATCCGCCCCCACCTGCGCCGTCTGGTGCGGGCGATCCGGATCAACTGGCCGAACATTCGAATCCTGCTCCGCGGCGATAGCCATTATTGCAACCCGCAGGTCATCGACTGGTGCCGCGCCAACGACGTCGACTTC
>NZ_JAMYNE010000104.1:0-778 GCF_040318915.1 Mesorhizobium sp. M0991
CCGTTTCATGATCGGCGCGACGATGATTGAAAGCCAGTCTGTCGGACCGGTCACGGCGCGATCGATGATGGAGCTGCTGGGTGCCGCCTATGCCCTCCATCCGGCCTTTGGCGAGGCCGAGATCGTTGAAACCGGTGTTGGCGTCCGTCCAGCCTTTCCCGACAACCTGCCGCGCGTGGAAACGAACGGCGAGATCATAGCGATCAACGGACTCTATCGTCACGGCTTTCTCCTCGCCCCCGCTATGGCGCGCCAGGCTGCCGACCTGATTTTCAGTCAAGACAGAACCAAGGAGCTTGCCCATGAAACTAACGGTCAATGGCGAAGCGCATGAGGTTGCCGCCACCACGCTGGCGGAGCTGCTTGCCGCGCTCGACTATGAGGGCGATTGGCTGGCGACGGCCGTCAACAGCGACCTCGTGCACAAAGCCAACCGGGCGGAATTCCAGTTGAGCGACGGCGACCGGATCGAAATCCTCTCGCCGATGCAGGGAGGCTAGCATGTTCGATCTTCTCGGGACAACGCTTCCCTCCCGCCTGCTTCTCGGCACGGCTCAGTATCCTTCGCCGGCCATCCTTGCCGATGCGGTCAAGGCGTCAGGCACGTCGGTGGTGACCGTCTCCTTGCGACGTGAGATGGCAGGCCGCAGGGAAGGCGAAAAATTCTGGTCGCTGATCCGCTCGCTTGGCACGAGAATCCTTGCCAACACCGCAGGCTGCCACTCCGTCAAGGAAGCGGTCACAACCGCGAAGATGGCGCGCGAGATCTTCGGGACGA
>NZ_JAMYNE010000105.1:0-750 GCF_040318915.1 Mesorhizobium sp. M0991
AGGATTCCGGTGATCAGTCATCTGACTGACCTCTACGTGTCCTATGCCCGGAGTGTTCCCGTCGTCCTGCAGTTGTTCGTCGCGTTCTACGGGCTGCCCTTGTTGGTGATCCTGTTCGGCGCCAAGGATCTTATTTCTGCAACGATCGCTGCGATGGTGGGGCTGAGCCTCTATCATGGAGGGTATCTGTCGGAAGTCATGCGACCTGCATACCTGGCTGTCGATCCCGGCCAGCATGATGCGGCCGACAGTCTGGGATATACCTTCCGACAGAAGATCACCCGCGTAGTCGGCCCGCAAGCGGTGCACTTCGCATTGCCGGGCTATGGAAACTCGATCATCTACCTGATCCATGACGTTGCGCTGGTCATGTACATCGGGGCTGCGGACGTGATGGCGACCGCGCACTTGATCGTGGAGCGCGACTATAACCAGTACCAGTTCGAAACGTACCTCGTGCTGGCGGTTATCTATTCGCTGATGTGCCTTGTCGCGTGGCTCATCGTGCGCTTCTTCGAGCTCCGCTCACCAATGCAAGCGCCAGAGGCGACGACAACAGCTCAGATCAAGAACGCGGCCGTCGCGAGCGTGTGACGTAAGGGTAATCCGACCATGTTTGATACCGAAATTCTGCTCCAGGACTCGCAGGAAATTCTGGGCGCCGTACCCGTGACGCTCGGCATGGCTTTCACGATTTTCATCCTGTCCACGATCGTCGGCAGCCTTTTTGCGCTCGTCGAATATAGGCGG
>NZ_JAMYNE010000106.1:0-740 GCF_040318915.1 Mesorhizobium sp. M0991
TTAGACGTCGGCACCGACATAAGCTGAGCCGTACGGACGCGTTCGGCATAATAGCGCATATCTCGAACCGGAACCGCCGACTGCCGTCGCCTCTCGTTGACATCTTCCAGCGCGTTAGCGGCCTCGAGAGCCTGCTGAGCGCGAGCCAATTCATCCTGCAGCATCTTGAGGCCCGCGTCCGTGACGAGGTTGATCCGACCGGAGATAGGGCGAGCCGGCAGGATGGTTTCCGATGCTGTCTCGGCGCTTTCCTCCTTGGCAAATGCTACGCTCAATTGGTCGGGACTCCGTGTCGAACACCGTCACCGGGGTGGATTCCGGCTCGTCCGCTTTTGATCAAAGACGGCAGAAATCTGTCGTCGGTGGCGGAACGCGACATGACCATGAGCAGACGCATCAAAACCAACCGCCCGCCGTCACCAGCTCTACGTCAGGCTCAGTCGTTTTTGAACTCGAATAGCTCGATGACGTTGCCCGATGGATCTTCGAGCAAGATGGCGCGACCGGCACCGCCGTCGCTGATTTCGCCGCGGAATCTTGCATCAGCCCGGCGCAACCGCTCAATAAGGACATCGACCTCGTTCGTAACGATCATAAATCGGTTCCACCCGCCTGGCTTCGGATCGCCGCCCGCCTGACCACCGCTCCCCGCACCTGGGGCGCTGAGATACAGCGTCAGGTCGTCGCGCAGCAGCGCAGCGAACTTGCCCGGATTGTGCATGTCGATCTTGAAATCGAGA
>NZ_JAMYNE010000107.1:0-725 GCF_040318915.1 Mesorhizobium sp. M0991
CATATTGACCGGCGGTCTGTATGCCCATTTCAGGAACACCGGCTCGATGATTCCCAGCACGCTCCAAGCACCCGACTTCCCGGCAAACGTTCGCGACCTCGAAGATGAAGCGCTGCTGGATATCGTGCAACGGCAAACGGCCCGGTACTTCTGGGAAGGCGCACATCCCGTCAGTGGTCTTGCCCGAGATCGACAGAAGACCACCGGTGCTCCGGCCAACGATCTCGCAGCCATTGGCGGCTCTGGCTTCGGCATCATGGCAATCATCGTTGCTGTTGAACGCGGTTGGATCGATCGCGCGGCGGCATTATGCCGATTGCATCGAATGCTGGATTTCCTGGAAAGCTCGCCGCGCTACCACGGCGTGTTCCCGCATTTCATCAATGGCCGTACCGGTGCGACAATTCCATTCCGTCGCAAGGATGACGGCGCTGATCTGGTCGAAACCACTTTCCTGTTTCAAGGTCTGATCTGCGCCCGCGAGTATTTCGCCGGGATGGCAACCGAGGAAGCACGCCTTCGCCATAGCGTGAACGCGCTGTTGTCACAGGCCGAGTGGAACTGGTTCACACGCGGGGCCCGGCAACTGATGTGGCACTGGAGCCCGAACCACGGCTGGGCGATGGACAGCCCGATCAGAGGTTGGAACGAATGCATGCTCACCTTCGTGCTGGCGGCGGGATCAACTCGCCACCCCATTGATCCGGGCATCTATCACGAAGGCT
>NZ_JAMYNE010000108.1:0-687 GCF_040318915.1 Mesorhizobium sp. M0991
CCATCTGGGATACGGCCCTGACTGCTGGGGTCTGACCGCGAGCCATGGGCCGCGAGGATACATCGCAAGTGCACCTGACAGGGACTTTGGCGTAATCGCCCCGTCCGCTGCCCTGTCGAGTTTCCCTTATGCTCCGGGGGAAGCGATGCGCGCACTGCGCGGTTTCCTGACCAAGCCTCGAAACCGCATATGGGACCGCTTCGGCTTTGTCGACGCGTTTTGCGAACCTCGCAACTGGTACTCCCGGACATATCTAGCGATCAATCAGGGGCCAATCATCGCGATGATCGAGAACCATCGTACAGGGCTTTTGTGGAGACTGTTCATGGGCGCGCCGGAAGTGCGCAAGGGCTTGGGAAGGCTGGGCTTCACCAGCCGGCACCTCGACACATCAACGTCTGCTCAGGGGCCACGAGCTGCCGCGGGTATGGCCACACTGGGTTGCACCTAGCGCCGCAGGGTGGTTTCTTCCCTGAGTGATCTGCTGGCAGGTCGGAGCAGTTCGCGAAGCGCGTCCCGCCGCGTCGTAGCTACTGCTCAGGATCGGGAAATGTCAGCGACTTGGTCTCGAGAAAGTCTAAGCGCGGACTCCAAGCGCTATCATGTATTCCCGAAAACGATGGAATAGATAGCGGCACCAATAAATAACGCAGTCGACATTCTCATGAATAGCTGAAATGAAAAATA
>NZ_JAMYNE010000109.1:0-648 GCF_040318915.1 Mesorhizobium sp. M0991
TCGTAGAACTGGTACACTCTCCCTCCCTCGGGGAGGGCTCCTCGAGCGATTAGCTTGACGGCATATCCATTTGCCTTTGCCAAGTCAGACAAAGTGGTGACACGGTCGCCTTCGGCAAATTCCAAGAGTACTCGTCCGTCTTCCGCTAGATGCGCGGGGGCCTGTTTGAGAAAGCTGCGAAGCATCTTATAACCAGGATCGAAGAGCCCTCGCTCGAGATCATTGCCGTAGACGTAGTCTTCCGGAACGCAAACGTCGGGAATATTCCAGTAAATTGTGTCGAACTTTTGAGGGCACTCCACAGCAGAAAACAGGTCGCTTTGCAGAACTACGATGTTGTCGATATGATTTCGTTCAGCGTTCTCCTTGGTATTTGCGACTGCACGAGGATCTATGTCGACTGCGACGACGACGGCAGCTCCGTTCTTCGCCAGGTGGATTGAAGGCAGACCCATGCCGCAGCCGATTTCAAGGACGCGCTGTCCCCTGACGGATGGAAAGTTCTCTACAGACCACCGCCATGAGAAGAAGTGAGACGGTGGGAACACACCTTCATGAACGATGAGATCCAACCCGAACGCATGCATAACGTATGGGTAGGTCTGATTCTGGCTGTCGGCAAGACGCCGTTTCAGCTGATCGACTTCG
>NZ_JAMYNE010000110.1:0-569 GCF_040318915.1 Mesorhizobium sp. M0991
ACGCCGGAATGCCGGCAGTGCCCGTCCTGCCTGTCGCGCAAGACCAACCTGTGCACCGCGATCCGCGCCACGCAGGGACAGGGCTTGATGCCCGACGGCACCTCGCGCTTCTCGATCGGCAAGGACAAGCTGTTCCACTATATGGGCTGCTCGACCTTCTCCAATTTCACCGTGCTGCCCGAGATCGCGGTGGCCAAGGTCAACCCGGACGCACCGTTCGACAAGATCTGCTACATCGGCTGCGGCGTCACCACCGGCATCGGCGCTGTGATCAACACGGCCAAGGTCGAGCAAGGCGCGACGGCGGTCGTCTTCGGCCTCGGCGGCATCGGCCTCAACGTCATCCAGGGCCTGCGCCTGGCCGGCGCCGACATGATCATCGGCGTCGACCTGAACAACGACAAGAAGGAATGGGGCGAGAAATTCGGCATGACGCATTTCGTCAATCCGAAGGAGATCGACGGCGATATCGTGGCTCATCTCGTCAACATGACCAAGCGCGGCGCCGACCAGATCGGCGGCGCCGACTACACGTTCGACTGCACCGGCAACACCAAAGTCATGCGGCA
>NZ_JAMYNE010000111.1:0-548 GCF_040318915.1 Mesorhizobium sp. M0991
AAAAAAGTCCGCGCACGCACTGGAGCAGGGTCGCCTCGACATCCTGAAGCGGCGCCGGGACTGGTTCGACGGCCAGCTCGATCTTGATCCGGCGAAGCTCGTGTTCATCGATGAGACCGGCCTCTCCACAAAGATGGCCCGCCTGCGTGGAAGAGCGCCGCGCGGCGAGCGCTGCCGGGCCGGCGTGCCGCATGGCCACTGGAAGACCACGACCTTCACCGGAGCGCTACGGCTGACGGGCATGACTGCGCCCTTCGTCTACGACGGCGCCATGAACGGCAACGTGTTCCTGGCCTATGTCGAGCAGGTGCTGGTCCCGACATTGTCGGAGGGCGACGTAGTCGTCATGGACAACCTTCCCGCCCACAAGGCCGCCGGCGTGCGCGACGCGATTGAGGCCGCAGGCGCGAGCCTGCTCTACCTGCCGCCCTACAGTCCCGACTTCAATCCGATTGAGAACGCCTTCGCCAAACTCAAGGCGCTGCTGCGAGCAAAGGCCGAGAGAACCATCACGGCTCTGTGGGACGCGGTCGGCGCGGTCGTCGACC
>NZ_JAMYNE010000112.1:0-540 GCF_040318915.1 Mesorhizobium sp. M0991
GCGGGTTGAGCAACGGGTGATCGGCGGAGCTGGTCGGGGTTGCGCAGCCGATCGTCCGTTGCGGTGAGATTGGCGGCATAAGCCGCAGGCGTGATGTATCCGAGCGCCGAATGTGGGCGCGATCGGTTGTAGTCGTCTGCCCATTCGGCGATGGTTGTTCGGGCATGGTCGAGGCCGAAGAACAGGGTTTCGTTCAGCAACTCGTCCCGCATCCGCCCGTTGAAGCTTTCGCAGAAGCCGTTCTGCATCGGCTTGCCCGGCGCGATGAAGTGCCATTCCACCTGATGATCCTTCGACCAGGCGAGGATCGCGTTCGAGGTGAACTCGGTGCCGTGGTCGGAGACGATCATGCCCGGCTTGCCGCGCCGGGCGATCAGTTCCGTCAGTTCACGCGCCACCCGGCGGCCGGAGATCGAGGTGTCCGGGATCGCAGCCAGGCATTCGCGCGTCACGTCGTCGACGATGTTGAGGACGCGGAAGCGCCGGCCGCAGGCGAACTGATCATGGACGAAATCCAGCGACCAGCGCGCGTTCGGCTTC
>NZ_JAMYNE010000113.1:0-528 GCF_040318915.1 Mesorhizobium sp. M0991
GATCCCGGTCGATGGCACCGTCGTCGGTGGAGCGGCTTCGGTCAACGAAGCATCGATCACAGGAGAGAGCATTCCGAAGGACAAGAGCGATGGCGCCGATGTCTTTGCCGGAACCATCGTCGAATCCGGCGCCCTCGACATCGAGACCGAGAAGGTTGGTGCCGACACCACCTTTGCCCGCATCATCAGTCTGGTCGAGAATGCCGAAGCGGAACAGGCACCCGTCCAGAAACTGGCGGATAAGGTCGCGTCATGGCTGATCCCGGTCGTGCTGATCTTCCTCGTTGCGGTTTATCTTTATACCCGCGACGTTCGGATGATCGTCACTCTGCTGATTTTCACATCACCTGCCGAACTCGGATTGGCGACTCCTCTGGTGATTATCGCAGCCATTGCGCGAGCCGCACGCAGTGGAATTCTGGTCAAGGGGGGCGTCTATCTGGAGTCTTTGGCCAAGGTCGACGTCCTGGTGTTCGACAAGACAGGCACCCTGACGGCGAACAAGCCCGAGGTTGTCGGTGTGGAGAT
>NZ_JAMYNE010000114.1:0-517 GCF_040318915.1 Mesorhizobium sp. M0991
CAAGCAGCTCAGCCGAATGTCCGGCCAGCGCGATCTTTCCGGTCGTCAGTGCGTAGGCGCGCTGCGAGATGCGCAGCGCCATGCGCGAATTCTGCTCGACCAAGAGAACGCTGACCTTTTCGTCGCGATTGATCGCCACGATGGAGCGGGCGATGTCCTGGACGAGCTTCGGCGCGACGCCGAGCGAGGGTTCATCGAGCAGCAGAAGCTTCGGTTTGGCCATCAGCGCCCGCCCGATCACCAGCATCTGCTGTTCGCCGCCGCTCATCGTGCCCGCCGTCTGGGAATAGCGTTCCTTCAGGCGCGGAAAGCGCGTGAGCACCATGTCCAGCGTCCTGGCGATTTCGGCCTTGTCGGTGCGGGTGAAGGCGCCCATCATCAGATTGTCGCGCACCGTCATGTAGGAAAAGACGCGCCGACCCTCCGGCACCATGGCGATGCCCATCCTGACCAGCTCGTCCGGGCGCGTTCCGTCGATGCGGTGGCCCCGGAAATGAATCTCGCCGCTGCGAACTTT
>NZ_JAMYNE010000115.1:0-512 GCF_040318915.1 Mesorhizobium sp. M0991
GGGCAATCCCACCTCTCCCCGCGGGGATAGGTCGGATTGCCCCGAATTGCCCTTGGCAATTCGGTTGGCAATCCGGGTGAGGGGGCACTTGCCGATGTGCGATTGCCCTGCCATCGAGCGAGACCGAGCTCCCTACAGCAGCCCCGCCTGTTCGGCCTCTCGGCGCAGGTTCTGCCTTGGCCTTGGGCCGATTTGCTGGATGACCAGCCCGGCGGCCAGCGAGCCGAGATCGCCGCACTGCTTCAGGCTGCGGCCCTGCGTGTAGCCGTAGAGGAAACCGGCGGCATAAAGGTCGCCGGCGCCTGTCGTGTCGACCAGCTCGCGGATCCTGGTCGCCTCGATGGTGACGGTCTCGTCGCCGCGGACGATGACCGAGCCCTTTTCCGAGCGGGTGACGGCTGCGATCTTGCAATCCTTGCGGATCTGCGCCAGCGCCTCGTCGAAGCACGCGGTCTGGTAGAGCGACTTGATCTCGTGGCTGTTGGCAAAGACGATGTCAACGGTGCCTGAGC